>NZ_JBFBBR010000010.1:217120-396389 GCF_040682795.1 Streptomyces sp. NPDC051105 | reverse complement strand
CTCGGCCGACGCGCGTCGGCCGAGCCCCCACCGCTGTGTCCTCGTCCACTCGGAGACCCTTGGCCGAGCAGCGGGGCGGGGACGCAGCGGGGCGGGGATAGCGTCTCACCGGTCGAAGTAGCTGAAATCACCCACGGTCCATGCGCTGACGTCCTTGATCGCGACGCGGTACATGCCGCCCGTCTCCGGGATGCCGAGGCTGCCCTGCAGGATCCGCGCGAGATGGAAGTGCAGATGCGTGGGATCTCCGCCGCGGCCGGGCCGTTCCCCTCGCGGGCCGCCGGTGAAAACGCCGGAGAACGGGCCGAGGCGGTCCGACTCCTTCAGGACCTCCGCCACCCGCTCCCTCCACACGGCCTCGGGAGCCAGCCGGCCGGTGATGACGGCGCCGCCGACGACCACGGTCAGCGACATCTGGTTGCTTCGCTCGGACTCCACCGCGGCGGAGAGAGCGACAAGCAGTTCATCAGGGTTCGACATGAGAGCAGATCCTATTCAGCTGCCTGCCTCACCCCCCGCGCCGCGGGGGGTGAGGCAGTTTCACGGGCGGCGGGAGGCGGTTCTCGACCGAGCTGCGAGGGGCCCCATCCGCCGTGGCGCCGCGCGCGGCGGCCCAGGGGGAGGCCATCGTCGCAGGTGGCAGGATTCCTCCTCCGTCATAGGGGTGAAATCTACTCTTGCCAGAGTAGACATTGCCTCTCGGCGTGGTTATGCTTCCTGTCGTAGAACACGGTCGAACGAGACCCGGCAGAAACGAACTGGCGGGTAGTTGTACACGAAGTTCGCAGGTCAGTGCGGCTCTCGAGGCTCGAAGCCAAGGTTTCCCAGAACGGCGACGGCGCTGGGAGCCGCACTGGGCGGCTCGTATGTCGAGGAGCTGCCGCAGCAGTACCGCAGTGCCGATTCATCCAGTGTTGGTCCAGAGAGGAACGGAGGAGCAGACGCCATCAGGATCGCCCGGCCCGAGAAGCACTCGGCCGGGTACCGCAAGACCCCGGAATGGATGGTGGTCCCCGGTCAAGCAGCTGCGATCCCCCGCTACCCCGCCCTCAGCCGGGCCGGGTAGCGGAAACAGAAGGTCGGCACAGCAGTAGGGCCGACAGATGGTGTTGAATTTCCTTCGGGGCCTTGGTGCCGTACGGCACCAAGGCCCCTCGACGCGTTGCTGCACAGCGAGGTGACATGACAGCGGACAACCCTCTTAGTGATTTTCTGGACGACGACGACTACCCCGCCTACACGATGGGCCGGGCAGCGGAGATGCTCGGCACCACCCCGGGCTTCCTTCGAGCCATCGGCGAGGCTCGTCTGATCACTCCGCTCCGCTCGGAGGGTGGCCATCGCCGGTACTCCCGCTACCAACTGCGGATCGCCGCTCGCGCCCGCGAGCTCGTCGACAGGGGCACCCCGATCGAGGCCGCCTGCCGCATCGTCATCCTCGAGGACCAGCTCGAGGAAGCTCAGCGCATCAACGCCGAGTACCGTCGTGCCGCGGACAAGGCGGCCGGCGGCTCCGGTCCCAGCTGATCGCGGGGGCGCGGGCCACCCGGAGCGCCTTGTGGTGGCCACACGACAGTACGGGCCGGAAGTCCTGCGGTCGGGGTCACGACAGCGTCGGCTGTCGTGGGAGCGACGGGATGGAGCTGGGCCGGTTCCCGGCCGTCCGGCGCACCCAGCCCTCACCGGGCCGACCTCAACGGTGGGCATCAGGAGGGCTGTGCACCGGTGCCGCGGTTCGGGTAAAGCGGTGATCCACGCGGGCAGGCCCTCAGCCCGCGGTTCCCCGAAGAGCCCCGCGGTTCCCTGAAGAGCCCTGCGGTTCCCTGAAGAGCCCTGCGGTTCCCCGAAGAGCCCCGCGGTTCCCCGAAGAGCCCCGCGGTTCCCTGAAGAGCCCCGCGGTTCCCCGAAGAGTCCCTGCCGGACGGTTCGCCGTGCGAGGGACCTGGCGCGCGGGAGCCTTCCCGGTCTGCGTCCACCGATCGGTGGACGCGAAGTTCAACCGAGTGCCTCTGTCTGCCGACTGCCCAGGGCAGCAAGGCTTTTGGGCATGAAATCACTCACTGTTCGCATGGCGCGTTGGAGCGCCCGGCACCCCTGGCGGGCCATCGTCGGCTGGCTCGTGTTCGTGGTGTTGTGCCTGGCCGTCGGCAGTGCCGTCGGCACGCACAGCGCTACGACGGCCGACTACCGGGTTGGCGAGGCCGGCCGGGCGGAGGCGATGGCCGCCCAGGGCCATCTGGAGCGCAGGTCCACCGAGCAGGTGCTGATCTCCTCCAGGTCGGGCCCCCTCGACCGGGCCGCGGCCGAGGCTGCCGCGAAGGACCTGACCGCCCGGATGAAGCGGCTGCCCGAGGTGGCGGGCGTGGCCGACCCGCTGCTGGCCGGGGATCGCCGGACCCTCATGGTCGAGGTGGCCCTCAAGGGCGAGGAACGGGACGCGAAGGACAAGGTCGACGCGCTGCTCGCCCAGACCGAGGCCGTGGCGAAGGCGCGTCCCGGGCTGCTGCTGCAGGAGACCGGGAGTCCCTCCATCAGCAAGGGAGTCGACCAGCAGCGCGGCGACGACCTGGCGCTGTCGGAGGAGATCACGCTGCCCATCACCCTGGTCACCCTGTTGGTCGCCTTCGGGTCCGTGACCATGGCGGGGGTGCCGCTGCTGCTGGCTCTGTCGTCGATCGCGGCGGCCGTCGGGCTGTCGATGGTGGCCTCGCACCTGTCCCCCGACGCCGGAGTCGGCACGAACGTCATCCTGATGATCGGCCTCGCCGTCGGCGTCGACTACACGCTCTTCTACCTCAAGCGGGAGCGTGAGGAGCGGGCCCGCTCGGACGGCCGGCTGAGCTCCGAGGCGCTGGTGGAGCTGGCCGCGGCGACCTCGGGGCGGGCGGTCGTGATCTCCGGACTCGCGGTCGTGGCCTCCACCGCGACGCTGTATCTCGCCTCCGACGTCATCTTCTCCTCACTGGCCACCGGCACCATCGTGGTCGTCCTGGTCGCGGTGGCCAGTTCCCTGACGGCGCTGCCGGCGCTGCTGGTCAAGCTCGGACAGCGGGCCGAGCGCGGGGCCCGGCGCCGGGCCGAACGCGGCAAGCCGGCGCGCCGGATCCGGGGCGAGGGCGGCGGCCGGGTGTGGGCCGCGCTGCTGCGGCCGGCGAGCAGGCACCCGCTGGCCACCCTGTGCGTCTCGGTGCTCGCCCTGCTCGCGCTCGTCACCCCGTTGGCAGGCTTGAAGATCACGGAGATGAGCCGGGACACACACTCCCGGGACATCCCCGCCATGCGGGTGTACGACCGGCTCAACGAGGCGTACCCGGAGCAGCGGGTCACGCACCAGGTCGTCGTACGCGCCGCCGCCGCGCGTGCCGCCGAGGTCACCGGGGCGCTGCGCGAGCTGGTCCGGCGTGCCGACGCCGACCCGCTGTTCGCCGGTGCCTCGGGCATCCGGACGTCGACCGACCACCGGATCAGTGTGCTCGAACTGAAGGTGCCGTACCTGGGTAATTCCGAGCAGGCGTACGACTCC
The DNA here is from genome assembly GCF_040682795.1 of Streptomyces sp. NPDC051105. Classification (NCBI taxonomy): domain Bacteria; kingdom Bacillati; phylum Actinomycetota; class Actinomycetes; order Kitasatosporales; family Streptomycetaceae; genus Streptomyces; species Streptomyces sp. NPDC051105. Next base: position 392,866 of record NZ_JBFBBR010000010.1, on the reverse strand, counting down.
CTCGACCACCTGCGGAAGGACTATCTGCCCGCGACCGTCGGCCGGATCGACGGGGCGGAGTACGGAGTGAGCGGGGATGTCGCCCGGTACGCGGACTATCCCGCTCACCAGAACAGCAAACTCCCCCTGGTCCTCGGGGCGTTGCTGCTGGTCACCTTCGTGATGACGGCGTACGCGTTCCGCTCCGTGGTGCTGGGTCTGATCGGTGTCGTACTGAACCTGCTGTCCGCGGCGGCGGCGCTCGGGCTGCTGGTCCTGGTCTTCCAGGGGACCTGGGCCGAAGGGCTGCTGGACTTCCACTCCACCGGTTCCATCGGCTCGCGCGTACCGCTGTTCCTCTTCGTGATCCTCTTCGGGCTCTCGATGGACTACCAGGTGTTCGTGGTGAGCCGGATCAGGGAGGCCGTGCTCGCGGGCGTGTCCACCCGGCAGGCCGTGCTCGAGGGGATTCGCAGGTCGGCGAGCGTGGTGACCAGCGCCGCGGTGGTGATGACGACGGTGTTCTCGAGTTTCGTCTTCCTGCACATCATCGAGATGAAGCAGATCGGTTTCGTCCTCGCGGCGGCCGTGCTGCTCGACGCGTTCGTCGTCCGGATCATGGTCCTGCCGTCGGCGATGCTGCTGCTGGGCGAGGCGAGTTGGTGGCCCTCGCGGGCGGCAGGGCGTAAGGGGGCGGCGGCCCAAATCGCCGACGGGGAACTGGCGGTCGACGTACGTTGATCGGTATGACCGCTCTCGCCGACCCCTTGGCCGACGCCTTCTGGGCCACGTCGCTGCGCCGGTGGAACACGGTGTGCTGGGCGCTCTTCGGTGCGATGGCCGTCGGGCTGGTGACGGCGGCTCCGTCCGGCGGGAGCAAGTACAAGGCGCTCGCGCTGCTCGGCTGCGTGGTGCTGTGCTACGCGGTTCTCGACCGCTTCCCGGGCAACCCCGTCGTACGTCCACAGGTCTATCTGTCGGTGCTGGTGCTCGCACTCGGCGGGCTGGCGTATCTGGGCAGCAGCTATGCGGCGCTGTTCATGGTGACGCTGCCGCACTACTGGATGTTCGGGCGTACTCCGAGGACTTCCATGGGGTTCCTCGGAGCGGCCACCGGTGTCACGCTGACCGGGGCCCTGGTCCGGCAGGGCTGGTCGGCGGAGTTCTTCGGCGAGACGCTGGTGTCCACCCTGATCGTGGTCGCGGTGGGTGTGCTGATCGGCCTGTGGGCGCACTCGGTCGTCGCGCAGAGCAGTGAACGTGCGCGGCTGATCGAGGAGTTGGAGCGGACGGAGGCGCAGCTGTCCGAGGCTCACCAGCGGCAGGGCGCGGCGGACGAACGGGAACGCATCGCACGGGACATCCACGACACGCTCGCGCAGGGCTTCGCTTCGATCATCGTCCTCGCGGAAGCGGCACGGGCGGGCATGTCCGACGACCCGGTGCGCAGTGCCCGGCAACTGTGGTCGATCGAATCCACCGCTCGTGAAAACCTGGCCGAGGCGCGGGAGTTGGTGGGTTCGGCGAGGCAGCCGGGTCCGGGCCGGGCGGCGGCCGGTACGGTGGCGCAGACGCTGCGCCGTACCCTGGACCGCTTCGCGGAGGACACCGGGCTCGCCGTGGACGCCGATCTGGCAGACCTGGAGTGCGACCAGCGGACCCGGATCGCGCTGCTGCGCTGCACCCAGGAGTCCCTGGCCAACGTGCGCAAGCACGCGCGCGCGTCCACGGTGGGGGTGGTGCTGGTCCGGCGTCCGTACGGGGTGGAGCTGGAGATCACCGACGACGGCAGCGGGTTCGTGGCGGGGGAGTCGACGGGCTTCGGGCTCGACGGCATGCGCAAGCGACTGGCGGAGCTGGGCGGGAGGCTCACGGTGACGAGTTCGGTGGGCGACGGTACACGGATCCTGGCGATGATCCCGCCGGCGAGCGAGGTGGAGGCATGAGGGAACGAGCTGAACGAGGTGAACGAGGTCTGCGCATCGTCGTCGTGGACGATCACACCGTGATGCGGGCCGGAGTGATCGCCCTGCTCGCGGCCGAGGACAGCATAGAGATCGTCGGTGAGGCGGGCGACGGACGCGCGGCGCTCGAACTCGTCGAGCGGTACGACCCCGATGTCGCCCTGGTCGACCTGCGGATGCCCGTGCTCGACGGGGTGGCCACGACGACCGAGATCGTCGCCCGGTATCCGCGTACCCGGGTGCTGATCCTGACGACATACGACACCGATACGGAGATCGAGCGCGGTGTGGAGGCCGGAGCCATCGGTTATCTGCTCAAGGACACCACGCGGGAGCAGCTCGTCGACGCCATCCACGCGGCGGCACGTGGCGAGACGGTGCTCGCTCCCCGGGTCGCCGAGAAGCTCGTGGCGCGGATGCGGCGTCCCGTCCAGGACCCGCTGACCGACCGGGAGACCGACGTCCTCAACGCGGTGGCCGACGGCCTCACCAACGCCGAGATCGGCAGACGCCTCGTGATCGCCGAGGCCACGGTGAAGACGCATCTACTGCGCCTGTTCGCCAAGCTCGATGTGAACGACCGGACGAGGGCGGTGGTGGTGGCCATGGAGAGGGGGCTCCTGCGACGGCCTTAGAAGCACCTCGGCCCGCAGCGACAGGAGACGTCTTCCAGACCGGTGGGCGCGTGGCGCATCACAGCCGCACCCCGAGCACCCGCCGGGGTTTCGGTCCCGGCGACTCGGGCCCCGATCGGCTGCACCGGCGACGTCATCCACGGCGGCGTCCACGCAGGTCGGCACCCCTGCCTCCGCCCGCGCGCCGTCGCTTTCCGCGCTGAGAGCGCGAGTTCGATTCTCGTCACCACAGCACCCCAGCCTTTACCCAATCTTGGTAAGATCCGGCCACTTGTGCGAGGGGACGGACCCTCGTAGGGGAGGGAACATCACGTGGGCAGACACGCCCTGAGACGGGGCGGTCTGGCCGCCGCCGTCTCCTCGCTCGCGGTCGCCGTCGTGGCCGCGTCCGTCGTCTTCCTGTCGGAGGGCGGCGGTTTCGCAGAAGCGGCCGAGGCCGACACCACCGCGATCACCCTGGTCGACCCCGGCTCGACCACACCACGCACCGACCGCCCGTACGTCGCGGGCGACACCGGCTTCCTGCACCGGCAGACCGGCAGGACCGGACTGCTGTGGACCGACTACGCGACCAGCAAGACCGTGACCGTGGAGAACGCCACCGGCGTCTACACCCCGGGCACCGGCTGCACGAACATCGGCTCCGCGTGCCGTAGCGCCTGGTACGGCTCGGACAGCGACCTGGTCGCGCTGCCGGCCACGGCCAACGACGCGTACGCCACCCTGTGGGATCCGGCGACGGCCACCTCCAGGAAGGTGAGCTGGAACAGCTCCGTCCAGTACGGCCAGGGCTACTACCGGGCCCTCGCCGGCGACACGATCGTCACCACCAACTCCCTGATCGACAAGGCCGACGGCGTCGACGGCGGGTGGCGCACCCGCAAGGTCACCGGTGACGCGACGAGCGTCGGGAGTGAGGACGTGCTCGCCGCGGACCCCGCCGGTGTGTTCGTGTCGGAGAGCACCTACGGCTCGCTCCGCTACATCGACATCGCGTCGGCCGTGACCACCACCGTGTTCACCGACGCCACCTACGCCTCGCACTACGTGATGAGCGAGGACCGCATCGGCTGGTACCAGTCCGGCACCGCCGAGCTGCACCTGAAGTCCCGCACCGACCTGACCGCCGCCGAGCAGGTCGTCACGCTGCCCGCCCACCCGGGCGCGCTCGACGGCGACCCGGTCCTGGTCGGCGACTGGCTGCTGCTGCCGCTGTCCTCCAGCTCGCTCGGCTCCCGGCTGCTCGCGGTCGATGTGGACGACCCCTCGGTGCAGCAGACCCTGCTGGAGAGCGCCGGCGCGTACACGCTGGCGGCGGGTGACGGCAGTGCGCTGGTCACCGGGGGCACCGACGCCACCGACTGGTGGGTGCGGCGGGTGAGCCAGGCCGAGGACGGCACGCTGAAGGTGACGAAGGTCCAGCAGACCCCGGCGGTGGAGAACGCCAAGACGGGCATCGCGCTCAGCCGCGGCAGCCTGCGCGTCGCCGAGGACGACCCGAACGCCACCGCGGACACCACCTCCGTGCGCACCCTCACCACCGACGGCTCCGCCACCCTGACGGCGTCCGAGGCCACGGCGAGCGGCTCGATCTACGAGGCCCTCTGCCCGTACGAGGGCACCACCTGCTCGGCGCTGTGGGGGAACCTCGACGCCCGGGACGTCTACCTCGACGCGAACGGCGGCACCGACGAGGGCGAGAGCCTCGGCGACGACCGGCTGGCGGAGATCGGCGGCCACGACCTGGACTTCGGCGGCCGGGGCGGCCACATCGTCGACGTCTCCGACCGCTACGCCGTCTTCGACTCCGGCGGCACCAGCCCCGCGCAGTACGTGGGCGAGTTCGGCCAGGGCCAGAAGCTGAAGCGGTCCGTGCGCGCCGCCGCCCTGAACGGCTCCACCCTGTGGAGCGCTACCACCACCGCCGGCAAGCTCACCTCGTACAGCATCCCGCTGGCGAAGACGCTCACCACGGTGACCGTCCCGGGCCTGGCCTGCGTGCCGAGCGAACTCCAGGCGGCGGGCCGCTGGGTGTACTGGGCCTGCGGGAAGGACTCGGCGGGCGTGTACGACACCGAGGCGGGTACGTCGAAGGCGGTCACCCCCGGTGACATCCTCCTCGGCGACGGCTTCACGGTCCGCCACGACCACGCCGCCGGCACCCTGGTCCTCACCGAGGCGGCCACCGGCACCACGCGCACGATCGCCTCCGGCCTGGCCGACAAGGGCCTGGCCGTGGACCGCCGCTACCGCTGGACGGTCGACGAGTACACCGGCCTGGTCGCCTGGTTCGACGACTACGAGCGCACCCACGTCACCACCACGGGCATCGTCCCGTCCGCCGTGACGGCCTTTGAGACGTCGGCCGGCAGCTATGTGGACCCGGGGATGCCCTTCGAGGGCGCCTGGGTGCTGTCCCGCCCGGCCACCTCCTGGTCGCTCACCTTCACCTCGGTCCAGAGCGGCGCGAACGGCAAGGCCACCCGCACGCTCACCGGCGGCGCGACCCCGGCCCGGGTGACGGCGACCTGGAACGGCAAGACGGCGAGCGGGAGTTACTTCCCCAACGGCCACTTCACCTGGACCCTGAGGGCGACCGGCCTCGGCACCGCCACGGCGAACACGGTGGCCGGCGGCGAGGGCTTCCTGCAGCGCGGAGCCGCGGTGCGCCGCGACTTCGTCAGCCCCGACGGCCCGGACGGCCGCGGCGACCTGCTCACCCTGAACTCCTCGGGCGGGCTGACCTTCCACAGTGGCACGGGGACGGGCAAGCTCGGTGACAAGTACACGGGCACCGGCTGGCCCACGACCGTCACGGCGATCCCCTTCGGCGACCTCAGCGGCGACCGCTGCAACGACGTCCTCGTCCGCTACAGCAGCGGCGCGCTGCGGCTGTACAAGCCGGGCTGCGGGGCGGCGGTCAAGCCGTCGACGTCGTACACGACCCTCGGGACCAGTGGCTGGACGCAGTACAACGCGCTCACCTCGCCCGGCGACGTGAGCGGTGACGGACGCCCGGACCTGATCGCGAGGAACGCGTCCACCGGAGCGGTCTACCTCTACAAGGGGACGAGCACCGGCAAGCTCGCCGCCCGGGTCAAGCTCTACGACAACTGGAAGGGCTACAAGAAGATCGTCGGCACCGGTGACATCACCGGCGACGGCAAGGCCGACCTCCTGGCCCAGGACACGTCCAACAACGTCTACCGCTACAACGGCAAGGGGGACGGCACGTTCGCGGCCCGCGTCAAGGTGCTGTCGAACTGGGGCGGCTCGTACAACGCGGTCGTCGGGGTCGGCGACATCACGGACGACGGCAGGCCGGACCTGGTCTCCCGCGACACCAGTGGCAAGGTGTGGCGCAACAGCGGGGACGGAAAGGGTTCGTTCGGTCCGCGGGCGCAGCTCGCGAGCGGCTGGAGCGGCTACAAGGCCCTTTCTTAGACGGGGAGTTCGGCCCTCCAAAGGCGCCCGGAGACTTGATGTCTCCGGGCGCCACACGTCGGAGGTGGGAGGTCGTGGCCGGCGTCGGCAGGCCCTGGCCGTGTTCCGGGCCGCCCGCGCCTCGAAAAAGTAGCCCCCGCCTCCCGCAGGGGCGGGCCATCGTGGTCGACGGCGGGGGTGACTGCGGCGCACACGAGAAGGGCAGTCCGCGCGGCGGAGTACTCGGACCACCGTTCCCCACAGGCGCCGGACACCCACCCGCCACCACATCTCGGGAGGAGAAGGCCAAGCCGCCTACGGAGTGGATGCTTGGCTGCGGGACCTCCTGTCAAAGAGGGAGGTCATCAGGCAGGATCCGTTACGTCCTGTGGCGGCCCGAGCGACGTACGGGCCGCGGCAGGATCCGTTACGTCCTGTGGCGGCCCGAGCGACGTACGGGCCGCACGTCCCGTCGGCCGAGGGGGAGAAGACCACGTCGGTGTCCGTTCGCGAGGCGGTCCTGGTCGCCGCGACAGTCCTCATCCCGGCCGACGTCACCATGGCGCTCGCCCGCTTCCTGGAGATCGTGTACCCGTGACAGAACCCAGCAGCGCCCCGCGACCGACCGGACGCCGCCCCGCCTGGCTGACCCGCAACGTCAGGGTGCTGTGCGGGGTGTCCTTTCTCCAGGACGCGGCCAGCGAACTCCTCTATCCCATCCTGCCGATCTTCCTGACCGTGGTGCTCGGCGCCCCACCCGTCGCGGTCGGCGCCATCGAGGGAGCGGCCGAGGGGGCCGCCTCGATCACCAAGGTGGCCGCCGGGCGCCTGGCCGACCGGTTCTCCCGTCGTCCGCTGATCGGTGCGGGATACGGGCTGGCCGCGGTGGGCAAGCTGCTGATCGCGCTCGCGACCGCGTGGCCGCTGGTCCTCGTCGCCAGGGTCACCGACCGGCTCGGCAAGGGCATGCGCGGGGCGCCTCGCGACGCCTTGCTCGTCGAGGGCGTTCCGAACGGACAGCGCGGCAAGGTGTTCGGCCTGCACCGGGCCGCCGACACCGCAGGCGCGGTGGTCGGCCCGCTCGTCGGGCTGGTGCTCTACGAGGCGCTCGACCACCGGCTGCGCCCGCTGTTCTGGATCGCCGTGATCCCCGCCGTCGCGTCGGTCGCGTTGGTCACCGCCGTCCGCGACCCCCGAACCGAGACGGCGGGCGGCTCCTCGACACGGGCCGCCCGCACACCCTGGCGGTCCCTGCCCCGCCCCTACTGGCGGGTTCTCGGGGTGCTGCTCGCCTTCAACCTCGTCAACTTCCCCGACGCGCTGCTGTTGTTGCGTGCGCACGACCTGGGCCTCTCGACGGCCGGGGTGGTGGGCGCGTACGCGGTCTACAACCTCGTATACGCCGCCCTGTCCTACCCCGCGGGGGCGCTGTCCGACCGACTGCCGCGCCCGCTGGTCTTCGCCGCCGGTCTGGTCTTCTTCGCGATCGGCTACCTGGGCCTCGGCCTGATCCACAGCCCCTGGGCGGTGTTCGTGGTGCTGCCGCTCTACGGCGGTTTCGCGGCCTGCACCGACGGCGTCGGCAAGGCCTGGATCTCCACGCTCGTCCCCGACCACCAGCAGGGCACCGCGCAGGGCCTCTACCAGGGCGCCACCGGCGCCGCCGTCCTGCTCGCGGGCGTGTGGGCCGGGCTCGCCTGGGGCACCGACGGCCACCTCCCGCTGCTGGTCTCCGGCGGCATCGCGCTGGCCCTCGCCGGTGTGCTGCCGGTCGTCGCCCGCGGGCGGACCGCGGCCCTCTGACCCGGAGCGGCCGGCGAAGGCGCGGCAGGGCCGGCGAAGGCGCGGCGGCCGCCAAGGCGCGGCGGGCCGGTCGGCTTTCGGCCATCGACAGTGACAGGTTCTGGTCAAGGACTGTCCAAGTGCCGGACTCCTCCTCCCTCGGGTGATCGGGTCGTCCCCGACGGCTGTATCCGTGCCCGTTCGGGAGGACCTGGTGTCAGTACCGACCCGTAAGAGACGTTGGTTCACGATCTGTGCCATCACCGCATCCGCCGCACTCGTGGCGATACCCGCCGGCGCCGCGCCCGGCGGAGCCGGCAGCCCTTTCGGGGCCCGCGCGCTGGCTCAACTGGCCGCCGAACGCGCGCAGTCGGTGGGTACCGTCAGCCCAAAGGCGAAAGCCGGGGACGACGACGGCGGCGGTGACGACGGCAACGAGGCCGACGAGATAGCCGAAGGTGCCGACCAGTACGCCGAGGCCCGCACCTCACCCGGCATCGTCGCACCGGGCGCCTACGGCGCCGCCTGGACGAGTCTGACCAAGCTGCCGAGCACCGGGGGTGGTTGGCGCAACATCACGAACCTGCCGTACAACTCCGACGACCCCCGCTACCGCGACTACGACTCCAACTCCAGCGGCGGCTCGGGCAATGTGACCGGCCGGATGGCCGCGATGGCCGCCGACGACGACGGGTACGTGTACGCGGGCAGCGCGGGCGGCGGAGTGTGGCGGTCCCGGTCCGGGGGTGGGCACTGGAAGCCCATCAGTGACAGGTTGCCCTCCCAGTCCACCGGCGCGCTCGCGCTGGACGGCGCCGGGCGGTTGTGGCTGGGCACCGGCGAGGCGACGACCAACGCGGACGCCTACCTCGGCAGCGGCGTCTACGTCCTGTCGAACCCCCGCCACGGCACGTTCTCCTCCCGCAGCCGGGTCGGCGGCGACGAACTGGAGTCCACCACCATCCACGAGCTGCGCTTCGGCGGCGGCAAGGTGTGGGCGGCGACCAGCGAGGGCGTGTGGAGCCACTCCACGAAGAAGCTGAGCGGCTCCTGGAAGCTGGAGTTCGCACCCAACCCCGACTATCTGCCGGGCGGTTCGCTCGCGAACGACGACTCGGCCGCGTACAAGAACATCGCCAACGACATCGCGATCGACCCGAAGGACCCCTCCAAGGTGGTCCTCGCGGTCGGCTGGCGCAGCGGTGACGACTACAACGGCTTCTACACCAAGGTGAACGGCACCTGGACCCGGATCACCAGTGGCCTCGGCGACCTGCCCGCCGACCCGGACGACGTCGGCAACGTCACCTTCGCCCGCTCCGCCGACGGCTCCCGCTACTACGCCATCGACCAGTCCCCGGAGCAGCTGAACACCAACCCGGACAGCGGTCTGGAGGGCATCTACGTCTCCAGGTCCGGTTCCCCCACCGGCCCGTGGACGAAGATCGCCGACTACCAGGGCCTGGCCGCCGACGGCTCGGCGCTCACCTCCAGCGGTTACATGCCCGGCGTGCAGGCCTGGTACAACCAGTTCCTGACCGTCGACCCGGCGAACGCGGATCACGTCTACGCCGGCCTCGAAGAGGTCTACGAGACCAAGGACGGCGGCAGCACCTGGTCCACGGTCGGCCCGTACTGGAACTTCGGCTTCCCCTGCTGGAGCATCGACCCGGCCAAGCAGACGGGCGACTGCAGCCCGACCACCCACTCCGACCAGCACGGCGTCGCGATCGGCAGCTACCACGGCAAGAGCTTCGTCTACGTCGGCAACGACGGCGGCGTCTACAAGCGCCCACTCAACGGCTCCCAGGACGCCTCCGGGCACGCCACTGACTGGACCTCGCTCAACGACGGCACCATCGACACCCTCCAGTACTACTCGGTGGGCATCGGCAAGGACCTGGCCTACGGCGGGGTCTCCGTCACCGGCGGCCTCCAGGACAACGGCCAGTCCATCCTGCGCGGCAACGACACGGTGATGGGTTCCAACTTCGGCGGCGACGGCGGCGACACCCTCACCGACCCGGCCAACGGCTGCGACATTGCGGAGGAGTACGTCTACCTCGCCATCCAGGTGACGCAGAACTGTGCGGTGAACGACGGGGGTTGGGTCACCGACCCTAGCAAGATCACCTCGTACAACGTCGCCCCCGCCGACAACGCCACCGGCGAGGCCCGCTTCATCGCCCCGATCACGGCCGACGCGAAGAACCCGGCGACCTGGATCGCCGGCGGCCGGCACGTCTGGGTCCAGACCCACGGCTACGCCATCCGCAGCGGCGACGAGTGGACCAACGTGTACGACCTCGGCGCCGGGCGTACCGCCACCGCCGTCGCGGCCTCGGGCGGCAAGGTGTACGCGGCCTGGTGCGGGCCCTGCAACAACCAGGGTTTCGCCCGCGGCATCTCCGTCGGCAACGCGGACGGTACCGGCTGGCACGACATCACCCTCCCGGCCACCGGCGCGGACGGCACCGTACCCAACCGGTATCTCGCCGGCTTCGCCATCGACCCGAAGAACGCCGACCACGTCTACCTCGCGGTCAACGGCTTCTCCCGGCACTGGACCGAGGGTCCCGGCGCCGGTGTGGGCCACGTCTTCGAGTCCACCGACGGCGGCACCACCTGGAAGGACATCTCGAAGAACCTCCCCGACGTGCCGACGAACTCCGCGGTCGTCACACCGAACGGCGGTCTCGCCGTCGCCACCGACCTCGGCGTCGTCTACCGCGCGCCGGGCCGTACGACCTGGGAGCGCGTCGGCAGCCTCCCGGCCGTCGCCGTGCTCCAGCTCAAGCTGAGTCCGGACGGCAGGACGCTGTACGCGGCCACCCACGGACGCGGCATCTACACGATCGACGTGCGCGACTGCCACTGACGCAGCGGCAGTCGGAGGGGTGGTCCCGGGTCGCCGGGGTCACCCCTGCGTCGTGTACGGCACCACGCTCACGTGCAGCGTGAAGACGACCCGCGCCGCACCCGCCACGTCCGGCGCCTTCGCCGACGCGGTGACGTCCGCCGTACCGCCCCTTGCCCCCGCACACCGCAGCGAGGCGTGGGACGTACCGTCCGCGTCCACCCGCCATCCGGACGCCAGCACGAGAGCCGGCGCGGAACTCCGCACGGCCGTCCACCGTTTGTCGTCCGTGCGAGGCCGCAGGACGAGCGACACCACAGTCCCGGGCCGTGCACAGAGCCGCTGTTCGACCGCGTCACCGGGACTGACGGTGACCTCCGTATGCCCAGCGGCACAGCTCCCCGGCGCAGGGGAGGGACCGGTGGCCGACACCGACGGGCTTCCCCCGGTCCGGCTCGCAGACGGCGCTGCCGGTGCGGGCGCCGACGCACTGGCCGACGGCCCCGCCGAGTTGTCGTTCTCCGACGGTCCTGCCACCGATCCGCCGCCTCCCGACGCGTGGCACCCCGCCAGGACGACCACCACGGCGACCATCCATCCCCCGGCCCACCACCGCATCCCAGCACCTCCCGGCCCGCGCATACGCCCGAGATGTTCCGTCAGGCTCGTGTTGGAGCGGGTGTCGGTGCCCAGTCTGTCGTACTGCCGTCCGCTGAAGTGAACGGTCTTCGGATCGGTCGCGGCGAAGGCCGGGGTGGTGGCGGTTCCGGCCGTCTCGGCGGTTCCTTCGGGGTGCATTCCGCGTAGGTGCCGGCAAAGCGGAGAGCCGGCGCGGGGATGGCCTCGTCCTTCGGGGGCATCCGGTAGGGCATGGCTACTGGATCGGCAACGGCACGCGGACGCGGTGAGGCTCGACGTGCCGCGAACAGCAAAGCGGTCGCGGCAGCGGCCCGTGCGGGCTTTGTCGCCCGCGGGGTCATCTACGCGCTGATCGGCGTCCTGTCCCTGCGGATCGCCTTCTCCGGCGGGGGCAAGCAGGCCGACCGGGGCGGCGCGATCGCCGAGATCGCCCAAAAGCCCTTCGGCACCGTGCTGCTGTGGCTGCTCGGGATCGCCCTGGCCGGGATGGCCCTGTGGCGGCTGTCCGAGGCCGCCTTCGGGCAGGCGGGTCCCGACGGCACGAAGCCGAGCAAGAGGGCGATGGCCGCGGGCCGTTCCGTCTTCTACGGATTCGTCGCCTACTCCGTGCTTTCCTACGCGGCCGGGGACAAGAGCAGCGGCAGCGGCAGTTCTGACAAGAACTCCCAGGACGTCACGGCGAAGGCGTTGGAGTGGCCCGGCGGGCAGTGGATCGTCGGCGTCGCGGGTGCCGTGGTGACCGCTGCCGGCATATGGATCGCGGTCCGGGCCGTCAGGCGCAAGTTCGAGAAGCACCTCCGGATGTCGGAGATGTCGCTGAAGGTGCGTAAAGTCGTCGTGTTCTTGGGTGTGTTCGGCGGTACGGCCCGGGGCGTCGTCTTCGCCACCGCAGGCTGCTTCGCCATCGCGGCGGCCGTCCAGCACGAGCCCGGCAAGGCCAAGGGCATGGACGACACCCTGCGGACGTTCGCCGATACCCCGGCGGGCCCCTGGCTGTTGGCGTTGATAGCGGTCGGGCTCATGGCCTTCGGGGTCTTCTCCTGGGCCAACGCGCGCTGGCGCGACGTCTGACAGGCGGTCGCACGCGACACACGTCAAGGGAAGAGGGGGCGCGAGTCCGGTTCCCGTCCCCCGCCCCCGTCCCCCGTTCCAGGTTCCCGAGAGCAACCCCAGGCCGGTGACCTGGGGTTTGTTCGTTCGCGTGATTCCTTCGGGAGTGCCCGGCGCGTGAACTACCAGGAGAGGGCGTCCTCCCAGGCTCTTCTCCTTGGCCCCGCCTTCACCGTCGGGGGAGGACGTCGTGATCCCCGCGTACGCGGACTGGCCGTGCTCGAGTGTTATTACGGCCTGCGGCGTGGTCTGCTCGGCCCACGGCAGGGGGGCCTGGGCGTCGGCGCCGGCCCTCAGGTAGGGGGCGATGTAGGCGTAGCAGGGCTTGGTGCCGGTGTTGGTGGCCTTGAGCAGCAGGTGGTTGATCGGGCGGGACACCTCGGTGACGGTCAGCTTGGTGTTCGCCGTGGTGCAGGTGACGACGGAGGGGGCCTTCTTGGTGGCGGCGGAGGCGGTCTGCCCGGTGGCCTGGAAGCCGATGAGCGCGAGGGCGGCGGCGACGACCAGGGAGGAGGCGGCCGCGCGGGAGACGAGACGAGTGGCGATACGCATGACGCCGGCGTCGACAGCGAGGCCGGCGGCGACAGCGGCATCGGCTTGGGCGGTCAGGAGTTGAGGCCTCGTCCGGAACGGATGACCCGTCGCGCGGCTCAGGACACCGGGACACCGCCGAGGCACATGCGCGGCTCCGTTTCCGTGGCGGCAGGCCCTAGGCTGATCCCCGTGAGGCAGGCAGGCGCTGGGAAGGACGTTCGGCGATGACGCCCCTGAGCACCGGGGACCCGGAGTCCATAGGCGGGTACACCCTTCTCGGTCGGCTCGGGGCGGGCGGCATGGGAGTCGTCTACCTGGGAGTCTCCGCCTCGGGACGGCAGGTCGCGGTCAAGCTCGTACACGGGCCGTACGCTCAGGAAGAGGAGTTCCGCACCCGCTTCCGGCAGGAGATCGCGGCAGCGCGCAGAGTGAGCGGCGCGTTCACCGCGCCGGTCGTGGACGCCGACGCGGACGCCGACCGGCCGTGGATGGCGACGCTCTACGTGCCCGGGTTCAACCTTGCCGAGGTCGTCGAGAAGGACGGCCCGCTGAACCAACGGGAGCTGCGTGCGCTGGGGCTGGGGCTCACCGAGGCGCTGCGCGACATCCACCGGGCCGGCCTGGTGCACCGGGACCTCAAACCGCGCAACGTCCTGATGACCGAGGACGGGCCACGCGTCATCGACTTCGGCATATCGCGTGCTGCTGACAACCAGAACCTCACCACGACCGGGCGGATGATCGGCACTCCGCCCTTCATGTCGCCGGAACAACTGGCCGCTCCCCGAGACGTCACCCCGGCCTCGGACGTGTTCTCGCTGGGGTCGCTGCTCGTGTTCGCGGCCGTCGGCACGGGGCCGTTCGACGCCGACAGCCCGTACATAACCGGCTATCAGGTGGTGCACGGGACCCCGGACCTGGGTGGGGTGCCCGAGGCGCTTGTGGGCGTGGTCGAGCGCTGCCTGGACAAGGACCCGGGTGCCCGGCCGGAACTGACGGACCTGCACCGCATGCTCGAGGCGCTGCCGGAGTCCGACGTCACCGCGTCCCCGACGACGGGACAGCCCGCGAACCCCCGGCCCCGCCCCGCTTCCCGGAGCGCGGCCACCACCTTCGCGGGCGCCGCGACCAACACGGGCACCGGCACCGGAACCGGTGCCGGTGCCGGCCAGCGACGCCGAGTCCGGATGCTGCTCGCCGGCCTCGGCGCGGTGCTGGCCGTCACGGGGCTGTGTGTCGGGGTGGGTGCCTTCGTGTCCGATGCGGACCCCACCGCCACCGCCTCCGACGCCACCGCCACGCCCGCCGCCCGCGCCGCGTCCCTGCCCGACGGCTGGCGGCCGTGGCGCACAGAGCTGCGGGACGACGTGAAGGGTGTCCCTCTCGACTACGACAGCCCCGGATGCGTGGCGCAGGGAAGCGCCCTGTTCTGCGGCGGTACGGGCTTCACGGTCGCCAGGGTCGACGCGGCCTCCGGCCGCATCCTGTGGCGGACCGGCACCCGCCCTCAGGGGGCGCAGCCGATCGGCGTGCGCGACGGGCTGGTCTACGCGTACGAGGATCCGGACGACAGCACCCGGCAGGTGGTGGCCCTCGACGCCACGACCGGGCACCGGCGGTGGCAACGCGACATCAACAAGTCCGAGGCCGCGGTCCTGTATGACGGCGGGTTGCTGACCCTGTCCCCCGACTACTCGTCGTTCGTGGCGTACGGGCCTTCAGGCAAGGAACTGTGGCGGGCGCCCTCGCTGGACGAGTACTGCACTCCGTCGGTGCTGGGGGGCGTCCCCTACGCCCTGTGCTCGGAGGGCGCCGAGCCCGGCCAGGCCCCGGTCGACCTGATGAAGCTGGGGCCCGGCAGCATGACCGAGACCGCCACACTGCCCAAGAAGGCGGAAGCGCTCGGCACGGTCGGCGGGCAACCCCTGTTCCTCGCTCCGCAGACCGCGAAGGACGTGTACGAAGCCGGCTACGAGCGGCCGTACAACGCGCTGCTGCGGGTGTCCTCGGAAACCGGGCAGGTCAGACGGGTGCCGCTGGCTCGTCCGCTGACCGGCGCGGCCACCCTGGTGGACGGCGTCGTCTACTTCGTCCGGTCCGACGGGTCGGTCACCGCGGTGTCGGCGGACAGCGGCAGACGACTCTGGCAGAAGACGACGGACGTGGAGAGCCTGTCCGCGCCCGCGGTGTCGGCGACGTACAAGCGGGTCTACTTCTCCAACCGCTTCGGCCGTCTGCTGGCACTCGACAGTCGCACGGGAGCGGCGGTGTGGCGCACCTCCGCGCTGGACGACCCCGGGGACAAAGCGCAGGGGTACCCGCCGCGGGTGATGCTCGTCAAGGACGCGATCGTGGCGATGGCCGGCGACACGGCCTTCTCCCGGAGCCCGGACGGACCCACCTGACCGACCGGGGCAGTCGCCGCGCGCGGCGTACCCAGAGGCCGGAAGCCGTCCGGGTACCCAGAGGCCGGAAGCCGTCCGGGTACCCAGAGGCCGAGCCGTCCGGCTCCGCATCGCGCGGCCGGGTCCCAGGCTGAGAGAGCCTCAGCAGGGCCGTCCACGCGGCGGATACCTCGTGCCGGGTGAGTCAGGGCACGCGCAGGGGGGGCGAGCCCGGATCATCCGCAGTGTCTACATCGGGTCCATGGTTCCGCTGCCCCTGCCGTTTTCCTGCTCGCTCTTCTTCCGAATATGCAGGGCCTTGTCCGTCAGCCGCCGGCGTTCCGCGGGATCGGTGGCGTGCTGGGCAGCCTGCTCCAGCTCTTCGGCTTTGTCGCGCATGTGCCGGGCCCGCTCGCTCGGCTGGTTCTCGATGCTCATGATCACACCTCGGGTCGGGGGTGTGCGGGGTCCTTCCAAGCCAAGCAGCAGGCGGGGGCACTCGCCACCGAAGGGCGCGCGCCTGTGCCGGGCCGGGGGCGCCGCACCGCAGCCGCCCTGGGCGCTGAAGATGCGAGGGCCTGCGCGTACGCACACCATGGGCGTGACATCGCATGGCGGGTGAGGACGTCGGCCGTGCCCGGGTGTCGCCGCCTGGGCGAGCGCCGGTGCGGACACAGGCAGGCGCTGCCAGTGCCGCCTGACGCGGTTGTGCGACCCGTCGTCCGTCTCCCGTGGAAGGGGCTTTTCCGTGGCCGTCCACCATCAGCTGATCCGGCGTTCCCCGCAGGCGGTATGGGGGGTGCTGGCCGATCCGGCTCGTTACGGGGAGTGGGTGGTGGGGCCCTCCGGTTCGATGCCGCTCGACCAGGCGTGGCCCGCTGTCGGATCCAGGCTCCTCTACACCATGCGGCTGGGTCCCTGGTCGGCGGACGGGGTGACGACGGTCCGCCACCAGGAACCGGGAAGTGAGCTGGAACTGGAGGCTTCGTTCAAGCCGCTGGGCACGGCGAGGATCTTCCTCCAGCTCAGGCCGTGGGGAGAGGAGGAGACTCTCGTCATCTGCGACGAGCACCCCCTGCGCGGGCTGGGAGGCACCCTCCACAACGCGGCGACTGAGGCGCTGTTCCTGGTGCGGCACCGGGGCATGCTGGCCCGTCTGGCCAGGCTGGTGGAACAGGAGTCTGCCGAGCAGGGTCACACCGGGGCCGGTCGTGCCTGACGCGGTGGTGATCGGCGCCGGTCCCAACGGGCTGGTGGCGGCCAATGTGCTGGCCGATGCCGGGTGGAGCGTGGACGTCCTGGAGGCGCAGCAGGAGCCCGGAGGCGCCGTGCGCAGCGATCGCGGGGTCCACCCCGACTACGTCTCCGATGTCTTCAGCGCCTTCTACCCGCTGGCCGCCGTGTCCCCGGTCCTGGCCCGCCTGGACCTCGCCGCGGAGGGACTGCGTTGGAGCCACGCCCCGCGCGTGCTGGCCCACCCGCTGCCGGACGGGAGATGCGCCGTGCTGGAGCGCCGGGTGCAGGACACCGCGGCGGGGCTGGAGGAGTTCGCGTCGGGTGACGGCGACGCCTGGCGGGACCTGTACGAGGCGTGGAGGCGTGTCGGGCAGGACCTCGTGGGGGCCATGTTCACGCCGTTCCCTCCGGTGCGCTCCGGGCTCCGGCTGGCCGCGGGGTTCCGGGCCGCGGGCGGGCTGCGGCTGGCCCGGACCCTGGCCCTGCCGGTGCGCCGCCTGGGCGACGAGGAGTTCCGGGGCGAGGGGGGACGGCTGCTGCTGGCCGGGAACGCCTTGCACGCCGACCTGGCCCCCGAGGCGGTGGGCAGCGGCGGATTCGGCTGGCTGATGTCGATGCTCGGACAGAGCCACGGCTTCCCGGTCCCGGTCGGCGGGGCGGGGGCCCTGACCGCGGCGCTCGTGAGCCGGCTGCGGCACCGCGGCGGCGTGGTGCGGTGCGGGGAGCGGGTCGTGTCCGTCGTCGTACGGGGCGGCAGGGCGGTGGGCGTCAGGACGGCCGGCGGCGAGAGCGTCAGCGCGCGCCGCGCCGTGCTCGCGGACACGTCGGCGCCGGCCCTGTACCGGGAGCTCGTGGGGGAGGAACACCTTCCCTCCCGCCTCCTGCGGGACCTGGAACGCTTCCAGTGGGATTTCGCGACCTTCAAGGTCGACTGGGCGCTGACCGGCCCGGTGCCGTGGACGGCCCCCCAGGCCTCCGGCGCCGGAACGGTCCACGTGGCCGACAGCGTGGACAGCCTGACCCGGTTCGCCTCGCAGATCGCCATGGGACAGGTCCCCGACGAGCCGTTCGCCCTGGTCGGGCAGATGACCACGGCGGATCCCAGCCGCTCACCCGCCGGCACGGAATCGGCCTGGGCCTACACCCATGTCCCGCAGCACATCACCGCCGACGCCGGCCCCGACCGCATCACCGGCCGCTGGGACGCTCGTGAACAGGAAGCCATGGCGGACCGCATCGAGGCCCAGGTGGAACGGTTCGCGCCCGGCTTCCGTACCCGGATCCTCGCCCGCCGGATCCTGGCCCCCACCACCCTGCAGGCCATGAACGAGAACCTCCACAACGGCGCCATCAACAACGGCACCACCGCCCTGCACCAGCAGGCCGTCTTCCGCCCCGTCCCCGGCACCGGCCGACCCGAGACCCCCGTGAGGGGCCTTTACCTCGCCTCCGCGGCCGCCCACCCCGGCGGAGGAGTCCACGGGGCTCCCGGAGCGAACGCCGCCCGGGCCGCGCTACGGGCCCACGGACCGCACAGCCTCCTGCACCGTGCCCAACGGATCTGAACCACCAGGTCGGCCGCGTGTTTGTCCAGTCGCATGCACGGCAGACACGGCGCCTCGGCTCCCCGGACCCGCGTCGAGGCCACTGAAAAAAGGCGCACTCGCACGCGAAGGGCGGGTACCGGCAGAACGCCGGTACCCGCCCCTGTGGACCGCGGAGTGACGGTCAGGCTCGGTGGTCTCCGTAGTAGCCGCCTACCTGCTCGTGGTAGCCGGGGTCACCGACGTGCTTGTCCTTGTCGAACTCGGGGGAGTTCTTGATCTCGTCCTTGGTACGGCCGACGTGGATCGTCCGCTCCGCGACGTCGATGGACGAGATGACACCGGCAGGAAGCAGCACCTGCTTGCCGAAGATCCACACTCCGGTGTCGACGACGATGTACGCGGCTCCGACGTCCTCGGAGTGCTTGTCGACCTTGCCGATCGAGCCGTCGCTCGCCTCGACCTTGAATCCGGTCAGGTCCGTGCCCGTCTGGTAGCCCGACTGAGCCGGGTAACCCCACATGTCCGTCATACAAAACCTCCCCTTGTAGTGCGTGAATACCGAGGAATCCCGTCCGTCATTTCAGTGGGTGTCCCTCGGTGGGTCGAGTGCCCACCGTTTTCCGTCTCACACTGTTTGTTTTCGGTCGGCGAATCCCGGGAGTCATGGAACGGCCACGACGACGGCGTCAGCGGCGGCGCAGCATCATGACGACAGCGACGATGACAATGATGACGACGACGGTACCCAGACCTATGTACACGAGTTTCTCTTTCCTTCGGCAAGCGGCACCGATCCGTGCCGTAGAGAGCCAAGTGCCCCCGTAGAGGCCTTTCAGCCACTCGGTGAGCCTGTTGCCCCGCTCTGACATCGCGCGAGCGCGCGAAGACGCCGTCTGGGAGGGGTCAGCACGGGCAGGAGGCGGTCCTGGTGGCGTGGCCGCGGGTCTCGCGTCCGCCCTCGGAGTCCCAGACCGCCTCCTCGGCCCGGTCGCTCTCGGACACCGTCCGCAGACGTGCCGCCTCCTCCATCAGCCGGCTCGCGGTCGCCCTACCCTGTGGGTCGCTCGCGGCGGCCATCAGCCAGGCGGCCGAGACCGGGTCCGTCGCCGGCGGTATCACCAGCAGGTTCCACCGGCCCACGCGGTAGGAGAGCAGCAGCAGTTCGTGCGGGTCCTGCTCGGCCAGGAACCAGCCCACGTTCACCACATGTCCGGCGACGGGCACCTTGCGTGGAACGACCGGCCAGTGGGTGGGATTCACGGTGACCCGGGTGATCCGCCCCCACAGCGGATCCAGCACGGCGGTCAGTGCGGGGAGTTCCGCTCCGAGATCACGGGAGCGGGGCCACCACGCGCCGTCCAGGAGAGCCGGCACGGCGCCTGCGGGAGCCAGCGACAGGCGCAGTGCGGACGAAAAGCGAGCGGGCGACGGAGACGGAAGGGATGACGACAACCGGTCTTCGAATGTCGGCGAGAAGGAAATGGTCGCAGTCATGACGCGAACCCTGCCCCGGGCCGACCGTAGTCGGCCCGGCCTATTCGATCGCCGAAAACGACACGAGCGTGGAAGCCGGTGCGCGGAATATCCTCGGTGACTTCAGCCTACTCCTCGCCCGAGCCGCACGGACCCTCGTGCCGACGGATGAACCGTCCCCGCGCTTCTTTTCCGGACAGTTCTGATGCCCGAAACGCGTATGAGGCATAGGGTGAAAAGCGGGTCGGCACACTCTCACGTGCGACCGGCCTGGAAGGGCGACCCCGGTGTGTATACGCCGGGGTCGTTGGAGGAGCGCCGACGCGCCATGGCAACGAGCAGTTCGGTCCGGACCACTTCGTCACCGCGCGGATGATGGTTCTGAACATCGCCACAGGGCGGCTGCGTTGGGTCAACGCCGGCCACCCGGCACCGTTCCTGATCCGCAACCGCGCCGTGGTGGACCGGCTGGAGAGCCCGACCACGTTGCCAGTCGGCTTCGGCGGCGAGGAGCCGGTGGTCAGCGCGCGGATGCTGCGCCGCGGGGACCGGCTGCTGTGCTTCACCGACGGCCTGATCGAGGAACACCGGGCCGACGGGGAGCAGTTCGGCGAGGAGCAGCTCGTCGGGGAGCAGTTCGGCGAGGAGCAGCTCGTCGAGTGGACCAACCTGATCCTCCGCGACCGCACCGAGGTACGGGCGGTGGTGCGAGCCCTCTCCCACGCCCTGAAACAGGAACGCGGCGCCACCACGAGCGACGACGCGACCATCTTCCTCATCGAGTGGCGAGGCGGCGACGCCGACCATCTCACCGCCCTCGACTGAGCGGAGCGTGCGAAGAGCCCGCCTCGAACACGAGGCAGGCGCCCCGGACGAATCTGATGCGGCCGCTTCGGGATGACATGGCCACTTCGGGGAACCCGGCAACTACCAGCAGGATTCAGGGAATTCCAGGAGGTAGGAACATGATCGCCGTCGGTATCATTCTGCTCGTCGTCGGGTTCGTCACAGGCATATCGATCCTGTGGACCCTCGGCCTCATCCTGGCCGTGGTCGGTGCCGCCTTCTGGATCTTGGGATCCACGGGACACGCGGTGGCCGGCCGACGCCACTACTGGTAAGGGCCTCCGGCAGTGCCGCGCCCCTCGCGCGAAGACGACCCGCGTGTGGGGACGACCGTCAGGAGGTGAGGACGGAGATGCCGTCCCCGAGCAGTTTCAGCCCGAGGACGAAGAACAGGACCGCCATCACGGCGACGTTGTGCTGAGCCGCCCAGTCCTTCCAGTTGCCGAGCGTGGTCTTGGCGCGCTCTCCGCCGAGCAGAAAGACACCCAGTGGGGCCAGCAGGCCGAGGGTGGCGATCACGACGAAGATCGCCAGCGAGCCGATCTGCTGCCCCACCGGCAGGCCCGCCGAGCCGATCGCGGCCCCCGCGGCGATGGTCAGCGGGGCGTTCTTGGCGTTGAGCGCCGCCAGGGCCACTCCGAGCGCGAAGACCTTGACCGGCGTGAGGCGGTCGATCGCACTCATCCACTTCGGCAGCCTGGCCTGTGAGGGATCCTTCGGACGCCGGTGCCATTGCCGGGCGCCGAAGAGGACCAGGAACACACCGAGGGCGAGTTTGAGGGCGCCCACCCAGGTGGCCGGGTGGTTGTGGGTGGAGGCGCCGGCCGGGGAGGCGATCGCCAGCATCACCGCGCCCAGGGCCGCGAGCCCCAGGATCCAGCCGACGGTGAAGAGGATGCCGTTGAGACGTCCCCGAGGCGTGGCGAGGATGAGGATGACGGCGATGATGGGGAGCGGGCTGACCGCGACGGCGGCCGCGAATCCCAGTACGTCACCGAGAACTGCGCCCATGGTTGCCTCCGCGTGGGGTCAGGGGGGGCGATCCGGCCGAGCAGGGCCTGCTGCGAGAGGGTGCCCGGCCCGCCTCGGCGGGTCGGCGGGTCGGCGTGCGGTCGGCTGCGCCGCCGTCTTCACGGCCGTACGGAAGTGGCCGGCCGACCATGACGACGACGTACGACGTACTCGGCACGTACCACTGGTTCCATCTTCCTGCGCCCGGCCGGGTCTGTCCTCGGGAGCCGCTGGGAGCCGCTGGGAGCCTCTCGGGGCGGGAGGGGGTGGCCCAGGGTCCGCGAGGGGATGCCGGAGTTTCCCCGGAATGCGAGGCGGCGCATCCGTGGTGAGGATTGAGACGTGAGGGCGATGGTGCCTCGTGTTCGGGCACTTGGTGCCCCTCGCACCGATCCGTGGCAGGAGAGTTCCCCGATGACTGCGACGACAGGTGCAACCCAGACTCCGCACCCCGAGCGCCCGGGCAGGTCTGACGGGGTCTGCAGTGAGTTCACCGTCTTCACCGAGATCAAGCCGGGCCACGCGGATGCGCTGCGCAAGGATCTCGCCACGCTCGCCGACGCGGCGGATGACGAGAAGGTCCATGCGGCGGTGCGCCAGATCGGCACCCTGCACGACGCACGGCACGTGATCTTCGACAACGACACCCGGTTCATGTTCGCCAGCGTCTTCGACGGCTCCTGGGACAACTACATCGACGACTTCGCCAAGACGGTGGTCGGGGACCGCTTCGACAGGGTCTTCTCGCACAGCGAAGGTTTCCCCGGCGTCACCGATCCGGGGGTGAAGGACTGGTTCGTCGCTCACCAGGCACCCGCGGGGGTCTTCGTCAGCGCCTATCCCGACCTGACCGTTCAGCAGATCTTCAAGGACCACCGCGTGGACGACGCGTTCCAGGAGGTGCTGGACACCCCCCAGTTCCGGGCGGCGCTGGAGAACCCGGCCAACGCGGAGTTGGTGGCCACGCCGGCGTTCCAGAAGCTGCTGGAAGAAGCCTCGGCCTAGCACCCGGCCACGACCGGCTCTCGGCCAGGACCGGCTCTCGGCCACGACCGGCCCCCGCGCCCACCCGCCATCGGTGGACCAAGTGGGCTGGTGCGGGGCGGACGTTGCGCGGGTGTCCGGGCAGGGATCGATGTGGGAGGCACAAGCGACCATGAACCCAGTGGACAGCGGCAGCGTGCCAGGCGTGCGCGTCGACATCGACGACGTCCAGAGCGGAGCCCTGCGGCCACGGCCCGTGCCCTACGAGGGAAGGTTCGTCTTCCTGCGCGTGGACGAACCCCGGGCCGGCCGCGCGCTGTTGCGCCGACTGCTCCCGGTGACCTCGGGTGGCCTGCCGGACGCGGACCGGAGCCGGGATGCCTGGGTCGCCGTGGCGTTCACCTATCAGGGGCTGGAGGCCCTGGGGGTGCCCCAGGAGTCGCTGGACAGCTTCCCACGGGCGTTCCGCGAGGGCATGGCCGCGCGCGCGGAGCTGATCGGCGACGTCGGCGAGAGCGCCCCGGCCCACTGGGAGGCACCGTTCGGAACGGGCGACGTCCATATCGCGTTGAGCGCCCTCTCCTCCGACGCGGCGCAGCTGGACCAGGAGCTGGAGCGGGCCCGCGCCGCCTACGAGGGCACGCCCGGAGTGCAGGTGATCTGGCGGCAGGCGGTCCAGCAGCTCCCGACCGGACGCACCACCTTCGGCTTCCGCGACGGCATCAGCCATCCGAACATCGAGGGCGTCGGACTGCCCGGGTCCAACCCGCAGGAAGCCCCCATCAAGGCCGGGGAGTTCATCCTCGGCTACCCCGACGAGACCGGTAACCAGGCGCCCATGCCCAGCCCCGACGTGCTGGGGCGCAACGGGACCTATGTGGCCGTGCGGAAGATCCACACCGATGTGGCGGCCTGGCGCCGCTACCTGCGCGCGAACAGCGCCGGCGCCGAGGAGGAGGCACTGCTGGCGGCGAAGATGGTCGGGCGCTGGCCCAGCGGGGCGCCGCTGGCGCTGGCGCCGGAGCACGACGATCCGGAGCTGGCGGCCGATCCGCACCGCGTCAACGACTTCCTCTACCGGGAGAACGACGACCGGGGCTACCGGTGCCCCGCCGGTGCGCACATCCGGCGCACCAACCCCCGCGACGCCACCATCATCGGCGACGCGCGGATGCACCGCCTCATCCGTCGCGGCACCACCTACGGACCGCCGTTGCCCGAGGGCGTGCTGGAGGACGACGGCGCCGACCGGGGCCTGGTCGGCGTCTTCATCGGGGCCCACCTGGAACGGCAGTTCGAGTTCATCAAGGCCGAGTGGGTCAACGACGGCAACTTCATCGGCTACCCCGGCGAGAAGGACCCGGTGGCCGGGCATCACGGCGGGACCGGCAGCGTCACCATCCCGGAGAAGCCGGTCCGGCGTCGCCTGCGGAACCTGCCCAGCTTCGTGGTCACCCGCGGCGGCGAGTACTGCTTCCTGCCGGGGCTGCGTGCCCTGCGCTGGCTGGCCGAACTGGAGGGCTGACCGCGATTCCCGCTCCCTGAGGTCCATCACGCCCGCCGAGGAGAGGCCGCAGTCATGGCAGCACAGTTCGTCCGCTACACGCCCGACGTCAAAGACGACGCCCCGGACTTCGACCGCGACGTGCAGACGGTGATCGAGAAGACCGAGGGCTACATCGCCGGGTCCGTCGAGGCCGGGGGCGCCGGGCGGGCCCTTCGCGACGCCCATGCCAAGGGCTACGGGCTGGTCCGAGGGGAAGTGGAGATCCTGGACGGGCTGCCCCCGGAGTACGCCCAGGGCATCTACGCGACCCCGGGAACCCACGACGCGCTGATCCGCTTCTCCAACGGCTCGCCCCACGCCGGAGCCGACGCACGACTGGGCGCCGCCACCGGACTGGCGCTCAAGATGTTCGACATCCCCGGCCCGACCCTGCTGGAGGACGAACCGGACTCGGGCACCTTCGACTACGCCAACATCAACGGACCGGTCTTCTTCTGCAACACCGTCGAGCACTACCTGTTCATCCAGGAGCTGTTCCTGAACGCGCCGGCCTACTTCTCCCAGGGCCGGCCCGGTGCGCATCGTTTCTTCACCGAGTTCGTGACCGGGAAGGGAACGCTGGACCAGGACAACTGGGCGTGGGACGAGTTCCTGGCCTTCCTGCGCCTGTCGAAGACCCCGCCGACGAACCTGCTCCTGTCGAGCTACTGGACGATGGGCGCGGTCCGGCACGGGGACTACATCGCCAAGGTGCGGATCACCCCCGACCCCACGTCCGCCGCCGGGGTGGTCCGGCGCACCATCGACCCGGCCTCGGCGGTGGAGGTCTTCCGGCCGGCCCTGCAAGCCGAGTTGCAGGAGGGGCCCTACGTCTTCGACATCCAGGTCCAGCTCTGCACCGACCTGGAGCGCATGCCGGTGGAGGACACCACCGTCGAGTGGCCCGAGCAGCTGTCGCCGTCCTTCACGGTGGCGAAGCTGCGGCTCCCGCAGCAGGACATCTCCAGCCCCGAGAACCTGGAGAAGATGGACGCGCTGTCCTTCACGCCCTGGCGGGTCACCGCCGAGCACGCGCCCCTGGGCAACATCATGCGGGCCCGCAAGGAGGTCTACCGGCGATCCTCCATCGAGCGCCACAAGCTCAACCAGCAGCCCCGCACCGAGCCCCGAAGCGCCGACGACGTACTCGGCCGCACCACCTGAGCACCGGACCGGGAGAGGCACCGGACCGGGCCAGGAGGCGGACCGGGGCAGGAACCGGATCGGAACAGGCACCGGATCGGGGCAGGAAACGGACCGGAACAGGAACCGGATCGGAACAGGCACCGGACGGAACAGGCACCGGATCGAGCGGCCCGGCACCCTCCACGAGGGGCACCCCGACGAACCCGGCAGCGGAGATACGGTCGCCGTGCCGGCCGCGGGCGGCGGCCGCGGGCGGATGATGGCCGGTATGCGTATCCGTATCGACGCCGTCGACCTGCCCGGCCGTACCCGTCCGGCCCCCGCCGGCAGCGACGGCCCCGCGTACACCGGCATCCATGTCGCCGTGCAACGCCGTGACCGGCCGGGCGAACTCCTCGGACCACAGCCCGCCGACGCCGTGTCCGCGACATGGACCCTGGAGTGCACGGCGACCGTCACACCCGACGGCATCGAGGTGACGGGGCCGTATGTGCAGCACCGTCTGGGCCGCCGGTTCGTGTACCTGTCCTGGTGCACGGTCGACGACTCGGGCGTCTACAGCATGTTCCGCCGCGCCAAGCTCATGCTCGACGCCGTCCCCGCCGACTTACTCGCCGCCGCCGCGCACCGCGGTCTGCTGGTCGGCCGGCTCGGCCTGACCGACGCGGCCGGCGGACCCCTGTGCGCACGCGTCGAGCCCCCGCACGTCACCTGGACCGCAGGCGAAGGCCGATCGGCTCTCTGATCCTCAGCCCGGGGCGCCGTCACAGAGGTCGAGGATCCTGGTGAACGGTCTGCGGAGCAGTACGGCCACCGGGGCCGCGTCGTCCCTGGTGTACCGGGCGAGTGCGGCGCGGGCGGCGGCCGTGTCCTCGTGGGGGTCCCGCCCTTCGAGGAGGGCTTTCAGGGCGCGTCCGGTGGCCTCGGCGACCGGCAGAAGGGCTGTCCGGGCCCGGGAGAGGGCCGGGGTGGGGCCGTCGCGCGCGGTGAAGAAGTCGACCTCGGCGGCCAGGGCGAGGAGATGGGGTGCGGCCCGGGCGGCGCGGCCGATCCGATCGCTCAGTTCGGCCACCTCGGTCCGGTGGCGCCGGCGCAGCGGATTGAACCGCATGGCCTTCTCCGCTTCCCGGGCCTTCTCCCCGTAGCGGCGCAGCCGGTCCGCCTCGGCCTGCGTGTGCCTCCGGTTCGCGTACGCGGCGTCCGGTGAGCCGATCGCGCGTGTGCTGCGTACGAGGCCCTCCGTCAGATCGTCCGCGTACTCCCGTGCCAGCGTCGCCGCCTCCCGGCGCGGGTTCCGCGGCCACAGCAGCGGACCGAGGACGGCGGTGACCGCGCCGCCCAGCGCGTTCTCCCATAACCGGGCGAAGCCGTAGGACTCCGGTGACGGGTTGGCGAAGACCAGCAGGGAGGTCACCGCGACCTGCACGTTCAGCGTCGTGCCGGAACTGATGACGGTCCCGCACAGCAGGGCCAGGCCCATCACGACGGCGAGCACGGCCGTGCTCGGCCGGAAGAAGTGGACCACGGTGACGCCCAGGGCCACTCCGGCCATCACACCGAGGATCCTCAGCAGCAGTGCCGCCAGCGAGGAGGCCGCATCACCGCGCAGGCACAGCAGCGGAACGATGGCGGCGAACACCGGCGGTTGAACGGCACCGGCCCACAGCGCGGCCTGCCAGCAGAGCACCGCGATCACCAGGATCCGGGCCGCCGTCGGCCCCTGCGCCCGGAGCCTGGAGCGCACTCGCGGCCACGGCGAAACGCCCGTCACCTGGCCACCATAGGCACACACCGAGGCCCGCCGCCCGCGGTGTACGCCCCCGCGGTCCGGTGGCTCAGGCGGCTTCCCGCGCCGCCCGGGTGAGCTGGTCGACCTCTTCGGGGTCTAGGGCGAGCCGGGCGGCGTTGACGTTCTCGTCCAGGTGGGTCACACGGGAGGTGCCGGGGATCGGCAGCATGACCTCCGTGCGGGCCAGCAGCCACGCCAGCGCGACCTGACCGGGGGTGGCCTCGTGCCGTTTGGCGATCGTGTCGACGAGACGGCCCGGCTCGACCAGCTCGCCCGCGGCGACGGGCGCCCACGGGATGAAGCCGATGCCCTCGCGCGTGCAGTGGTCGACCACGTCCTCCGACGTGGGGTCGGTGAGGTTGTAGCGGTTCTGCACGGTGACGATCTCCGCGATCCGCCGGCACTGCTCGATCTCGTCCACCGTGACCTCGGAGAGCCCGATCGCCACGACCTTGCCCTCGTCCTGGAACTTCTTCAGCTCGCCGATCTGGTCCTCCAGCGGCACCTTCGCGTCGATGCGGTGGAGCTGGAACAGGTCGATATGGTCCAGGCCGAGCCGCCGCAGGCTCATCTCGAGCTCCTGCCGGAGGTACTCGGGCCGTCCGACCGGGGCCCACTCGTCCGGGCCCGAGCGGGTGAGGCCCGCCTTGGTGGCGATCAGGACGTCGTCGGGGTACGGGTGGATCGCCTCGCGGATGATCTCCTCGCTGACATAGGGCCCGTACGAGTCGGCCGTGTCGATCAGCTGGACGCCCAGTTCGACGGCACGGCGGACGACCCGCCGGCACTCCTCGCGGTCGGCCGGCTCGCCCCAGATGCCGGGGCCGGTCAGCCGCATCGCCCCGAAGCCCAGCCGGGCCACCCGCTTGCCGGCTATCTCGAAGGTCCCTGACTCGTGTGCGATCAGCGTGTCTTCGGTCATGAGTTCCACGCTACTCCCGCACCGGGAATCCGCCTGGGCGCAGCCGTACCGGCCCGCCGTGCATGCGCGGCGGGCCGCACCCGCCCGGTGTACGCACACCCGGTGTGCACACCGGGCGCGGCATGCCCGTCCCGCCCGGTGCCGGTCTACCGCATCGCCCCCGGCCGTACCGGCTGACGGGGCCTCAGGAGGACTTCTCCAGTGGGCCGGTGCTGTGTCCGTACGTAGCCGTAGACCACCGAGGCCATCGCCAGCAGGAGAAGCGGGCCGGACGCCCACGGGTGCCTGGCCATCTCCAACGGCAGCCAGCGGTAGGACACCAGGAGTGCGGCGAAGACCGTCGCGCCGTAGGCGGCGAGCCGGAGCCCCGACCGGTCCCAGCCGCGGTCGAACGAGCGCAGCGCCGCCTCGACCGTGAGCGTGAACACCACGCCGGCGACGAGGTCCACGCCGTAGTGGTAGCCGAATCCCAGCGTCGCGGTGAGGGTGGCGACCAGCCAGAACGCACCGGCGAAGCGCAGCACGCGCGGGCCGGTCCGGGAGTGGATGAAGATCGCGACGGCCCAGGCCGTGTGCAGGCTGGGCATGCAGTTCCGCGGGGTGAACCCGTCGAACGGCATGGGGCGCGGGCGATCGACCGGCGGCGTCGTCCGCGGCCACCAGTCGGCCACCGCCCAGTGGCCGTTGCCGGGGCCGAGGCCGTGGCCGTGGCCGTGGCCGTGGCCGTGGAAGTGACCGCCGGGCGGCGGGTCCGGCCACAGGCTGACCGAGGCCCAGTGCTCGGCACCGGTGCCGTAGGCGAAGACCGGCCCGACCACCGGGAAGATCATGTAGACGGCCGGCCCGAGGAGGCCGATCACCAGGAAGGTGCGGACCAGGTGATGGCGTGGGAAGCGGCGTTCGACCGCCACGTGGCGCAGTTGGTACAGCGCGACGACGACCGCGGCCACGGCGAGCTGGCCGTAGACGATGTCGAGGAGGTTGAAGCCGACCGGACCGGTGGCCGTCACGATCCGGCCGACCAGCCACGACGGTTCGCTCAGCGCGTGATCGGCGGTTGCCACGTACTGGTCGAGTACCGTCGGGCGGGTCTTCGAGGTGAGGAGCAGCCAGGTGTCGCCGGTCTTGCGGCCGGTCACCAGCAGCAGGCCCAGTCCGACGCCCTTGAGCAGCAGGACCTGTTCCCGGCCGGTGCGGCGGGTGACCGCTGTGACCGCGTGGGCCAGGATCACCCACAGGGCGCCGTTGCCGAAGGGATGGCCGTCGGTCACCGGGGCGTCAAGCGCCCAGCGGACCGCCGCGATGGCGATGTCGATGCCGATCGCGGCGGCGGCGGCGACGAACCGTTGCCGCCAGGTGAGGACCGTCATCATCAGCGCCAAGCCGGCGTACAGCAGGAAGCCTGACTTGGGGGCGAAGATCACCTCCCGCGCCTGCTCGGTGATCGGCCCCGGCAGGCCGTAGCGTCGTGCGGCGATCTCGAGTGCCAGGAGGAACCCGAGGGTCGCGACACCCGCCACGGCCCAGGGTCTCGCCCCCGGTCGACGCCACAGGGAGAGCGGTGTTCCGAAGCTTCTTCGCGAAGGAACCCGCGGTGGTATGGATTTCAATTTCCGGCCGATTTGTTAGACGACGACACCTGTCCGATGAGGGAAGACGGAAGGGTCACCTGCCGGGTTCCGGTCTCGTTCAGGAAAGACCCCCAGATTGTTCACCCGGGGGTCTCCCATGGCGAGACCGCGGACGAATCAGCCGGACTGGGACGGGGTCTGCTTGATGCCGTCGACGATGGCGCGGTTCATGACGGCGCTGGTGAACAGCACGGTGCCCGGCTTGATGAGGGCGTCGACGCCGGTGGCCCGCTTCACCTGGACCGTGCGCTCGCCCAGGAAGACATCGCTCTTCCTGTCGAAGATCCACTCCTCGCGCTCACCGCTGGTCTCGTCGAGCCGGGCCACCGCGACACCGTGCCGGCCGGCCGCGTCCACCGCGTCGTTCACCACGACGACGCCGGGGATCTTCGCGGCGGCCTTGAAGAGCGCCGGGTAGAGCTTCGCCGGTGGGTAGCTCTCGCCGAGCAGGTCGCCGATGGTGGTGAACGCCTCCTGGTCGGGGGAGTTCCCCTGCCCCTTCGTCTCCTTGTAGATCTTGGCCAGCAGGGCGTCGGGGTCGGTGGTCAGCTTGGCCAGGTAGTCGTACGACGGAGAGTTCAGGTTTGCCTTCGGGGTGTTGCCCTGCTCGTCGGGGAGGCTCAGGGTCTCGCCCTCGGGGCTGACGTTGACGGCCGGGTCGATCAGCCAGCCCTTCGTGCCGTCGGCGGACCTCCACACCTGGCGGGTGTGCAGCTCGTGGCCGGCCAGGCTGGTCCCGTCGTCGGTGGACTTCAGGAAGGTGTCGGCCGACTTGGACTCGATGTAGACGTACTGGCCGGGCTTGACGTCCGGATGGGACGTGTCGGCCGCCGCCAGCGCGATCCGGTCCAGAAGCTGAGGTACGCCCTTGCTGGTCGCGGCGCCGACGGTGGTGGTCAGGGCCGGTCCGGTGGCGACGCCTTCGTCCTGGACGCCGTTGCCGCCGCCGGAGACGACCACCCCCGCGACGACCACCCCGGCGAGGGCGGCGGCCAGTGCGGGGAGGGCGATCGCGGGGCGCGGCAGCCGCAGCCGCCGGGTCCGCGGCCGGTCCGCCGGCTGCTCGGCCGTGCGCTCCGCCGCCTGGGTCTGGTGAATCTGGGCCATCATGCGCTCCTTGTGGAACTGGTGACGGCCCGGCGGCAGGTCGCGCGTCGTCCGGTCGAAGAGCCGGTCGCCCTCGTCCCGCTCGGCAGCGTTCTGCCGGGACGTGTTCGCGTTCATCGGTTTCCTTCCTGTGCGGGCCGGATCGCGTGTGCGTGATCGCCTCTTGTCTGTCGGCCGGGGCCGCCGCCTTCCCGTTTCCCGGGACTTGTTCCGGGATTTCTCCGACGGCGTGCCGGTTCGGCGTCGGCGAGCTTGCGGAGCTTCTTTCGGGCGCGGGAGAGCCGGGAGGCGACCGTGCCGACCGGGATGCC
Source organism: Streptomyces sp. NPDC051105 (assembly GCF_040682795.1). Lineage (NCBI taxonomy): Bacteria > Bacillati > Actinomycetota > Actinomycetes > Kitasatosporales > Streptomycetaceae > Streptomyces > Streptomyces sp. NPDC051105. The sequence continues at coordinate 362,010 of NZ_JBFBBR010000010.1, read as the reverse complement.
GAGCGCCTCCGCCGCGGCCTCGTAGTCCAGGCCCTCCCCGAGGCAGAGCGCGATGACCTCGCGTTCGGGGCGCCGCAGCGTCGCGAGCGCGGTCAGCGCCGTCGCGAGGCGCTCCCGGTCGTCGAGCCGGTCCGCCACCTCCTCGGCGTGGTCGGGCACCGACAGCTCGGCCGCCGCGGCCGCCGTCGCCGCCGCCCGGTAGCGCCGGTTGCTCCGGTACTGGTTGCGGGCGGTGTTGGTGGCGATGCCCAGCAGCCATGGCCGCAGGGAACCACCCGTCGGATCGACCTTCTCGCGCAGCCGCCACGCCTCCATGAAGGTCGCGGCCATCACGTCCTCGGCGGTCGACCAGTCGGCGGTCAGCCGGAAGGCATGGTTGTAGACGGCGCGGGCGTAGGTGTCGAAGAGCTCGGCGAACGCGCTCGAGTCCCCGGCCCGTATCCGGGTTCGCATAGGAGTGCTCACCTCATTGAGCTGTGCGGCACCCGGCACCGACTTCCCGTGACCTGCGTCACATGCGCCTCTGGTGCGCCCTCCCGCGTGGCGGAGGCTCATCATGCACGAGGGGCAGCGGGATCGACAGGCCCGGTTCGCCGTGGACGGCGGTCCCCGGTATTGCCTCCCCGTACCGGCCCCCGTTACCTTGCGGCGGGGCTTGCGGCCAGGCACGCGGTGCGGTGCGCCCGGCGCATCGACGCGCGGCGTACGGAACGGACATCGGGTGACAGGTCGAGGCAAGGGCCGGCAGGAGGCGCAGCACGGCCTGCTCACGAACATCGCCGCCGAGGCGGGGGTCTCGCTCAGCACCGTCTCCAAGGTGGTGCACCGGCGCCGGGACGTCGGCGCGGCGACCCGGGACCGGGTCGAGGAACTGCTGGCACGGCACGGGTACGTCCGGCCGTGGGAGCGGGATCCCGAGACGCCCCGGCAGATCATCGTCGTCTTCCGCGACCTGTCCGGCCCGTACACCCTGGAGGTCGCCCGGGGGATCGTGGACGCGGCCGGTGAGCTGGGCATCGACGTGGTGACCGGGACGACGAGCCGGCGGTCGATCTCCGCGTGGCTGGAGGAGTGCGTGGCGCTCGGTGCGGCCGGGCTGGTGATCGTGATCTCGATGCTGGCCGAGGAGGACCAGCGCAGGATCGTCGAGCAGCGGCTGCCGGTCGTGCTGATCGACCCGCTCAGCGCCCCGTCCGAGGACATCCCGAGCATCGGCGTGACGAACTGGAGCGGCGCCCGGGACGCCGTCCAGCATCTGCTGGACCTGGGGCACACCCGGATCGGCATGGTCGCCGGCCGCTCGCACTCCCTGGCCGGGGCGGCCCGCGTGCACGGCTACCGGGCCGCGCTGGAGGAGGCCGGGGTCGCCTACGATCCGGCGATCGTCCGCTCCACCGACTTCGACTACGCCGAGGCGCTGACCGCCAGCCTGCAGATCCTGCGGGCCGACGACCCGCCCACGGCTGTCTTCGCGGCCAGCGACGCACAGGCGCTCGGCGTGCTGGAGGCGGCCCGGCAGCAGGGGCTCGCCGTACCGGGCGACCTGTCGGTGATGTCCTTCGACGACACCCTGGTGGCGGCCATGGCCTGCCCGCCGCTGAGCGCGGTGCGCCAGCCGTTCGAGGAGCTGGGACGCGAGGCGACCCGGGTGCTCATGGACCTCGCCCAGGGCCGGCCGCCCGCCTCCTCGCGGATCGAGCTGACCACGGAACTCGTGGTGCGGACCTCGACGTCCGTTCGCCACCCCGTCAATACCCCGTAACCCGCGACCGCGCGAAACCCTTTCGCAATGTGCCGGTGACAGTGCCGGGCCGCCTACGAATACTGGCTTCCTCCCCCGCACCCCCGTGGCAAAGGAACGCCGGTGAAAAGATCCTGGGCGCGAAAGGCCTTCGCTTCGGCGACGGCCCTCTGCATAGGCGTGGTGGTCGCCCTCGCCTCCGCTACGGCCGCGTCGGCGTATCAGCCGAGCCCCGCGAACCTGTATACGGCGGACAACACCGCCGCCTGCAACAAGAGCCCCTGTGTCCTCTACCCGAAGTCGGCCCAGCTGCCGGACGGCCGGCTCGTGGCCACCTTCGAGAACAGCCAGAGCGCTCCGGTGGGCCAGACCCTGCCCATCTACAAGAGCGACGACGCCGGCACGACCTGGGCGAAGCTGGCCGACGTCAAGGCCCCCGCCTACCTCTCCACCGACTCCGCGTACGCGAAGTACACGAGCAACTGGACCAACCCGTACCTGTACGTCCTCCCGCAGAGCGTCGGCTCCCTGAGCGCCGGCACGCTGCTGCTCGCGAGCATCGTCTCGGGCGACGACTACTACTTCGAGGAGCAGAAGGCCGCCAACTCCAGCTGGACGCCCACCAGTGACGGCGACCGCAAGGACGTGGCGCTCGCCCTGTACGCGAGTACGGATGACGGCGCGACCTGGAGCTTCCAGAACGTCATCGCCGCCGGTGGCTGGCAGGGCGGCAGCGCGGGCAGCGTCGGCCGGGTCTCGACCGCCAACACCCACGCCCAGGTCGACCCCGTCTGGGAGCCGCACCTGCTCGCCCACAACGGGCAGCTCATCGCCTACTACTCCGACGAGGACGACTACACCGGTTACAACACCACCACCGGCGCCCCGACCCTCGACCCGGCCAACGACACCGCGACCGACTCCGGCGGCCAGGTCCTCCTGCACCGCACCTGGGACGGCACCAGCGGCTCGGCCTGGAGCAGCCCGGTCGTCGACGTCCCCGGCTCCACGGTGAGCATGGGCAACGGAAAGACGGAGATCGGCGGGGGCCGTCCGGGCATGACGACCATCGCCCCGACGACCGACGGCAAGTGGCTGCTGACGTACGAGTACTGGGGCGGCGGGACGAACGTCCGCTACCGCGTCTCCGACAACCCGACGAAGTTCTTCTCCGCCACGGACGCCGCCATCACCTCGCTGCCCGTGCCCTCGGGCGGGGCCGCCATGTCCACCGGCGGCAGCCCGGTCCTGCTCCCGATGCCGGACGGCCGGATCGTCTACAACGCGGCAGGCAGCGGTGACGTCTGGGTCAACGAGTCCGGGCTGTCCACCGGCACCTGGAAGGAGTACAAGACGCCGATCGCCGCCGGATACAGCCGAAACCTGCAGTACGTCGACGGCACCGGACGCGTCCTGATCCTCCAGGCCTCCTGGAGCGGTACCAGCGTCGGCCCCGTGAAGTACGCCGAGGTCGACCTCGGCCGCTCCGACGGCGCCTACTACAGCCTCGTCAACCGGCTGACCGGCCAGGTCCTCACCACCGCGGCCGGCAAGACCCAGGACGCGAACCTCACCGGGAACACCCCCGACCTCGTCCTGGGCGCGGCCGACTCCACCGCCGCCACGCAACGCTGGCACCTGACCGCCAAGGGCGGCAACGTGACCCTGCTCAACAAGGCCGGGGGCCGCTCGGTCGCCATCTGGACCGGCACCGCGACGGCCGGGCAGAAGCTCGCCCAGTGGGTCGACGACGGAGCCACCGACAAACAGTGGACCCAGGTCGCGTCGTCGACCAGCGGCTACTACAAGCTCCGCTCGGTCCTCAACTCCAGCCTCTACATGACCGGTTCGACCGCGGGCGGCTCCGTCACCGTCGCGGCCGCGACCACCGACGGCTCCCAGGACTGGCAGCTGGTCCAGGACCCGCTCCCCACGGCCTCCACCTTCACCCTGAAGGGCGCCTACTCCGGCCGCTGCCTCGACGTCCCGAACGGCCAGACGGGCGTCCAGGTCCAGATCTACGACTGCTCGGGCAACGCCAACCAGACCATCACCCGGACCACGGCCGGCGAACTCCGCGTTCTGGGCAAGTGCCTGGCCGCGAACGGTGACGGTACGACCGCGGGCACCACGCTCATCCTCTGGGCCTGCAACGGCAAGTCCAGCCAGAAGTGGGCGTTCCGCGTGGACGGCACCATCGTCAACCGCTCCAACGGCCTGGTCATCGACGTGACCGACTGGGGGACGGCCAACGGCTCGAAGGTGGAGCTGTGGACGGGACTGGGCAACGCGACCCAGCAGTGGACCCGTAGTTAGGTGCCGAGGTTAGGTGCCGAGGTTAGGTGCCGAGGTTAGGTGCCGAGCCGGAGAAGCGGCGCCACCGCATCCAAGCGGTGGTGCCGCCTTCTCGTACCCGCCGCTACTCCCGCTCGACGGTCACCGGCACCCCGTGCTGCTGGATCACCGTCGCGTCCCGTTCCTCGCCCACCAGCCGGATGGCGGTCCGCACCGGGGTGTCCAGGCTGGAGGAGCCCGCCTCCAGCAGGATCTCGCCGGGCTCCACGAGGCGGTGGCCGGCCAGGCCGGTGAAGGCCAGGCGGTCGGTGTGGACGTGGAAGCGGACCGTCGCCTCCTCGCCGGGTTCGAGGGCCACCTTGGCGAAGGCCAGCAGCGCGCGCACCGGGCGGGTCACCTGGGCGACCGGGTCGACGGCGTACAGCTGGACGGTCTCGGCACCCGCGACCGCCCCCGTGTTCCGTACCCGCGCCCGCACCGTGAACTCCCCGTCCGTGGGCACCTGTTCACGGTCCACGGACAGCTGGTCGACCTCGAACGTCGTGTACGACAGCCCGTGCCCGAAGGGGAACGCCGGTGTCGGGTCGAGGTTGGACAGGAAGCTCTGCCGGTCGCCCAGCGGCGGGTGGAGATAGGTGTACGGCTGGCCGCCCGGCGAGGTGGGGATCTGCACGGGCAGCTTGCCGCTGAAGTTCGCCTTCCCGGACAGGAGTTCGGCCACCGCCCGGCCGCCCTCCTCGCCCGGCAGGAACACCTGCACCATGGCCGCCGCGGCCGACGCGAACCGGCCCACGGCATAGGGCCGGCCGCTGCTCACGACCAGCACGACTGGCTTCCCGGTCGCCAGGACCGCCTCGACCAGCTCCTCCTGGACGCCCGGCAGCCGGAGATCCTCCACGTCACAGCCTTCGCCGGAGGTGCCGATGCCGAACATGCCCGCCTTGTCGCCGACCACCAGGACGGTGAGATCGGCGGCGGCCGCGGCCGCCACGGCGCTGGGAATGCCGGAGCGCTCCTCGTCCCGGACCGGGCAGCCCTGGACGAACTCCCACTCCACGGACGGAAGTTCCTCGGCCAACGCGGTGCGGAGGGAGACGGCCTCGACACCGTCGCCGAGGTCGTCGCGTCCGGCGAGGACGTGGTTGGGGAAGCTGTAGCAGCCGAACATGGTGCGGACGTCGTCGGCGCACGGGCCGATCAGCGCGATCGTGCCGCCGGCTGGGAGGGGCAGGGTGCCGTCGTTCGAGAGCAGGACGGCACTCGACCGGGCCACGGCCAGGGCGAGCGCACGGCTGCCCGGCTTGTCCAGGTCGAGTGCGCCCGCGCGCAGGGCGGCGGACCGTGGGTCGAAGTCCGCGTCCAGCAAGCCGAGTTCGGCCTTCTGCCGCAGTACCCGGCGTACGGAGCGGTCGAGCAGGTCCTCGTCGACCGCGCCCTGTTCCACGGCGTGCACGAGCGCGTCGCCGAAGCCGCGCTGGTCGGGGAGTTCGACGTCCATCCCGGCGCGCAGGGCGAGCGCCCCGGCGTCGGGCAGATCGGCGGCGACCCGGTGGGCGTTCACCAGGAAGGGCAGCGACCAGTAGTCGGAGACGACGGTGCCCTCGAACCCCCAGGCGTCTCGCAGGATGTCGGTGAGCAGGCGGCGGCTGGCGGCGGGGGCCTCGCCGTCGATCTCGGCGTACGAGTTCATGACCGACCGCACACCGGCGGCGACCAGGCGCTCGAACGGCGGCAGGATGACGTCGTGGAGTTCGCGGGGGCCGGCGTGGATGGGGGCGTGGTTGCGGCCGCCCATGGACGCGGAGTACCCGGCGAAGTGCTTGAGGGTCGCGTACACACCGGCGCCCTGCAGGCCGGTGACATACGCCTCGCCCATCTCCCCGACCAGGTACGGGTCCTCGCCGTAGGTCTCCTCGCAGCGACCCCAGCGGTAGTCCCGGATCACGTCGACGACCGGGGCGAGCCCCTGGTGGACGCCCGCCTCGGCCATGTCGGCGCCGATGGCCGCGCCGACCCGCCGGACCAGCTCCGGGTCGAAGGTGGCCGCCATGCCGAGCGAGGTGGGGTAGATCGTCGCCCCGTAGGCGGTGAAACCGGTCAGGCACTCGTCGTGCGCCATGGCCGGGATGTTGAGTCTGCTCTGCGCCATGACCTGCCGCTGGCGGTCGGCCAGCGCCCGGGAGTGTTCCAGGGCGGGCCGGGGCAGGGTGCCGTACGGGCGGGTGAGCTGGCCCAGGCCGTGCCGGGCGGTCTCGGCGAGGTCGCCGACCCGGTCGAAGATGCTGGTGCCCGGTGCCACCTCGGGTCCGGCCGGTTCGACGTCCTCCCAGGCGCTGCTGAGCTGTGCGACCTTCTCGGCGAGGGTGAGCCGGGCGAGCAGTGCCTCGACCCGCTCGGCGACGGGGAGGGCGGGGTCGGTCCAGGGTCGGCCGTCCTCCTCCTGGGGGAGGCCGCCGTGGTCGGGCATGGTGGTCGTCATTCACGACTCCTCGGGGAGTTGCGCGGGCATGCCGACGGGGCCGGGCGCGGGGCCCGGCCGTCGTACGGGGTCGACTGCCCGGTGGTATGGGCTGCCTGGCTACGTGGTTATTTGGAGAAGCCGGCGGTGAGGCCGGCGACGAGCTGGCGCCGGGCGAGGATGAACAGCGCGAGCATCGGGAGGGTGGAGAGCACCACCGCGGCCATGGTGGACGGGACGTCGATGCCGAACTGGCCCTTGTAGAGGGTCAGTGCCAGCGGCAGGACGGCCTTGTCGCCGCTCTGGGTCAGGATGAGCGGGAAGAGGAAGCCGTTCCAGACCTGGAGTCCGTCGTACACGGCGACCGTCATCAGGGCCGGGCGGGCCAGCGGCGCCGCGAGCGACCAGAGCATGCGCCAGTCGCCGGCCCCGTCGACGATCATGGCCTCGAACAGCGAGCGGGGCACGTCACGCAGGAAGCTCACCAGGATCATCACGGTGATCGGCAGCGCGAACGCGGCCGAGGGAAGGACGATCGCGAGCAGGCTGTCGTACAGCCTCATCCTGATGATCAGCAGGTACACGGGGATGATCACGGCCTGCAGCGGGATCGCCAGACCCAGCAGGAACAGCCGGAACGACAGCCGGGACAGCCGGCTGCCGGCGCCCCGGACGATCGCGAACGCGGCCATGAGGGCGAAGGCGACCGCGAGCACCACGGTCCCGGCGGTGACGACCACGCTGTTGAGCAGGTAGGTGGTGAAGTCGCCGGCCAGCACGGTCCGGTAGTTGTCGAACGTCGGGTGGCCGGGCAGTGCCAGGGGGCTGTCGGTGGTGAAGTCGGTCCGGCTGCGCAGGCTGGTGACGACCAGCCAGTAGACGGGTACGACGACGATCGCCGTCCACATGAGCGTGGTGCTGCCGCTGAGGGCGCGGCGGAGGATGCCGGGTACGGGGTTGGACCGTACCGGGCCGGGGGTCGCCGTGCCCCGGGCGGGGACGGCGTCCGGTGCGGTCGCGGCGCGGGCCTTGGTCACGGTGGTGCTCACATGCCCTCCTGCCGGCTGTCCATCCGGGTGAAGCCGGACAGCCGGGTGGTCAGCAGCGACAGGCCGAGGCCGAAGGCCACCAGGAGGGTGGCGACGGCGCTGGCCCGGCCCATGTCGTGGGTCTGGAATCCGGTGATGTACATGGCCAGGGGGAGGACCCGGGTGGCGGTGCCGGGGCCGCCGGTTCCGCCGGACAACACGAAGATCAGGTCGAAGTAGGTCAGCGAGCCGACGAGCATCAGGGTGCTGGAGGTGACCATCGTGTACTTCAGCTGCGGCAGGGTGATGTGCCGGAAGCGGGCCGCCGGTCCCGCGCCGTCGAGGGCGGCGGCCTCGTACAGCGCGGTGGGGATCTGCCGTATCCCGGCCTGGTAGAGCAGCGCGTGGAACGGCACGAACTGCCAGGCGATCACGAAGATCACCGTGTACAGCGCCAGTTCGGGCGAGCCGAGCAGCGGCTTCGCCAGCCAGTGCAGGCCGGGCGTCGCGCCGAGGCCGAACGCCGGGTCGAGCAGCGCCTGCCAGGTCAGGCCGATCGCCACCGCGGACAGCAGCAGCGGCAGGAAGAACAGCACGGCGAACAGCGCCCGCACCTTCCCCTTCGGCGCCTGGAAGACGCCGAGGGCCAGCGCGACCGGCGTCTGGACCAGCCAGCTCACCGCCATCACCTTGACGGTGAGCCAGAGCGACTGCCAGGTCGCGCCGTCGGTCAGGACGTCGCCCCAGTTGGCGAAGCCGGCCCAGCCGATGGAGCCCAGGCCGTCCCAGTCGGCGAGGCTGAGCGCCAGCACGCCGACGAGGGGGACGAGTCCGAACAGGCTGAACAGAATCAGAGCGGGGGCGGCCATGAGGAGGCCGCTCGAACGGCGGCCTGCCTTACGGACGGCGGGAACAGCGGTGGTCACGACCCCGCCTTGCTCATGTTCGTACCGAACTCGGCGGGCGAGATCTGCCGCAGGAACGACTTGTCGGTGTTGGTCAGCAGCGGGTCCGCCTGGTCGGACGGCAGTGCCTGGTCCCAGGAGAGCTGGAAGCCCGGGGCGTTCTGCACCAGGTCGTAGACGAACGTCAGCCACTGCTTGTCGGACGACGACTTCACCGCCGCCAGCTTCGACTCCAGGCCCTTGACCGGCGGCACACTGCCGGCGGCGAGGTAGGCGTCGACCTGGGAGCCGTCCAGGACGTAGTCCTTGAGGTAGGTCAGGGCGGCCGACCTGTTCTTCGTCGAGGAGTTCAGGGACAGGAAGTTCGAGGGGTTGCCGACGATGCTCTTCGGGTCGCCGGCGCCGCCGGACAGCGACGGGAAGGCGGTGTAGCCGAGGTCGCCCTTCTTCAGGAAGTCCGGCGCGGCCTTGGCTATGTTGGCGTACTCCCAGGTACCCATCACCTCCATCGCCGCCTTGCCGGTGTAGAGGAGGGCCGTGGAGGCGCCCTGGTCGTAGGTGACGGAGGAGGCGTTGTCGCCGAAGGCACCGGCCTTCGCGAGGTCCTGGAGGTCCTGGTTGGCCTTGGTGACCGACGCGTCCTTCCACCCCGCGGCGTCACCGGAGGCGATCTTCGAGAAGACGTCGGAGCCGCCCTGCCGGTCGAGCAGGTACTCCAGGTACATCAGCGTCGGCCACTTGGAGTTCGCGGCGAGGGACAGCGGGGTCACGCCCTTGCCCTTGAGCGTCTTCACGGCCGCGAGCAGGTCGTCGTACGTCTTCGGCGGCTGGACGCCCGCGTCGGCCAGCACCTTCTTGTTGTAGTAGAGGACGACCGGGGCGAGGCCGTTGGCGGGGACGCCGTAGACCTTGCCGTCGAAGGTGGCGCTCTGCATCACGCTCGGGGTGTACCGGTCCGTGCCCGCCTCGGCCTGGGTCAGCGTGTCGACCTTGCCGGCCTTGACGTAGTCGTCGAGCGCCCCGCCGCCCCAGCTGAAGAAGATGTCCGGGGCCTGGTTCGCGCCGAAGGCCACGCGCAGCTTCTGCTTGTAGTCGTCGTTCGCGAAGAGCCGCAGGGTGATCTTCGCGTCCGGGTGGTCCTTGTTGTAGGCGTCGACGGACTCCTTGAGGATGGTCTGGTCGTTGAGCGCCCACATCGTCAGACCCTTCGCCGAGGAGCCCGCCGACGATCCGGACGGTCCCGAAGTCCCGCACGCGGCCAGGGCCATGGCCGCCGCGAGGGTGACGGCGGATGCCCCGACGCGACGAATGCGCGGGCTTTCGAGATGTCCGCTGACCGGTGTTCTCCGCATGGTCGTGCCTCTCTTGTATCCCCATACCGTCGGTGAGCGAGGCAGATCGGGGACTCGTGCGAAAGGCTTTCGTACGCGACGATGCCGACGGCCTGCCTGCTGGCCGGGACACTGACATGGGATTCACGGCAGGGACAAGCGAGGGAAATGCCTCGGTTACGAAACATTTTCGCGAACCGTGGCAAGTGACGGGAGATGTGGCGGCACGGCGCCCGGGTCAGCCTTGCCCGAGGTCATCCCCTCGGCCGTCCCGGAGGCCGTCCCCGAGGTCTCCCGCCGCGGCCGCCATGAGCGATTCCGCGGCGTCCTCGGCGGTGTCCGGAGGCACGACCACCAGGTCCCAGCGTCCGCGGCCGGGGGCGAGCAGCACGACGGTGTGCGGGGCGTTCGCCGTCAGGGCTCTGCGCAGTCGTACGACCTGGTTGGAGACGAGTATCCGGCCGGGCGCCGCGGACCACACCGCCCCGTTGACGGTGACGCTGGTGATATGGCCCCAGTCGCGCGGCAAGCCGGCCAGCAGTCTCGGGAGTTCCACCAGGAGGTCGTAGGAGCGCGGCCACCATGCTCCGTCGATGGACCGGGGCAGGTCGCCGTGGGGCGCCAGATGCAGGCGGAGGACGGGGTGGGAGGGAAGCGCGGGCTGCAGTGCGATGGTCATGAAGCTCCTGCCAACTGCCTCGGGTGGATGCGGGGTTGCCGTCAGGCGCGACGCGCGGCGACCCGGTCCGGCGTCGGCCGGCGCACGTCGTACACCCAGCCGAGGCGTTCCAGGAGACCGATGACGGCGGCCGACGGGTCGATCTGGCCGCGGTCGACGCCGTGCCGGGCGCTGGTCGGGTCGGCGTGGTGGAGGTTGTGCCAGCTCTCCCCGAAGGAGAGCAGGGCGAGCGGCCACAGGTTGGTGGCGCGGTCGTGGCGGCGGGTGCGGAAGGGGCGTTCCCCGATCATGTGGCACAGGGAGTTGACGCTCCAGGTGACGTGGTGGAGCAGCGCGATGCGGACAAGTCCCGCCCACAGCAGGGCGGTCAGGCCGTACACCCAGCTGCCGCCGATGGCCCAGCCCGCCCCGAACGGCAGGGCCAGGGTGAGGACGCACAGCAGCGGGAAGGCCCGCGAGACGGCACGGATGTCGGGGTCGGCGAGCAGGTCCGGGGCGTAAGTTTCGGCGGGCGTACGGTCGTTGCGGAACAGCCAGCCGATGTGGGCGTGCAGGAGTCCGCGCAACTGGCCACGCAGGTGTGTGCCGTAGCGGTACGGGGAGTGCGGGTCGCCGGGTCGGTCGGTGAAGGCGTGATGGCGGCGGTGGGTGGCGACCCAGCCGATGACGTCGCCCTGGAAGCTCATCGAACCGGCCACCGCGAGCGCGATGCGCACGGGACGTGTCGCACGGTAGCTGCCGTGGGTGAGACCGCGGTGGAAGCCGACCGTGACGCCCAGGCCGGTGACCGTGTAGAGGACGGCGGCGAGCAGGATGTCGACGGGGTGGACGAGACGGCCCCACAGCAGCCAGCCGACCAGGCCGAGAGCCACGAACGGGAGGACGACGATCACGGCCGTCACGGTCACGTACAGCCGCTCCCCGCCGTCGCGCGCGGGCGCCGGTCCGTCGGGCGGGAAGGGCGAGACGCCGTCGTAGTTTTGGGGCGGCGCGCCGGTGTCCGGCGGGCTCGGCGGGACGGGGGTGGCGGGGGTTACGGGGGCTATGGGGGTGGATGGCATGGTGGGGGCTCCTTGACCTGGGCGAAGGCCGCTGGGACGGAGGCGCGGCCGGGGTCACGAGCTGCCCCTGGGTGACGGGTGGTGTGCTGGAGACGACCTGTCGGTAGGCACGACGCACCCTCGCTCCCCCCAACGTACTCCCTCGCACTCCTCGTGCCCGGTCCCGCGCCGCGTTGACACCCGTCGTCGCCGGACATTGACTGGCAGGACGACCGGGGGCCGGGCCGTGAAGGGCAGGGTCGACCGGGTCCCCGGGAAGCCTGGAGCAGGCCGTCGAGAAGGTGCGCCAAGGGCGTCTTCAGGCGGTGCCCCCATCGCAACGGAAGCGGTACACACGACGATGTACGACCAGACACGCGCCCAGCAGCCCGCGGACCGGCCCCCGGGCTCCGGCGAACGCCGCACCCCGGGCCCGGAGCCGCTGCTCCCGCCGGCGGAACGGGACGAGATCGTGCGCCGCCTCGGACATGCCGTCAACACCTTCGCGGACACCCCGCGCGAGGCCCTGGAGGAGGCCGAGGGCGCCTTCGATGAAGCCGCCGCCCAGCTCACGAAGGCCCTTGCGGAGCTGCGGCAGGTCCTCCGCGCGGGCTGGCAGGACCGGGACCCCGGGACGGACTCCGCCGAACTCCGGCTCGCGCTGAGGCAGTACCGGGAGATCACCCAACGGCTGCTGCGCACCTAGGGTCCCGTCCGGCGGCGGCCGGGGACGCCGCCGGTCGTCCGTGGGGCAGTGGGACACGCCGGAGTAGAGTGGAAGATCCAGTCCGAGTCCGTCTCCTACCGGGACACCGAACTCCGAGGTCGCCGTGCAGTCCATGCAAACACCCTCGGACGGGCATGCCGCGGTCCGCATCGTCGCCGCCTCGCCCGAGGTCGCCCGTAGGGTGGCGGAGGTACTGCGCCACTGTTTCGCCGCCGCCGAGCAGCGCAGTTATCCCGCGGGCCCCGACGGAGGAACCCGCCTCGACCTCACGGTGGACACCACCCGCGCGGCAGAACCCGCACGGTCCTGGCTCGAAACCAGCCAGTCCGGGCGGCGGCCCGCCGACGGCGGAGGCGGGACGGCGTCCGGGAACGGCTCCTCCGGCGCCGCCGCGGAATAGCGTGGACTCACCGGGGGGCACTTCGCAGACTCCCTCCCCCCGGAGACCGGCGCCCTTTCGGCCGCCTGGCCGATGGCCGCCGCGAGTGCGGACACCGGCCCGCCGACGGGTGACCGTCCGGTTGGACACCGGCCCGCCGACGGGTGACCGTCCGGTGGGGCGGGCACTCGGGAGGTGCGGGAAGGGACCGTCGTGTCGGCCACGCGGGCGGGCTACGCCCGGGGGACCATCGGACACGGGTGTGTCGGTTTCCCTGACATGCCCGCGGTCTCCGGTGCGAGGCCGCGACGGCTGGAAGGTGCGTGGTGGCGGGTGCGTGGTGCGGGTGCGGTGCCTGGTGCGGGCGATGAGGGGCGAGGTGCGGTGCCCGGTGCGGGCGATGAGGGGCGGTCCCGGCCGGCGGCCGAGCCGGGTTTCTGGTGGCAGGTCGTCGCCCAGCTGAGCACGGCCCTGATGGTGGTGGACCCGGCCGGACGGATCGTCGCCCTCAACCCGGCCGCCGAGCGGCTGCTGGGCCGTGCCGTCGGCGAGCTGCGCGGACGGGACGCGCACGATCTGCTGCACCGGGACGCGGGCGGCGGCACCCTCCTCCGCGAGCGGTGCCCGCTGCTCCAGGCGCTGGCCGAGGAGACCGCCGCGCGCGGGGAGGGCGACAGTTATCTGCGCGGCGACGGCCACCTGATCACCATCTCCTGGTCCGCTTCTCCGCTGCGGGACGGCGGCTCCTTCAAGGGCGTTGCCCTGATGTTCACCGACGTCACGGGCGACCACGGGGCACGTCGTGAACGTGCGGCCTATGCGAGCGCCCTGGAGGACCTCAACGAGCGGCTGACGCTGGTCGCGGAGATCACCGACGTACTGGGCCAGACCCTGGAGACGGACGAGGCCCTCGCCCGGCTGGGCCGCCTGCTGGTGCCCCGCCTGGCCGACTGGGCGGCGACCGACCTCCTGACCCGTTCCGGGCAGGTCCGCCGCATGGCGGTGACCGGTCCCGCGGGCCGGGACGCCGCACTGGAGGGCGGGCGCGAGCGACTTCCCGATTCCGGGGAGGGGGACCGGTCACCTCTCGTCCGCGTACTGAACAGCGGTGAGCCCGTGCTTCAGGACGAGGCCCGCACGGCCCCGCCGCCCGACTCTCCGCTGGCCGCGGCGTACAGCGGGTTTCTGCGGCTGGTGGGCGCGCGGTCCGTCCTCACGGTGCCGCTGGGCTCCGGACGCCAGATCACCGGCGCCCTGACGCTGGTGCGCACCGACCCGGCGCACCCCTTCGACACCGCCGACCTGGGGGTGGTGAGCGACATCGGGCGGCGGGTCGGCCTGGTCGTCGACAACGCGCGGCGGTTCGGCCGCCAGCGCGCCGTCGCCGAGGCCATGCAGCGCAACCTGCTGGCACCCCTGCCCCAGCCCGGCCGTCTCCGGCTGGCCGCCCGCTACCAGCCCGCCCCGGCCGGCTCCCAGGTCGGCGGTGACTGGTACGACGCGTTCGAGTTGAAGGACGGCACGCTCGCGCTGGTCATCGGCGACGTCGTGGGCCATGACCTGACCGCCGCGGCCGGGATGGCCCAACTGCACGGCATCCTGCGCTCACTGGCCTGGGACCGTACCGGGCCGCCCGGCGCCGTCGTCGACCGTCTCGACGACGCCATGCCCGCCATCACTACCGTCTCCATGGCCACCCTCGTCCTCGCCCGGGTCGAAGGCCACCCGCACACCGGTCCGTGGACACTGCGCTGGACCAGCGCCGGGCATCCGCCGCCACTCCTCCTGACCCCGGACGGACAGGCGCGCTACCTCGAAGCCGGACAGGGAATCCTCCTCGGCGCCTCCCTGGGTACCGCGGCGAGCCGACCCGACGCCACGCATCCCCTGGCGCCCGGCTCCACCCTGCTGCTCTACACCGACGGGCTGATCGAGGTCCCCGGCAGCGACCTCGGCACCGGGTTGAGCGGTCTGCGCCGCCACGCCCTCGCGCTCGCCCACGCACCGCTGGACGTCCTGTGCGACCAACTGCTCGCCCGCATGCCGCCCGGCAGCACCGACGACGTGGCCCTCCTCGCGCTGCGCCTGCCGGATCTGTGACCGGGGACGGAAGGGGCCGCCCGGCCGCCGCCGCTCCCGGCCCGTAGGTCATGCGCACTCGGGTCGACGGTCGTCACGACGGCGGGGATGCCGGGCACCGACTCCGGGTGGCACCTGGCCCCGTACCGGGAAGGGGCCCTTGCCCGGTACTGGCCCCGGTGAGCCGACGACACGGCGCCGCCACGGGGGGATGATCTGTTCCGATGTGCCGGAACGGACAAGGAGTACGGTCAGTGAACAGCGACAACCGCATAGGACCGCCCGCCTTCGGAAGCGAACGCGACACGCTGCGGGCCTTTCTCGACTACCACCGGGCCACCCTCGCCATGAAGTGCGAAGGGCTCACCGACGAGGAGCTGCGGCGGCGGTCGATGCCGCCGTCCACGCTCTCGCTGCTCGGCCTGGTGCGGCACATGGCGGAGGTGGAACGGACCTGGTTCCGGCGGGTGTTCGAGGACAACGAAGCACCCATGGTCTGGTCCGACAAGGTCGACTTCCAGGCGGCGTACGACGCGAGCCGGTCGACCCGGGACGAGGCGTTCACGGCCTGGGAGGCCGAGGTGGAGACCTCGCGCCGGATCGAACGCGAGGCCACCTCCCTGGACCGGGCCGGATACCAGCCGAGGTGGCAGGAGGAGGTGTCGCTGCGGATGGTGATGACGCACGTCCTCCTGGAGTACGGCCGCCACAACGGACACGCCGACTTCCTGCGGGAGGGCATCGACGGCAGCGTGGGAGCCTGAGCGCCGGGGCCCGGACGACGGCGCCGTTTCCGCGTCCGGGCAATGTCACTCCTCGATGACCAGGCCCTTCGCTTCGAGGACCGCGGTGAGGTTGCTGACCTCGATGACGCTCTTTCCGGATCGGTAGGCGGCGATGTACCCGGTCTCGGCGTCCACGCGTTCCTGGGAGAGGCGGACCGCGTCGGCCAGGTCCTCGCGGCGGACCACCACGACACCGTCGGCGTCACCGCGCACCACGTCGCCCGGGCGGATCAGCTCGCCGCCGACCAGGACGGGCTCCGCCATGGGGCCGACGGTCTCCTTGACCGTGCCCTTGATGGAGACGCCGAGGGAGAACACCGGGAAGCCGAGGTCGCGCAGTTCCCGGGTGTCGCGGACGCCGGTGTCGGTGATCAGTCCGCCGAGGCCCTTGGCCACGCAGGCGTTGGCCAGGACGTCGCCGAAGGAGCCCGCCTCGGCGTACTCACCGGCGGACACGACGATGACGTCGCCGGGCCGGGCGTGGGCGATGGCCACCTGGAGCATGATGTTGTCCCGGGGCGCGCAGCGCACGGTGAAGGCGGGGCCGCACAGCGACATGGTGTCCGACACCGGCTTGATCGTCGAACTCAGGGCGCCGAGCCGGCCCTGCGCCTCGTGGATGGTGGCCGTGGAGTAGGCACCTAGTCGCTCGACCAGGTCCGGATCGGGGCGGTCGAACTTCGTGTTCACACGCAGCATGGGTCTCTCTCCGAGGAGCGGGTGAAGGGTCAGGTCAGGTCAGGGCGGCGCAGGCGGTGGAGAGGCGTTCGCAGGCCTCCGTCAGGACCGCGCTCGACGTCGCGAAGGAGATGCGGAAGTAGCCGGGGGCTCCGTAGGCCGCCCCGTGGATCACCGCCACCCGCTGCGACTCCAGGAGGTGGGCGGCGAACTCCTCGTCCGTGGCGATGCGTTCGCCGGCCGGGGTGTGCCGGCCCAGCAGTCCCGCGCAGTTCACCAGGACGTAGAAGCCGCCGCTCGGTGGCGTGCAGGTCAGGCCCGGGATGTCGGTCAGCATCTTCACCGTCTCGTCCCGGCGGGCCCGGTAGACGGCGACACAGTCGTCGATGAAGCCCTGGTCGCCGGTGAGCGCGGCCGTGGCGGCCGCCTGGCTGATCGACGAGGGGCAGGAGGAGATCTGGGACTGGAGCTTGTTGACGGCGCCGACCAGGCCGGCCGGGCCGGCGCCGTAGCCGATCCGCCAGCCCGTCATGGCGTACGTCTTGGAGACGCCGTTGGTGAGGAACACCCGCTCGGAGAGCCGGGGTTCGACCGCGGCGAGGGTGGTGGGGAGTCCGTCGGGGCCCTCGTCGCCGTACCAGATCTCGTCGTAGATCTCGTCGGTGAGGACGAGGACGTGCGGGTGGGCCAGCAACACGTCGGCCAGGGCGCGCAGTTCGTCCGGTGTGTAGGCCGCGCCCGTCGGGTTGTTCGGGGCGTTGAGGATCAGCCAGCGGGTGGCGTCCGTGATCGCGGACTCCAGACGGTCCGGCGTCAGCTTGAAGCCGTCGGACTCCGGGCAGGGGACGACGACCGGGGTGCCGTCGTTGGCGAGGACCATGTCCGGGTACGACACCCAGTACGGGCTGGGGACGATGACCTCGTCGCCCGCGTCGAGCGTGGCCATCAGGGCGAGGAAGATGATCTGCTTCGCCCCGCCGCCGACGGTGATCCGGTCGGGCGCGTAGGCCAGTCCGTGGCGCTGGGTGAGCTTGCCGGCTATGGCGGCGCGGAGTTGGGGGGTGCCGTTCACGGGCGTGTACTTGGTCTCGCCCCGGCCGATCGCCTCGATCGCCGCCGCCTTGACGTGGTCGGGGGTGTCGAAGTCCGGTTCGCCGACCGTGAGGTCGAGGATCCGGTGGCCCTGCGCCTTGAGTTCGCGGACGCGTTGGGCGGCCGCCGTGCTGGGGGAGGGCTTGATGCGGTCGACCCGCCGGGCCAGGGCCGTGACTGCCGTGTCCGCCATGTCAGTCCGCCCGCCGTTCGAAGTTGAGGCCGCCCGGCACCTGGAAGGTCGGCAGGATCTCCACGTGGCCGATGTTCACATGGCGCGGTGAGTCGATGGCGAAGTCGATGGCGTCGGCGATGTCCTCCGGCTTGAGGGACTCGTAGCCGTCGTAGTAGACGCGTTGCGCCTCCTCCATGTCGCCGAGCAGCCGGCCGAAGATCTCCGTCTCCACCCGGCCGGGGCAGATCTCGGTGACGCGGATGCGGTGGCCGTAGCCGTCGACGCGGAGCTGGCGGGAGAGGGTGTGTACGGCGGCCTTGGTGGCGTGGTAGATCGTGTTGCCGCCGAAGTTGTAGACGGCCGCGATCGAGCTGATGTTGACGATGTGCCCGAGGTCGCGTTCCACCATCCCCGGCATGAGCAGGCGGACCAGGTGCAGTATCGCCTGGATGTTGACCGCCACCTGCTCGTCGACGGCGAACTCGTCGGCGGTGAGGATGTTCCCGGAGCGGGAGACACCGGCGTTGTTGACGAGGACGTCGACCTCGATGCCCCGCAGGGCCTCGGTCAGGGCGGCGGTGTCGGTGATGTCGACGGCGTGCGGCACGCAGCCGGTGCGCCGGGCCAGGTCGGCGAGGCGGTCGGCGTTGCGGGCCACGGCGTGGACTTCGAGCCCCTGCTTCACCAGGCGCTCGACGACCACGGCCCCGATTCCGGTGGAGGCACCGGTCACGAGCGCGGTCTTGTAGTCGGAGAAGGGCATGTGAACTACTCCCAGAGGTGCGGGGTGGGGGGTGGAGTGGTCGGCGCGGTGGTGTGACTACGCGTCGCGCAGGGGCTGGTGCGCCCTGTCCTGGACCCTGGAGACGGCGGCGAGCGTGCCCAGCGCGGTCACGACGGCGTAGAAGGCGGGCATGTTGACGTTGCCGGTCTCGGCGATGAGCCACGTCATCAGCAGGGGTGCGGTGCCGCCGAAGAGGGCGGAGGAGATGTTGTAGCCGAGGCCGTAGGCGGAGTAGCGCACCCGGGTCGGGAAGAGCTCGACGAGCAGGATGTGGATGACGCCGGTGTGCCCCGCGAAGACGACGGCCATGACGCACGCGCCGAGGACGGCGAGGGGGACGTCGCCGGTGCCGATGAGCAGGTAACAGGGGATCGCGACGACCGCCATGGCGATCGCGGCGCCCGCGAGGACCTTCTTGCGCCCCACCCGGTCGGAGAGCCGGCCCATGTAGGGGATGGCGACCGAGATGGCGACCAGGCTGCTCGCGGTGACGAGCAGGCCCTGCACCTTGCTGAAGTGGAGTTCGCTGCTCATGAAGGTCGGCATGTAGCTGAACAGGACGTAGTAGCCGGAGCCGTTCATCAGCGGGATGAAGAGGGCGAGGAGCATCGCGCGGCGGTGCTCGGCGGAGGAGAACGCCTCCTTCAGCGGGTTCCTCGCCAGGCCGCCGCTCTCCTGGAGGCGGGTGAAGTTCGGGGTGTCGCTGATCCGCTTGCGGATGTGGATGCCGGTGACGCCGAGCGGGATGGCCAGCAGGAACGGGATCCGCCAGCCCCAGGACTCCATCCGGTCCGCGCCGAGGCCGCTGGTCAGCGCGGCGGCGATGAGCGTGCCGGTGAGCAGCGAGAGGAAGGAGGCGATCTGGGCGTAGCTGGTGTAGAGGCCGCGCCTGCCCTCCGGCGCGTGCTCGGCGAGGAAGCTCATCGCGCCGGACGCCTCGCCGCCGACCGAGAAGCCCTGGGCGACCCGGAGCAGGATCAGCAGGGCGGGTGCGGCGATGCCGATGGCCGCGTAGGTCGGCAGCAGGCCGATGGCCGCCGTCGCCGCGCTGATCAGCATGATCACGAAGACGAGCATCCGCTGCCGGCCGATGCGGTCGCCGAGGTGGCCGCAGATGACACCGCCGAGCGGGCGGAAGAAGAAGGAGACGGCGTAGCCGAGGAAGACCAGCTGGACGGCGTTGGCCGAGTCGGGGAAGAAGACGGCACCGAGGGTGCCCGCCATGAAGCCGAAGATGCCGTTGTCGTAGAGCTCGGCGAAGATGCCGACGCAGCCGGCGAGGGTGACTTTGCGAGCGGTTCTCGGATCGACCGTGTTGGGGGTCGGTTGGGCGGCCACGGTGGCCATGGCGGTCTCCTTCAATGACGTTCGTGCGCTTTCGGGGACGGGGTGTCACTGACGTGCGGGGACGTGCATGGGGAGTCAGGGGATGCGGTGGGCGTCGAACACCGTGCGGATGCGGGTCTTCAGGGCGTCGATGCCGGCGCGCTGTAAGCGGTACGCGGCCACCGCCTCGGCGACCGTGCAGCGCCGGAAGCGGACGGCCTGGCCGGGGCGGGCCTGGCCGAGCGCGTCCAGGCCGGTCGAGGTGACGACCGCGAGGACGGGGTAGCCGGCGGTGACACCGCGGCCCCGGTGCAGGACGAGGAGTTCGTCGCCCGCGGGCACCTCGATCGCGCCGACGGGGACGCCCCGGGAGAGCACCTCGCCGGTCGCGGTCCTGCGCGGCACGTCGCCATACATGCGCAGGCCGATGTGGTTGCTCCGCGGGGTGACGGTGAACTCCGAGCGGAACAGCCGGTCGGCCGAGTCGCCGAACTCCGCCAGGTCGGGACCGTCGGTGACGTCGATCGTCCATGCCGTCGCCCCGGCGAGACGCGGTACGGGCGCGTGCACACGGAACAGCGGGATGCCGTAGACCCGGTGGCCGATCGGGGCGCGGAGGGCCGTCCGTACGGCGATCTGGTCGCCGTCCCGCAAGGTGCGGCCGAAGCCGAGGATCGTGTCGGGAGCGCAACTGCCCAGCAGGTACGGCGCCTCCAGCGAACCGTGGACGGCGAGGTAGGCGCGGACGCCGACCCTGATGCCGGTGACGCGGATCGTCTCGCCCGCGCGGACGACGACGGGCTCCCAGCGGGGGCGCGGGACGTCGTCGACGGTGAGGTCGGCGGGGGCGCCGGTCACGGCGACGAGTACGTCCGCGGAGGGCGTGCAGCCGAAGTCCGCCGCGGTGATCTCCAGCAGCGGCGCGCTCTCGTCGTTGCCGGTGAGGACGTTGGCGACGCGGGCGGCGTACTGGTCGGGCGCGCCGTTGACGGGGAGGCCGTGGCGGGAGCGGCCGGGGCGGCCGAGGTCCTGGAGGGTCGTGAGTCCGGCGCGGTGGATGGTGAGGGTGTCAGCCACGGGTCACCGCCTCGGCCGAGAGCATCGCGCCGTCGTGGTCGCGCCACTGCTCCGCGGTGATCGGCACGAACCGGAAGGTGTCGCCCGGCCGGTACGGCGTCAGCGGCTCGGCGTCGAGGTCGAGGACGCGCAGCGGGGTACGGCCGAGGAGGGGCCAGCCGCCGGGAGACCGCATCGGGCAGATCACGGCCTGCCGGCCGGCCACCGCGACCGAGCCGGGCGGCACGCTGGTCCGTGGCGAGGCCAGCCTCGGCACCGGCGCCGGGAACGCGGGACCGTCCATCATCGGCGCCCCCACGGGTGCGCCCAGACAGCGCACGGTCAGGTCCTGGGCGGTGTGCAGCGCGACGACCTCCCGCTCGGTCAGGCCGAGCCGGTCCGCGACGACGGGGAGATCGGGACCGTGCTCGCCGCCGTAGACCACCGGGACGGTGAAGCGCCGGGGGGACGGCGACGGGGGTGTGCCGTCGGTGAGTCGGGCTGTCGCCCGCCGCAGGGCGCGGCGGACCGTGTCGTGGTCCGTGGTGGCGCAGTCGAACTCGACGAGGAGGGAGTCGTAGGCCGGGACGATGCCGTACACACCGGCCACCGCCGCCGCCTCGACCGCGTCGGCGAGGGCGTGGACGAGCCGCCAGGCCCCCGCGCCCTGGGCCTTCACCACGATGGCCGAGTCACCGCAGTCCGCGATGCGGATGTCGCCGTTCATCAGGTGCTCTTCCCGTCCAGTACGGCGGTCAGCGGGGCGATCCCGACATCCGCCGCCAGGAGTTCCTTGCGGATGCGGTGGGCGAGGGAGATGGCGCCGGGCGTGTCGCCGTGCAGCAGGACGGTGTCGCAGTCGACGGGGAGGTCACGGCCGCCGACGCTGCGGATGACGCCCTCGGTCACCATCCGGACGGTGCGTTCGGCGATCTCCCGCTCGTCGTGGATGACCGCTCCGGGTTCGCTCCGCGGCACGAGGGTGCCGTCGTCCTGGTAGGCGCGGTCGGCGATGCCGACGACGGCGACGCGCAGGCCGCGGGCGCGGGCGGCGTCGGCGAGTTCGCCGTCCTGCGCCAGGACGATCAGCGAGGGGTCGAGGGAGGCGATCGCCTCGGTCACGGCGACCGCGTAGTCCTGCCGGGTGGCGACGAGGTTGCCGAGCCGGCCGTGCGGGGCCACGTGCCCCACCCGGGTGCCGTGCGCGGCGGCGAACGCCTGGAGCGCGCCGACCTGGTAGAGGACGTCGGTGCGGACCTCGTCCGGGGTCAGGTCCATCGCGCGGCGGCCGAAGCCGACGCGGTCGGGAAAGCTGGGATGGGCGCCGACGGCGACTCCGCGGTCCACGCAGTGGCGGACGGTGGCGTCCATGATCCGTGGGTCGCCGGCGTGGAAGCCGCAGGCGATGTTGGCCGAGGTGAGGACGGAGAGGAGGGCCTCGTCGTCCCCCATGGTCCAGGGGCCGTACCCCTCGCCGAGGTCGGCCACGAGATCGACCGTGTGCGTCATGTCGTCCTCCGCCCAGAATCTGAAAATCGGGAAGCCGGGGAAATGAATCCGAAACGCGATTAACGTGGCCGTTGCAATTTCTTCGGCGGGTCGCCGTCGGCCGGGAATTCCGCGTTTCGGTGACCGTAGTACCGGCGGATCGGCGCTTCAAATACCCGTTGTGTGTGACGTGATAAGGGCGGGATATGACACCGCTCACTCTCGGGCCGCCCGGGCCGCCCGTACGATGAGCCCTCCTGTCAGGGCTGGAGGCCGCCGATGGACACCAGGCGTCTGTACTCGTTCGTGAAGATCGTCGACGCCGGGAGCATCACGCGCGCCGCCGACATCCTGCACATCGCGCAGCCCGCGCTGAGCCAGCAGGTCTCGATGCTGGAGACGCAGTTCAAGCAGCAGCTGCTGATCCGCAGCAAGCGCGGGGTGGCACCGACCGAGGCCGGGCGTGCCCTCTACCGCCACGCCCAGCTGATCCTGCGCCAGCTCGAACACGCGCAGGCGGCGGTCGACGTGTCCGGGCGGGCGCCGGCCGGGAGCGTCTCGGTGGGCCTGGCCCCGTACAGCACCGGCGCCGCGCTGGCCCTGCCGCTGCTGCGGGCCGTGCGCGAGCGCTACCCGGACATCCTGCTGCACATCAACGAGAACTTCGGCGGTGTCATCAGCGAGGCGATCATGACCGGCCGGATGGACATGGCGTTCATCTACGACGCAGGTCCGGTACGCGGTGTCCAGTTCGAGCCGATGCGGACCGAGGACCTGTACCTGGTCGCCGCGCCGGGCACCGGTTCGGCGACCGACCGGGACGAGGTCTCCATCGCCGAGCTGGCCGGTGTGGGCCTGCTGCTGCCCAGCCGTATCCACACCATCCGGCACGTCGTGGACGCCGCCTTCCGCCATGTCTCCCTGGAACCGAGGGTCGTCGGTGAGATCGAGTCGGTCCTGACCCTGACCAGTGCCGTCGGTGCCGGTCTCGGCGCCACCGTGTTGCCGTGGTCGGCGGCCCAGGTCATCCTCGACGTGCGGAGTCTGGTGGTGCGGCGGATCGTCGACCCCACGATCGAGGTCAAGCTCTCCCTGTGCACGTCCGATCACCAGCCGCTGTCGGAACCCGCCCTCGCCGTACACGATCTCTTTCATGAGCTGATCAATGAATTCGGCGGGAATCCCGACACCCGATGACGTCACACGAATCCGGTATTGGTCGCGTCGGCTGAGCGCTGACTAAAGTTTTCACCGGCGTAACGCAAAAGCAGCGTGGGAGTGGTGGATGAAAGAGCGCGTGCTCAGTACTCGTGGCACTCTGCCCGGCGGGGGGCTGCGCCGGCTGGCGTCCCGTCCGGAGACGGACGTCGTGCGCTGGACGGGCACGGGCAGACCGGAGCCGGCCGAACTGGCCTCGCTCGCCGCGGCCGAGGGCGGCGTGAGCGCCGTTCTGGCCCTGGGCAACGACCGTGTCGACGCCGAACTGCTGGACGCGGCCGGTCCTGCCCTGAAGGTGGTCAGCCTGGCCAGCATGGGGTTCGAGAGCGTGGACCAGCGGGCCGCGGCCGAGCGCGGGGTCGTGGTGACCCACACCCCGGGGGTGCTGGCGGAGACGACCGCAGACCTGGCGTTCGCGCTGATCCTGGCCGCCCGCCGCCGGCTGGGTGTGGCCCGTGACGCGCTGCACTCCGGGGCGTGGGACCTGTTCCGGATGGATGACTACCTCGGCCTGGACGTGCACGGTGCCACCCTGGGCCTGGTCGGCTACGGGCAGATCGGCCGGGCGGTGGCACGGCGCGCCGCCGGCTTCGGCATGCGCGTGCTGCACCACGACCGGTCCGGCTCGGCCGCCGACGGCCTCTCCACCCCGGCCGCGCTGCCGCAGCTCCTCGCCCAGTCCGACATCGTCTCGCTGCACGTCCCGCTCACCGACGCCACCCGCCACCTGATCGGCGCCGCGGAACTGCGGGTCATGAAGCCGACCGCCACGCTGGTCAACACCTCCCGGGGCGGCGTCGTGGACGAGGCCGCCCTGCTGCGCGCCCTCGACGAGGGCCGTCTGCACTCGGCCGGGCTCGACGTCTACGAGCGTGAGCCGCGCGGCGCGGACGTGGCCGACCTGACCGCCCGGCCGAACCTGTTCGCCCTGCCGCACATCGGCTCGGCCACCGAGGCGACCCGCGCGGCGATGGTGGACCTCGCCGTGGACAACATCCTGGACGTCCTCGACGGGCGCCCGGCCCGCACGCCGCTGCCGGGCACGAAGGCGGAGCCGGAATGACGACCAGCCCCCTGTTCGACATCGCCGGGCGCATCGCGCTGGTCACCGGCTCCAGCCGCGGCATCGGGCGGGCGCTGGCCCAGGGGCTGCTGGAGGCCGGCTGCACGGTCGTCCTCAACGGCCGTGACGAGACGGCCCTCGCCCGCACCCGCGACGAACTCGCCGGAAAATCCCCCGCGTTCGCCTCCGCGGTGTTCGCCTACCCCTTCGACGTGACCGACTCCGCCGCCGTGGCCGCGCACGTCGCCGCGATCGAGGACGAGGTGGGCCCGATCGACATCCTCGTCAACAACACCGGGGCCCAGCACCGCGCGCCGCTGCTCGACTTCACCGACGACGACTGGCACCGCCTGATCGGCACCAACCTCACCAGCGCCTTCCTGGTGGGCCGGGAGGTCGCCCGCCGGATGGTCCCGCGCGGACACGGGAAGATCGTCAACATCCTCTCGGTGCAGAGCGAGACGGTACGGCCCGGCATCGCCCCCTACTCCGCCACCAAGGGCGGCCTGAAGCTGCTGACCAAGGGCATGTGCGCGGACCTCGGCCCCTCGGGCATCCAGGTCAACGGCCTGGGGCCGGGCTACTTCGAGACCGAACTCACGGCGGCACTGGTCGTGGACGAGGAGTTCAGCGCATGGGTACGGGGGCGCACCCCGGCTGGCCGCTGGGGCCGCGTCTCCGACCTGATCGGCGCCCTCATCTTCCTGGCGTCCCCCGCGTCCGACTTCGTCAACGGGCAGGTGCTGTACGTCGACGGCGGCATGCTGTCGGTCCTGTGACCGGGCGGAAGGAGCATCACATGTACGCGTGCGTGGTCCACAAGGCGGGCGATCTCCGGGTCGAGGAGTGGGACCCCGGCCTGCCCGGCCCCGGACAGGTGCTCGTGGCCGCGTCCCTGGGCGGCGTCTGCGGCTCGGACCTGCACTACTACCACCGCGGTTCGGTCGGCGACTTCCGGGTCCGCGAACCGCTGGTGCTCGGCCACGAGGTCGTCGGCCGGGTCGCCGCCCTCGGCCCCGGTACCGAGGGCGGCCCCGCCGTCGGCACCCCGGTGGCGGTCCACCCGGCCACCCCGTGCGGGAACTGCCCGGAGTGCGCGCGTGACCGGCGGAACGTGTGCGGTCACGCCCGCTATCTCGGCAGCGCCGCCCGGATGCCGCACGTCCAGGGTGGTTTCGCCGAGCGGTTCGTCGTCCCCGCCGACCAGGTACGGGTGCTGCCGGCCGGGCTCGACCTTCGCCGCGCCGTACTCGCCGAGCCGCTCTCCGTCGCCCTGCACGCGGTGCGCCGCGCCGGGGAAGTGGCCGGCAAGCGGGTGCTGGTCACCGGGGCCGGTCCGATCGGTTCCCTGGTGGTCGCCGCGCTGCGGCACGCGGGAGCCGCCGAGGTGATCGTCAGCGACCTGCTGGACGCCCCGCTGGACATCGCCAGGAGCGTCGGCGCCACGGCCACCGTCCGGGCGGACCACCCCGACGACCCGGCCTGGCCGGACGAAGTCGAAGTGGCGGTGGAGGCGTCCGGCTCCGGGGCGGGGCTGGGCACCTGTGTCCAGCGGGTCCGCCGGGGCGGCACGGTCGTCCTCCTGGGACTGCTCCCGCCCGGCGAGACCGGCTTCCTCGGCAACGTCGTCGTCACCCGCGAGATCAGCCTCCGGGGCGCCTTCCGTTTCGACCACGAATTCGACGACGCGCTCGCACTCCTGGCCTCCGGCCTGGACGTCGGCCCGGTCATCAGCCACACCCTGCCCCTGGCCCGCGCGGTCGAGGCGTTCGACCTGGCCGGCGACCGCACGAGAGCCTCCAAGGTCCTGCTGGACCTGGGCGGCGAATAATCCCGGCACGGCCTCGTCAGCCCCACGAGCACCGCGATCACGGTGGCCGTCAGCGTGAGGTCGATGGTGGCGGGCAGCCGGTCCAGGACCGCGTCCATGGCGGGCCTGCCGAGCCGGTGCGACTCACCGAAGTCAAGGCGGCAGACGTCACCGAGGTAGCTGAGGTACTGCGCGCCGAGCGGCCGGTCCAGTCCGAGCGAGGCGCGCAGGCTGTCGATCTGGCTCTGGTCGGCGTCCGGGCCGAGCAGCACGGTCGCGGGGTCGCCGGGTGCGGCCCGGACGATGAGGAAGATCAGCTGGAACGGCTGCGCCTGGCACGGGCGGAGCCGCTGCTGTGGCTCAGCAACCTCTCGCTGCGCGCCATAGCGGTCCAGTGCGGCTTCGCCGACGCCTACCACTTCTCGCGCCGGTTCCGCGCGGTCTACGGCATGCCCCCGAGCGCCTTCCGTACGGTCCCGCCCGAGTCGGCGCCGCCGTCCCCGATCACGAACGGCGCGCTGTCCGCGCTCCAGGCCCTGGTGCCGCCCTCACACCCGGGACGGTGACCGTCCGACCGTCAACCGGGCCGGCTGGTACGGCACGTAGGCGGCCCCGTCCAGCCCGAGTGCGGTGGCCGACCGCTGGAGTGCGGCCGGGGTCGCGGCGTCGTCCCAGCGGCCGGTGCCGACGCGGTGTTCGAGGGCGTGCAGGGCGGCCACCGTCTCGGCGGTGGTGAACGCGCAGTGGCCCTGCCGCTCGACATAGGCCTGCCGCAGCAGCGCGCCGTCGCCGGCGGCGCGCACCCGGGCGGCGAAGCGGTTCTCCTGCTCGACGGGCACCAGGTTGTCCGCGGTGGTGTGTATGTCGAGCAACGGCACCTCGAGGCCCTGGCCCGCGGCGGAGGTCCGCTGCGCGGTGCGGACGGCGCCGGGATCGGCGGTGATCGTGGCGTGCTCGGTCAGCGTGCGCAGGTCGGCGTCCAGGTGAAGGCCGGCCGCCCGGTACAGGGCCTGGACCTGGGGCGCGTGTGCGGAACCGGCGAGCAGCCGGGCGTAGTCCACGCCCCGGTTCCAGGAGTTGCTGCCGCCGGCGGACTGCTCGACGGCGTACCGGCCGCCCTCGACGAACGACAGGATGCCCTGGGCGAACCAGTCGTACTGCTGTGCCTCCTGGCCCACCCAGTCGGTCGCGGCGGGCCGGTCCTTTCCGGGGGACCAGGCGGGCAGGTTGAGGAAGGCTGCGGCCAGCGCGATCCGGGCGCGGCCCTGCGCGGTGCCCTGGGCGTCGGTGACCGCCTTGGTGAGCAGGGCGGCGGTGGTGGCGGCGTCGGCGGCGGTGTCGAACCGTACGAGTTTCAGGTCCTGTCCGGGCAGGAGCAGGCGGGCGATCGTGTACTCGGCGTCGAGCTGGTAGTTGTCCAGGTCGGTGGCGCCCGCGACCAGGCCGCACTGGCCGAGCGCGCCGTCGATACGGCCGCCGCCGTCCCGGGCCAGCTGGGCGTTGACGAGCCCGCCCATGGACTGGCCGACGGCCAGGGTGCGGCGGGGCGTGCCGATCTCCGCCGTGACCGCGTCGAGGGCCGCGAACTGGTCGCGTTCGGCGCTGTTCAGGGCCCACATCGAGCCGTTCGGGTCGTACGACGACCCGGCCAGCGCATACCCCTCCGCGAGCAGTTCGGTGCGCACGTCGGCGGTGGGGGCGTCCTGGGCGACGGCGGGGCCGAAGCCGTGGCTGAACAGCAGCAGGGTGCCGTTCCAGCGCTCGGGCACGTCCGCGATCCAGGTGGCGCCGTCGGCGAGGGTGCCGGTGAGGTGGCCGGCGGCCGCGGTGTCCGCTTCGGCGGCGGGTGCGGGGAGGGCGGTGAGGACCGAGGACGCGAGCGTGGCCAGGGCGGCGAGGGCGATACGCAGCCGGGTGCGGGAGGCGCGGGAGCGGGTGACGGCAGACATGGGGGGCGGCTCCTTGTACGTGTACGTGGGGGAGTGCGCGCGCGGTACTCAGTGCACTGAACGAAGGCGTCCTGGAATGTAGGGCTGATTTCATGCTGCCGTCAATGGAATGCCCAACATTGCTGTCGCCGTGCCAGTCGCTGCCGGCCGTCGACCAGGGCGTCAGCGCAGGAGCCCGTCCGTCGTCTCCCGGTCCGGGTAGCCCCCTTGGGCTCCGAGGTGGCCGCAGGCGTACGTGGCCGAGGCCACCGCCGCCCGTAACGCCGTGTGCGGATCCTGGCCGGACAGGGAGCGGGCTATGTAGACCCCGGCCAGGCAGTCGCCCGCTCCGGTGGTGTCGACGATCCGGTCGGCGGGCGGCGGCGTGACGGCGACGTCCCCGGACCCGTCCGTCAGGACCGCCCCCCGCGACCCCTGGGTGCGCACGACCGACCCGAGCCGGTGCCGGGCGGCGAAACCGCGGACGTCGCCGACCTCGGCCGCGGCCCGGTCGTTGAGGAAGACCACCTCCGCCCCGTACAAGGCCGGCGCGAGGGCCGCCGCGCCGTGGCCGAGCGCATGGGGCTCAAGGTCGACGGAGAGCGGGATGCCGGCGGCCCGGGCCCGCTCGGCCAGGACCGCGGCGGCCTCGGGGTCCAGGCACGAGGTGTGGATCCAGTCCACACCGTCCAGGTCGGCCTCGCGCAGCCGCTCCGGCGGCGGATACTGCGACACCGACGAGGTGTAGACGAGCCGCTTCTCCCCGTCCTCGGCCAGGGTGCACACCGACACCGCCGTCCTGCCCGGTGTCGTGCTGACGCCGGTGACCCCGACGCCGCGCGCCGCCAGGTAGTCGGTGGCGTAGGCACCGAACACGTCGTCCCCGACGACGGCGAGCAGAGCCGCGCCGACCCCCTGCCGGGCGCAGGCGACCGCCGAGTTGGCGACGACTCCGCCGGCGCCGACCAGGTTCTCGAACGCGTGCGTCTTCTCGTCCGGTTCGGGAAAACGGGCGACGCGCAGCGCGACGTCGAACGCGATGTCTCCGCAGAACAAGGCCAACGCCATGATCGGACTCCCTCGCGACAACCCTTGCGATGCCTTCGCCATGTCTTCGCCGTGTCCTTGCCAGTGCACCACAACCGCACCGCCCGCACGGCGGACAAGGGGCAACGGTGCCAGTGGAGGGCGGCCGAGAACACCGTCATGGTGATAGCGCCCGCGAAGTGACCGGCGGGCTCTCGTGGTTTCGGCCGGACCCCCGGCCCGGCCCCGCGGGAATCCCACCAACCCGGCGATCCACACCGCACCTTCACCGGCGCCCTCTTGACCAGCGACAACCATCACCTCGCCGCCACGTCCCGCCGCGCTACGCCCCGCTCACCCCAACGGCCTTGTTGTCCTTACGTCTTGACGTGCCCGGCCGCTCCGCGTTTGCTTCCTTCACGTCATCGGTTGCGCATGATGCTCCCCCCACTCGGAAGGCGCCTGATGTGAGCGCTCCTGTCCTCTGCGGCACCCCCGTGCCCCGTATCGCCCTGACCGTGGCCGCCTCCACGTCCGCTCTCGCGCTCACCGCGTGCGGTGTCGTCGACAGCATCGGCGGGGGCGGTGACTCCCCGTCCGCGGCGAAGGGGGACGACATCACGGTGGGACTGCTCCTGCCCGACAAGGACACGGCCCGGTTCGAGACCTTCGACCACCCCATCTTCAGGAAGGAGGTCGCCTCCCTCACCCACGGCAAGGGCAAGGTCGTCTATGCCAACGCCGAGGCGAGCCCGGCCGCCCAGAGCCGGCAGTTCCGCCGGATGGTGGACCAGAAGGTCGACATCATCCTGGTGGACGCGGTCGACGCCAAGGCCATCGCACCGGACGTCCGGAAGGCGAAGGACGCCGGCATCCCCGTCATCGCCTACGACCGCCTCGCCCAGGGCCCGATCGACGCGTACGTCTCCCACGACAACGAACTCGTCGGCGAGGTGCAGGGCCGCGCCGTCATGGAAGCGCTCGGCAGCAAGGCGGCGACCAGCGAGATCGTCATGATGAACGGCGACCCCGCGGACCCGAACACCGCCAGTTTCAAGGAGGGTGCCCTCGACGAGTTCCGGAACAAGGTCCGGATCGTGAAGTCGTACGACACCGACAAGTGGTCGCCGGAGGTCGCCGGGGCGAACATGAAGAAGGCCATCCAGGCCGTCGGCCTCAAGAACATCGCCGCCGTCTACTCGGCCAACGACGGCATGGCCGGCGCCGTCATCGGCGCGATGAAGGAAGCGGGGGCCACCACGATCCCGCCGGTGACCGGGCAGGACGCGAACCTGGACGCGGTGCAGCGGGTCGTCTCGGGCGAGCAGTACATGACCGTCTACAAGTCGTTCCTGGACGAGGCCACCCAGGCCGCCAAGATGGCGGTGTACAGGACGCAGGGCCGTGACATCCAGTACGACGCGCTGACCCGAGACACGGTCGACAGCCCGACCCGGCGGAAGATCCCCGCGACGCTCGTGCCGGTGGTCTCCCTCACGAGGGACAACATCAAGGACACGGTGGTCGCGGACGGCGTCTACACCGTCGCCCAGATCTGCACCCCGACGTACGCGGCGGACTGCGCGGCGATCGGTCTGGAGTAGCGGACCGGCCCGCACACCCGCCATCGGCCCCGGACTCCCAGGCCGTGATCCGCGCTACGCGGCGATGACGGCGACCCCGGTCCTGCCCCCGTCGACATCCACCACGGTCCCGTGCACGAAGGCCGCCTCGTCGCCGGCCAGCCAGACCACGGCCTGGGCGATGGCGTCGGGGGTGCCGACCTGGCCGGCCGGGGTGCCCTTCATCATGACCTCGCCCGGATGGGGCTCCGCGCCCGCCGGGGCCGGGGGCAGGATCACGCCCGGCGAGACGGCGTTCACCCGCACGCCCTGGGGGCCGAACTCCGCCGCCCAGGCCCGGGTGAGGGTCTCCATGGCCCCCTTGGTGGAGCTGTAGAGCGCGCCGACGGGGACGGCGAGCCGGGCGATCCACGAGCCGAGGTTGATGATCGCCCCGCCGCCGGCCTCGGCCATCGCCGGGGCGACGGCGGCGGTGAGGAAGAACGGCGCCTTCACGTTCACCCCGTAGACCTTGTCGAAGGTCTCCTCGTCGGTGCCGGTGGTACCCGGGGACGGATAGATGCCGGCGTTGTTCACCAGGATGTCGATCCGCCCGCCCAGGGTCTCCCGGGCCCGGGCGGCCAGGCTCCGGGAAGCCTCCGGGCTGCCGTCGAGGTCCGCCGCCACGAAGTCGGCCAGGCCGCCGGACGCGCGGATCCCCGCCACGACCTGTGCGCCCCGTTCCGCATTGCGCCCGGACACGATGACATGTGCCCCCTCGGCGGCGAAGGCCTCGGCGATCGCCTGCCCGATGTTGCTGGTCGACCCCGTGACCAGGGCCGTCTTGTTCCGCAGCCGTTCACTCATGACGCAGTCTCCCTCAGTCCGTCTGCTGTGCCGAGCGGTGTGCGCTCCACTGTGCGTCGGATAAAATGGACCAGCAAGTCCAGAAAGTCGATCGCGCGGACGGGCTTTGACGGAGTCGGAGGAGGAGTCGCATGCCGGAAACGCTGACCGCGAAGGGGCGCGCTACCCGGGCCCGGATCGTCGAGGGGGCCGCCGAGGTGCTGCGCGCGCAGGGTGTCGCCGCCACCACGCTCGACGACATCCGCGGCCGCACCGGCACCAGCAAGAGCCAGCTCTTCCACTACTTCCCCGACGGCAAGGACGCCCTGCTGCTCGCGGTGGCCCAGTTCGAGGCGGACCGCGTCCTGGCGGACCAGCAGCCGCACCTGGGGCGGCTGGACTCCTGGGAGTCCTGGCGGCAGTGGCGGGACGCGGTGGTGGAACGCTATGAACTCCAGGGCGACCAGTGCCCCCTGGGCTCCCTGTTCCTCCAGGTCGGCCGGTCCAGCCCCGGCGCACGGGCGATCGTCACGGAGCTGATGCGCCAGTGGCAGCGGCAGCTTGCCCGCGGTATGCGCGCGCTCCAGGCGAACGGTCTGGTGTCACCGGACCTCGATGTCGACCGGACGTCCGCCGCACTGCTCGCGGGCATCCAGGGCGGTGTCTCGATCATGATGTCCACCGGTGACTCGACCCACCTCAGAGCGGCCCTGGACACCGGCATCGAGTACCTCCGGGTCAGCGGGCCGGGTGGGTGGCCGCCACCGCGGCCTGACGCGACCGGTGCCCCGTAATTCCGGTCCCGCGGTGTGCGGCGGTGCCCCGGGGTGATTGTCTGGCTCCGGCAACCCCGTCCCGACCCGGCCCCGCCGCAGGAGGATCCCGCAGTCATGAGCAGTGCCTACGCGTACGAGTACAAGGTCGTCACCTTCCGGGAGTCGCTGGTCGGCGACGCGCTGGACAGCGACAAGCTGGAGAAGGTCCTCAACAAGCACGCCGAGGACGGCTGGGGCCTCAAGGTCATCACCTCCGCTGACGTCAAGGGCCGGATTGGTCCCGGAGCCGTCGAGGGCCTGCTGCTGACCTTCGAGCGCCCGCGCGCCTGACCGAGGCAGACCACAGCGGAACGCCCCCCGACCTAAGCAGTGGGTCGGGGGGCGTTGCGCTGTGCGCGGGTTACTTCACCGGCTCCGGCTCCGGCGCGCTCTCCTGCTCCGTCTCGCCCGCCGGGTCGACCGGGGTCTTCACGGAGTCGAGGAGCAACTGGGCCACGTCCACGACCTGGATGGACTCCTTGGCCTTGCCCTCGTTCTTCTTGCCGTTGACCGAGTCGGTGAGCATCACCAGGCAGAAGGGGCAGGCCGTCGAGACGATGTCGGGGTTGACCGACAGCGCCTCGTCGACGCGCTCGTTGTTGATGCGCTTGCCGATGCGCTCTTCCATCCACATCCGGGCGCCGCCGGCACCGCAGCAGAAGCCGCGCTCCTTGTGGCGGTGCATCTCCTCGTTGCGCAGGCCCGGGACGTTGGCGATGATCTCGCGCGGGGGCGTGTAGATCTTGTTGTGGCGGCCCAGGTAGCAGGGGTCGTGGTAGGTGATGATGCCCTCGACCGGGGTGACCGGGACCAGCTTGCCCTCGTCCACCAGGTGCTGGAGCAGCTGGGTGTGGTGGATGACCTCGTAGTCGCCGCCGAGCTGTGGGTACTCGTTGCCGATGGTGTTGAGGCAGTGCGGGCAGGTGGCGACGATCTTCTTGGCCGACTTGGGCTTGCGGGACTCCTCGGTCACCTTGCCGTCGTCGTCCGTCTCCTCGCCGAACGCCATGTTGAGGGCCATGACGTTCTCCATGCCGAGCTCCTGGAAGAGGGGCTCGTTGCCCAGGCGGCGGGCGGAGTCGCCGGTGCACTTCTCGTCGCCGCCCATGATCGCGAACTTGACGCCCGCGATGTGCAGCAGCTCGGCGAAGGCCTTGGTGGTCTTCTTGGCGCGGTCCTCGAGGGAGCCGGCGCAGCCGACCCAGTAGAGGTACTCCACCTCGGTGAGGTCCTCGATGTCCTTGCCGACGACCGGGACCTCGAAGTCGACCTCCTTGAGCCACTCCAGGCGCTGCTTCTTGGCCAGCCCCCAGGGGTTGCCCTTCTTCTCCAGGTTCTTGAGCATCGTGCCCGCCTCGGAGGGGAAGGCGCTCTCGATCATCACCTGGTAGCGGCGCATGTCGACGATGTGGTCGACGTGCTCGATGTCCACCGGGCACTGCTCGACACAGGCACCGCAGGTGGTGCAGGACCACAGCACGTCCGGGTCGATGACGCCGTTCTCCTCGGCGGTGCCGATCAGCGGGCGCTCGGCCTCGGCGAGGGCGGCGGCGGGCACCCCGGCCAGCTGCTCCTCGCTCGCCTTCTCCTCGCCCTCCATGGTCTTGCCGCCGCCCGCGAGCAGGTAGGGCGCCTTGGCGTGGGCGTGGTCCCGGAGGGACATGATCAGCAGCTTGGGGGAGAGCGGCTTGCCGGTGTTCCAGGCCGGGCACTGCGACTGGCAGCGGCCGCACTCGGTGCAGGTGGAGAAGTCCAGCAGGCCCTTCCAGGAGAACTGCTCGACCTGGGAGACGCCGAAGACGTCGTCGTCACCGGGGTCGGTGAAGTCGATCGGCTTGCCGCCGGAGGTCATCGGCAGCAGGGCGCCCAGGGAGGTCTCACCGGTGGCGTTGCGCTTGAACCAGATGTTCGGGAAGGCCAGGAAGCGGTGCCAGGCGACGCCCATGTCGGTCTTGAGGGCGACCACGATCATCCAGATGAAGGAGGTCGCGATCTTCAGGCCGGCGAAGAAGTAGGTGAGGTTCTGGAGCGTGGAGACGTCCATGCCCCGCAGCCAGGAGACCACCGGGTAGGAGATGAAGAAGGAGGCCTCGTAGGAGTCCACGTGGTGCTGGGCGCCCTCCAGGGCGTGCAGCATGAAGATGCAGACGCCGACGATCAGGATGACCGTCTCCACGAAGTACGCCTGGCCGAAGTTGGAGCCGGCGAAGCGGGACTTGCGGCCCGGCCGGTTCGGCTTGCTCAGCTGGCGGATGACGATCAGCACCAGGATGCCGAGGACCGTCATGGTGCCGATGAACTCGACGAAGACGTTGTACGGCGGCCACTCGCCGATGACCGGCAGCAGCCAGTCGGCCTGGAACAGCTGGCCGATGGCGTTGACGATCGTCAGCAGGAGCGAGAAGAAGCCGACCGCGACGAACCAGTGCGCCACGCCGACGATGCCCCACCGGTTCATCCGGGTGTGGCCGAGGAACTCCCTGACCACCGTGACGGTCCGTTGCACGGGCTCGTCGGTACGGGTGCCGGCGGGCACGTTCTGGCCGAGCCGCATGAAGTTGTAGATCTGCAGGACGGCGCGGGCGAACAACGCCACGCCGACCACGATCAGAACCAGCGACACGATGATCGCGGCGAGTTGCATGGGGGCTCCTCGGGCCTGCGAGGGGTCTCTTCGGGTCTCTTCGCGAGAGAGGGTTCCCGAAATTACTAAGCGGTAACTTATGCAGTCGGTCTGAGACTACCCGCATCTTTACTCGCACTGTAGTCAGGTGCGAGGTGATCTGAATCGCTGAGGTGTGCCTGACCTGCCGCTGCCTTGCGGTGGCAAAGTGATCGTGTTATTCGTGTTATTCGTACGGAATTGTTACATTCAGGTCTAATTTAGACCTGTGCTCTACGGGATCGCCGCCGCCACCACCGCCCTGCTGCTCGCCGCCGTCCTCGCCGCGCTGATCCGGCCGCTCGCGCTGCGGCTGGGGCTCGTCGACCGCCGGCGGACGCGGCCCGTCCCGGTGCTGGGCGGATTCGCCGTCGTGGGTGCCACCTGTCTGGTCGCCGGTGCCGGCGACTGGACCGGGGTCGCCCCGCTCGGCACCGGGGTCGGGGAGCTGCTGATCGCCGGGGGAGCCGTGTCGCTGCTCGGGCTGGTCGCCGACGTGTGGCGGCTGAAGACCCGGTTCCTGCTGATCAGTACGGCGGTGGCGGCCGCGTGTGTGGTGCCGTACGCGGAGTTCGGTGTGGCCGAAGGGCTGCTCGGCGTCGGATGGATCGCCTTCGTCGCCGTCGCCTTCAAGGGGCTCGACCACGCGGACGGACTGGCCGGGACCGTGGGAGTGATCACCGCCTTCGGGGTGGGGGCCTGTGCCACCGCCGAGGTCATGGACGGGCTGGCCGTGCTGCTGAGCGTGCTCGCGGCCGCCCTCACCGGGTTCCTGATGCACAACTGGCATCCCGCGCGGATCGCGCTGGGTGCCACCGGCTCGCTGTTCGCGGGGTTCGTGCTGGCCGCGGCCGCGCTGATCACCCGGACCGGCCACGATCCGGTCGCCAGCGCGGGCGTGCTGTTCGCGCTCACCTGCGTCGCCAGCGCCGACGTGCTGCTCGTCGTGCTGTCGCGGCTCCTTGCCGGGCGGCCGGTGCTGCGGCAGGGGCCCGACCATCTCGCGCACCGGCTGCGGCGGCTGGGGCTCACCCCGCCGGGCGTGACCGTCGTGCTGGGTGTCGCGGCCTTCGCGGGGGTGCTCGTCGGGGTGCTCGTGCACGGCGGCTGGATCGGGCGGACGGGTGCCACATGCGTCGCCTGCGTCACCGTCAGCGTCGTGCTGCTACTCCTTCGGGTGCCGGTTTATGGGCCCGGCCGCCTGGAATCAACGCAGGTCAGCGGGCGCTTGCGTGTAAGGAACGGATAAGAGTTGAGTCTTCGCGACTCAGGTCTGTTGACCCATGGCGAGGCTTGATGCACACTTGAGTCCGTTCCACTCAAGTCAGCTGGAGGAAATCACCATGGCACGTGCGGTCGGCATCGACCTGGGCACGACTAACTCTGTCGTCAGCGTT
The DNA here is from genome assembly GCF_040682795.1 of Streptomyces sp. NPDC051105. NCBI lineage: Bacteria > Bacillati > Actinomycetota > Actinomycetes > Kitasatosporales > Streptomycetaceae > Streptomyces > Streptomyces sp. NPDC051105. Next base: position 325,637 of record NZ_JBFBBR010000010.1, on the reverse strand, counting down.
CTTGAAGGCGGCGAGCCCACCGTCATCACCAACGCCGAGGGTGCCCGGACCACGCCGTCCGTCGTCGCCTTCGCCAAGAACGGCGAGGTTCTGGTCGGCGAGGTCGCCAAGCGCCAGGCGGTCACCAACGTGGACCGCACCATCCGGTCCGTGAAGCGTCACATGGGCACCGACTGGAAGATTCAGCTGGACGGGAAGGACTTCAACCCCCAGCAGATCTCCGCGTTCATCCTGCAGAAGCTGAAGCGGGACGCGGAGGCCTACCTGGGCGAGAAGGTGACCGACGCGGTCATCACCGTCCCGGCCTACTTCAACGACTCCGAGCGCCAGGCGACGAAGGAGGCCGGCGAGATCGCGGGCCTGAACGTCCTGCGTATCGTCAACGAGCCCACCGCGGCCGCGCTCGCCTACGGCCTCGACAAGGACGACCAGACGATCCTCGTCTTCGACCTCGGTGGCGGCACCTTCGACGTGTCCCTCCTGGAGATCGGCGACGGCGTCGTCGAGGTGAAGGCCACCAACGGCGACAACCACCTCGGTGGTGACGACTGGGACCAGCGCGTCGTCGACTACCTGGTCAAGCAGTTCGCGGCCGGCCACGGCGTGGACCTCGGCAAGGACAAGATGGCCCTCCAGCGCCTCCGCGAGGCCGCCGAGAAGGCCAAGATCGAGCTGTCCTCGTCCACCGAGACCTCGATCAACCTGCCCTACATCACGGCGTCCGCCGAGGGCCCCCTGCACCTGGACGAGAAGCTCACCCGCGCCCAGTTCCAGCAGCTGACCGCGGACCTCCTGGAGCGCTGCAAGACGCCGTTCCACAACGTCATCAAGGACGCCGGCATCCAGCTCGGCGAGATCGACCACGTCGTCCTCGTCGGCGGCTCCACCCGTATGCCCGCCGTCGCCGAGCTCGTCAAGGAGCTGACCGGCGGCAAGGACGCCAACAAGGGCGTCAACCCGGACGAGGTCGTCGCCATCGGCGCCGCCCTCCAGGCCGGTGTCCTCAAGGGTGAGGTCAAGGACGTCCTGCTCCTCGACGTGACCCCGCTGTCCCTCGGTATCGAGACCAAGGGCGGCATCATGACCAAGCTCATCGAGCGGAACACGACGATCCCGACCAAGCGGTCCGAGATCTTCACCACCGCCGAGGACAACCAGCCCTCCGTCCAGATCCAGGTCTACCAGGGCGAGCGCGAGATCGCGGCGTACAACAAGAAGCTCGGCATGTTCGAGCTGACCGGTCTGCCGCCGGCCCCGCGTGGCGTCCCGCAGATCGAGGTCGCCTTCGATATCGACGCCAACGGCATCATGCACGTGACCGCGAAGGACCTGGGCACGGGCAAGGAGCAGAAGATGACCGTCACCGGCGGCTCCTCGCTGCCGAAGGACGAGGTCGACCGGATGCGCCAGGAGGCCGAGCAGTACGCGGAGGAGGACCACCGCCGCCGCGAGGCCGCCGAGACCCGCAACCAGGGCGAGCAGCTCGTCTACCAGACGGAGAAGTTCCTCAAGGACAACGAGGACAAGGTCCCGGGCGAGATCAAGACCGAGGTCGAGGAGTCCATCGCCGAGCTGAAGGAGACGCTCAAGGGCGAGGACACCGCCGAGATCCGCACCGCCACCGAGAAGGTCGCGGCCGTCTCCCAGAAGCTGGGCCAGGCCATGTACGCCGACGCCCAGGCCTCGGGTGCCACCGCCGGCGGTCCCGCCGGTGCGGCTGCCGGTGACGCCGACGACGTGGTGGACGCCGAGATCGTCGACGACGAGCGCAAGGACGGTGCCGCGTGACGGAGGAGACCCCGGGCTTCGAGGAGAAGCCCGACGTCCCCTCCGGCGCCACCTCCGACGACGCCGAGCCGAAGGCCACTCCCGCACAGGGGGCGGCCCCGGCCGGGGACTCAAGCGCACAGCTGGCCGGTCTGACGGCGCAGCTGGACCAGGTGCGCACCGCGCTCACCGAGCGCACCGCGGACCTCCAGCGGCTCCAGGCCGAGTACCAGAACTACCGCCGCCGAGTGGAGCGCGACCGGATCACGGTCCGGGAGATCGCCATCGCGAACCTCCTGACCGAACTCCTGCCGGTGCTCGACGACATCGGCCGGGCCCGGGAACACGGCGAACTGGTCGGTGGTTTCAAGTCGGTGGCCGAGTCACTGGAGACCGTCGCGGCGAAGATGGGACTCCAGCAGTTCGGCAAGGAGGGCGAGCCCTTCGACCCGACGATCCACGAGGCCCTCATGCACTCGTACGCGCCCGACGTCACCGAGACGATGTGCGTGGCGATTCTGCAGCCCGGGTATCGCATCGGCGAGCGCACCATCCGTCCCGCACGGGTGGCGGTCGCCGAACCGCAGCCGGGGGCGACGCCGGTGAAGGCCGAGGGGACCGATGAGGCCCCCGCGGCCGGCGACGAGAAGGACAACGGCCCTGAGGAGGGCTGAAGTCGTAGAGATCGAGCGGAACACCGGAAAGGGGGCGCGTCGAGGATGAGCACCAAGGACTTCATCGAGAAGGACTACTACAAGGTCCTCGGCGTCCCCAAGGACGCCACCGAGGCCGAGATCAAGAAGGCGTACCGGAAGCTCGCCCGCGAGTTCCACCCGGACGCCAACAAGGGCAACGCCAAGGCCGAGGAGCGCTTCAAGGAGATCTCCGAGGCGAACGACGTGCTCGGCGACGCCAAGAAGCGCAAGGAGTACGACGAGGCACGCGCCCTCTTCGGCAACGGCGGCTTCCGCCCCGGGCCGGGCGCGGGCGGCGGCAACTTCAACTTCGACCTGGGCGATCTCTTCGGGGGCAACCCGCAGCAACAGGGCGGGGGCGGCTTCGGCGGCGGTTTCGGCGACGTCCTGGGGGGCTTGTTCAACCGGGGCGGCGGCGCGGGCACGCGCACCCAGCCCCGGCGCGGCCAGGACATCGAGTCCGAGGTCACGCTCAGCTTCACGGAGGCCATCGAGGGGGCCACGGTCCCGCTGCGGATGTCCTCGCAGGCCCCCTGCAAGGCCTGTTCGGGTACCGGCGACAAGAACGGCACACCGCGCGTGTGCCCGACCTGCGTCGGTACCGGACAGGTGGCGCGAGGGTCCGGAGGCGGTTTCTCGCTCACCGACCCGTGCCCGGACTGCAAGGGCCGTGGCCTGATCGCGGAGCATCCCTGCCTGGACTGCAAGGGCAGCGGCCGCGCCAAGTCCTCCCGGACCATGCAGGTCCGCATCCCCGCCGGGGTGACCGACGGCCAGCGGATCCGGCTGCGCGGCAAGGGCGCACCGGGCGAGCGCGGCGGTCCGGCGGGCGACCTGTACGTCATGGTCCACGTCGACGCCCACCCGGTGTTCGGCCGCAAGGAGGACAACCTCACGGTGACCGTCCCGGTGACCTTCACCGAGGCGGCGCTCGGCGGCGAGGTCAGGGTGCCCACCCTGGGCGGACCGCCGGTCACCCTGAAGCTGCCCCCGGGCACGCCCAACGGCCGCACCATGCGCGCCCGTGGCAAGGGCGCGGTCCGCAAGGACGGCACCCGTGGCGACCTCCTGGTCACCGTCGAGGTGAGTGTCCCGAAGGACCTGTCGGGGAATGCTCGTGACGCGCTGGAGGCGTATCGCGAGGCGACCGCGGACGAGGACCCGCGGGCCGAGCTGTTCGAGGCCGCGAAGGGAGCATGACAGAGATGGACGGCCGTCGACGCAACCCGTACGAGCTGACCGAGGAGACTCCGGTCTACGTCATCTCGGTGGCGGCCCAGCTCTCCGGACTGCACCCGCAGACGCTGCGCCAGTACGACCGCCTCGGCCTGGTCTCCCCGGACCGCACGGCCGGGCGGGGTCGGCGCTACTCGGCCCGCGACATCGAACTGCTCCGCCAGGTGCAGGCGTTGTCGCAGGACGAGGGCATCAACCTGGCCGGCATCAAGCGCATCATCGAACTGGAGAACCAGGTCGCCGCGCTCCAGGCCCGCGTGGCCGAGATGGAAGCGGCCCTGGACGGCGCGGCGGCCGCGATGCGGCAGCGCGAAGCGGCGGTGCACGCCTCGTACCGCCGTGACCTGGTCCCGTACCAGGAGGTCCAGCAGACCAGCGCGCTGGTGGTGTGGCGGCCGAAGAAGGCGAAGGACTGAGCACACGGGAAAGGGCCCGGAGGCGGTGAACCTCCGGGCCCTTTCGCATGCCGGTCACGGCTCCAGGATGGCCCACTCCGCACCGGGCGCCGACTCCGTGCCGTCGGCGTACAGGGCGGTCACCCAGTAGTAGTGGGTGGTACCGGGGGCGGCCGTGGTGTCGTCGTAGGAGCGGTCGGTGGTGGCCGCCAGCTTCTCGTACGTTTCGGTGGCCGGGCTCCAGCGGTAGACCTGGTAGCCCGTCGCCGCGTCGGCCGCGTTCCACGCCAGGCGGACGCCCGAGTCGGTCACGTCCGTCGTGAGAGTGAGCGGGGAGCCCTCCGGGGTCGCCACCGACGGGGTCAGGTCCAGTTCGTCCACGGCGACGGCGGACACGGGCCCCAGCCATTTGCTGGAGTTGTTGGCGTTGTCGATCGCGTCCACCCAGTAGCAGGCATGGTCGCCGTCCGGCAGCCGTACGTCCCGGAAGTGGGAGGTACCGGCCGGCAGATGCGCCCACTCCCCGGCGGAGCAGACCTGTTCCTCGCCCTCCTCGCCGAGGACCGTGCCCCGGTAGACCGCGTACCGCTTCAGGTCGGGCTCGGTGTTGTCGTCCCAGTCCAGCTCGACGCCGTACTCCGTGGCCGTCGCCGTCAGCCCGGTCACCTGGGCGGGCGGCTTGTCCGAGACCAGCGTGGTGACGGTCACGGTGTCGGAGAGCGGGGAGACCTGGGGCCACTGCACGTTCGCCACCGCGTAGTGGTACGTCGTGTCCTCCTCGGCCGAGAAGTCGCCGCAGCTGTACCGGCGGGACCCGTCGGGGAGGGTGGTGAAGCTGGTCGTACAGGTCACCCACCGCGCCGTCGAGGTGTCCACGGGCAGCGTGGTCGAGCGGTAGACGCGGAACTCGCCGTACGGGGCGTCCTCCTGCTTCATCGTCCACTGGAGGGTCGCGCCGCCGATGCCCGCGGTCGCCGTGAGCTCGCGGGGTGCGGCCAGCGGGCGGGTCACCGTCTGGAGGTCGGTGAACGGCGACAGGTGGCCCGAGCCGTCCACGGACGCGACCCGGTACTTGGCGGTCTCGCCCCGCGCGAGCGTGTCGTCGGTGAGGCCCAGGGTGTATGTGAGGTCCCAGGACTTGGTGACGACGCCGTAGAAGTCGGTCCGCTCCACCCGGTACTTCACCGCCGCGTGCACCCCCGACCAGCTGAGTTCGGCGGCCGTGTCGGTGGCGGACGCGGTGAACCGGTCCGGTGTCCGCAGCACGGTGCTGGTGACCAGGGCGTCGGCGGTGCCGGTCGACTCGTTGCCCGCCTTGTCGTAGGCGCGGATCTCGTAGTAGTAGAGGTCGCCGGTCGCGGGCGGGGCGTCGGTCAGGGACGTCACCGTGGTCGTGCCCACCTTCGTCCAGCCGGTGCTGCCCCGCAGGCGCCGGTAGACCCGGTAACCGGCGAGGTCCATCTCCTGGTTCCTCGTCCAGCTCAGCTTCGTCGTGTTGGCGTCGCTGTCGTAGGACACCAGCGGATCCAGCGGGGTGAGGGGCCTGACCTTGTCGACGGCGGCCGAAGTCCTCGGGGTGTACGTGAACTTGGCCTTGGCGGCGCCGGTCCAGTTGACGTAGTCGATCCGCAGGGTGTGCCTGCCCTTGGGGATCGTCACGTTGACGGTCTTGCTGACCGTCTTGGAGGTGTTCTTCCAGAGGTCGACCTTGCGGGTGCCGTCGACGTACACCCGGATCCCGTCGAGCCCGGAGGCGGCGAGGGCGAAGGGGCCGCCGGAGCCGAAGTCGCGGGTCACCGTCCAGCGGACGCCGAAGTTGTCCTTCGGCAGGCCGGAGGCGGGGGCGCCGCTCCAGCTCTCGCTGATCGCGGAGTCGCAGTCGGTCTTCTTCGGTGTGCCCTTGAACGTGGTGTTCGCGAACAACTGCCGCTTGTAGACAGGTGCGGTGCAGGTCGTCGTGGCCGCGGAGGCGGACACGGTGGCGCCGCCGAGCAGGGTTCCGGCGGTGGCGAGCACCACGGCGCCGGCCGCGGTGCGTCTGGCTGGGTTCATTCGATCCTCTGGTCGTATCCGGGTGACGGGCCGAACCGTCCCGATGTCGACTCATGAGGAAAGGAGTTGGTTGTACTGATCTTTGCCCGCCCGTGAACTCCCTTTGGATGGAGAGCCCGTAAAGGGTGTTTGGAGGCGGTTCCGCATACCCTTCACAGACACAGCGGAGCGTAGTGTTGCCCACTCGTTAAGTGGTTCCGCTTGACGCCGGGTGTGGCGTACGCGTTGTCTTTTCAGACATCTGGGTCGCAAGCAGTCCCATGTCCGGAACGCACCTGAAGTGAGCCCCCGAATGCGTCGTATAGCCAGGTTTGTGGCCGCGTCCACGATGTCCCTCTCGCTCGCCGGCTGCGGCGTGCTCAACGCGACGGGATCGTCGACCACCGCGACCCCCACCAAGGGCAACGACATCACGGTGGGTGTGCTGATGCCGGACAAGATCAACACCCGATACACCAACTTCGACTACCCGATCATGAAGTCGAAGATCGCCGAGCTCACCAACAAGCAGGGCAAGGTCGACTATCAGAACGCCGGGTCGTCCGCCCCCAAGCAGGCCGAGCAGCTGCAGAAGATGATCGACGACAAGGTCGACGTCGTCGTCCTGGACGCGGTCGACTCGCACGCCATCGCGGACAAGGTGAAGAAGGCCACGGACGCGGGCATTCCGGTCATCGCCTACGACCGCCTCGCCGAGGGCCCGATCGCCGCCTACGTCTCCTTCGACAACGAGCTGGTCGGTGAGGTGCAGGCCCGTACGCTCCTGGAGGGCCTCGGGTCGAACGTCGACACCTCCGACAAGGTCATCATGATCAACGGCTCGCCGACGGACCCGAACGCCAAGCAGTTCAAGACGGGTGCCCTGTCCGAGCTGACCGGCAAGGTGACGATTCCGGACGGCGCCATGTTCGACACCAAGGACTGGGACCCGCCGACCGCCGGGAAAGAGACGACCGAGGCGATCAACGCGATCGGCAAGGACAACGTCGCCGCCGTCTACTCCGCGAACGACGCGATGGCGGGCGAGATCATCAAGGCCCTCAAGGCGGCCGGAATCACCAACGTGCCGCCGGTCACCGGCCAGGACGCGGACCTCGACGCCATTCAGCGGATCCTCACCGGCCAGCAGTACATGACCGTCTACAAGCCCTACCCGGCCGAGGCCGAGGCCGCCGCCGAGATGGCCGTCTACAAGGTGCAGGGCAAGGACATCCAGTTCGACGCGCTCACCCAGGACCAGGTCGACAGCCCGTCCAACAAGGACATCCCGGCCCAGCTGGTGCAGGTCAGCGCCGTGACGAAGAGCAAGATCAAGGACACCGTCGTCGCGGACGGCATCTACAAGATCTCGCAGATCTGCACCACCGAGTACAAGACGGCGTGCGCCGAGGCCGGCCTCAAGTAGGGCCCTGCCAACGGCCCCGTTCCCCGCCAGGGAAGGGGGCCGTTGTGCGCCCCGGCTGTGCGCGCTGGGGGTGCGCCCCGGCTGTGCGCGCTGGGGGTGTGCGCGGCGGCTGTGCGCGCTGGTTGTGCGCGCTGGTCGTGCGCGCTGGGGTGTGCGCGCTGGTTGTGCGCGCGCCGAAGGGGCGCGGGGCTGTTCCGATAGGCGGCTCCGCCGCGCTGGGGCTCCCCCCCGATCGAGCGAAGCCGAGAGCGGGGGAGCGACCAGCCCCCACCGGCCCGCAGCCGACTACGCGACCCGAGTGAACTCCACCGTCACCTCCGGCGCCCCTGCCGGCACCCCCCGGTAGATCCCCTTGTGAGGCGTGACATCGTCGTAGTCCCGCCCCCTCCCCACCACCACGTGGTCCTCCCCGGCCCGCACCCCGTTCGTCGGGTCGTACCCGCACCACTCACCGGCCCAGTACTCGATCCACGCATGGCTCTGCCCGGCGACGGGACGGTGCAGCTCCGCCTCCCGCTCCGGGTGCAGATACCCCGAGACGTACCGGGCGGGCAGCCCCAGCCCCCGTAGCATGGCGATCGTCAGATGCGTGATGTCCTGGCACACCCCCGCCCGCTGGGCCCACGCCTCGGCCGGTGACGTGTTCACACTGGTCGCGCCCGGCAGGTAGGTCACCCGGTCGGCCACCATCCCGGAGACGGCCACCGCGGCCTCGTGCGGCCCCAGCCCGGCGGCGGCCTCCCGTGCCTTCTTCACCAGCTTCTTCGGCACCGTCGTCCGGGACGTCCCGGACACGAACTCCAACAGGCGTGATCCGCCCGCCCGTTCGGCCACCTCCGCCCAGCCGGGCGGCTCCGGCAACGGCCCCGGCGCCGAGGTCTCCACCAGGCTCGACGCCGTGATGGTCAGATCCTCGTGCGGCTCCAGCAGGTCGAACCCGGTGACCTGGGTCCCCCAGTAGTCCCAGTACGACCAGACGGCGGTCGCCGGAGTGACGGTGACCCGCGCGTCCAGCGTGGTCTGCCCCGGCAGGGTCAGCGGGGTCATCCGGACCTCGTTGTGCGAGGAGGCCGCGGGCCGCGCGTACGCGACGTGGGTGACGTGCCGGATACGGAGGCGACGAGCCATCTCAGGCTCCTTCCTGGGCCCACTCGACGGGCCCCTGGTACGGGAAGAACCGCTCCGCCACCGCGTCGGCGGACGCCATGCAGGCCTGCTGCAGATCCCGCAGCAGCACCGGCAGCTGGTCCTCCAGGGTGTGCGTGTCCAGGTACTCCAGCCGGGTCCGCAGCCGTCCGACCGGCGACCGCGCCGGATCCTGGCGCGGCCGGCCGAGCGCGGCCAGACACTCCTCCGCCGTGGTCAGCGCGTGCAGCACCGAACGCGGGAAGTCCCGGTCCAGCAGCAGGAACCCGGCCACTCTCGGGGTGTCCCCGAACCCGCTGTGCACCCGCGCGTAGGCCTCGTCGGCGCCGCTCGCGCTGAGCAGCGTCGGCCAGTCCGGGGCGTGCGCCGCGTCCAGCACGCGTACCGACAGCAGCCGGACGGTCATGTCCACCCGCTCCAGGCTGCGGCCGAGGACGACGAACCGCCAGCTGTCGTCGCGGCTCATGGTGGAGTCGGCGAGGCCGAAGAAGAGGGCGGCCCGGCGCCGTACCAGCTCCAGGTAGGAGTACGGGCCGGTGCGGCGGGCCGCCAGGCGCCGCTCGGCGAGGGCGTGCCAGGTCGAGTTGAGGCACTCCCACATCTCGGAGGAGACGGCCTCACGGGCGCTGCGCGCGTTCCGGCGGGCGGCGCCCAGCGCCCCCTCGATCGCGCCGGTCGAGCGGGCGTCGAAGGCGAGCTGGTCCAGGACCTGCTGCATGTCCACGGGCTCCGGGCCGGCGTCGACGCCGAGGATCGCGTACAGCGACCGGCAGGCCGTGTCCTCGTCGCGCCAAGGGTCCTCCAGCATCCGGTGCAGGTAGGCGTCGAGGATGCGGCCGGTGGCGTCGGCGCGCTCGACGTACCGCCCGGTCCAGGTCAGTGCCTCGGCGATGCGGGAGAGGATCACGTCGTTCACTGCTGGTGCGCTCCTTCCGGTACGTCGGGACGGGTGCCGTCGGGGCCCAGGAGGCGCGGGGCGATCTCCGGGACGGCGCCGGCCGGGGCCGGTGCGGGCCGCTCGGCGGGGCCCTCGGCGAGCACCCAGGTGTCCTTGGAGCCGCCGCCCTGGCTGGAGTTGACGATCAGGTTGCCCTCCTGGAGGGCGACCCGGGTCAGTCCGCCGGGCAGCACCCAGATGTCGTCGCCGTCGTTCACGGCGAACGGGCGCAGGTCAATGTGGCGGGGTGCCATGCGTTCACCCGCGAGGGTGGGAGAGGTGGAGAGGGCGACCGGGCGCTGCGCGATGAAGCCGCGCGGATCGGCGACCACGGCTTTGCGAGTGCGTTCCAGGGTCTCGGCGTCGGCCTTCGGTCCGATCACGATGCCCTGTCCGCCCGCTCCGTCGACGGGCTTCACCACCAGCTGGTCGAGCTGGTCGAGCACCGCCTCCAACTGGCCCGGTTCATCGGGTCGGTAGGACTCCACATTGGGGAGAATCGGTTCCTCACCGAGGTAGTAGCGGATGAGATCCGGGACGTAGGTGTAGAGGAGCTTGTCGTCCGCGATGCCGTTGCCCACGGCGTTCGCGAGTGTGACGTGACCGGCGATGGCGGCGTTCAGGATGCCGGGGCAGCCGATCACCGAGTCGGGGCGGAAGTGCAGCGGGTCGAGGAAGTCGTCGTCGAGGCGCCGGTATACGACGTGCACGGGCACCTCGCCGCGCGTCGTCCGCATCCACACCCGGTTGTTGCGGTACACCAGGTCATGGCCCTCGACCAGCTGCACGCCCATCAGCCTGGCCAGCAGGGCGTGTTCGAAGTAGGCCGCGTTGCCGGGCCCGGGGGTGAGCACCACGACCCGGGGATCGCTCGCCGCCCCGCCGGGCGCGGCGGCGCGCAGCGCGGCGAGCAGCCGCCCGGCGTAGCCGTCCACCGGCAGCACATGCTGTTCGGTGAAGAGCGAGGGGAAGATCCGGGTCATCGCCCGCCGGTTCTCGATGACGTACGACACCCCGCTCGGCACCCGCACGTTGTCCTCGAGCACCCGGAACTCCCCGGCCTCGTCCCGCACCAGGTCGATTCCGGCCACGTGGATGCGCACCCCGCCGGCCGGTTCCACCGCGTGCGCCGCCCGGTGGAAGTGGGGCGAGGACAGCAGCAGCCGCCAGGGCACCACCCCGTCCTCGAAGGCCCGGGCGGGCCCGTAGGCGTCGGCCAGATAGGCCTCCAGGGCTCTGACCCGCTGGGCCACGCCTCTTCGTACGAGATCCCACTCCAGGGCGTCGAGGATCCTGGGCACCAGGTCCAGCGGCCAGGGCCGCTCCTCGCCCGCGAAGGCGTAGGTCACGCCACGGTCGGTGAAGGCGCGGGCCATCTGGTCGGCCCGGAAGCGCAGTTCACCGGGCTCGATCGGCTGGAGTGCCGCCAGTACCGGCTCGTAGGCGGTCCTGACCTCACCCGGCCGCACAAACATCTCGTCCCACGCGTCGGCCAACGCGTACGCGTCAAATATGTCCGCCATGAAGGGACGTTAGAGCGGGCACGTAACACCGTGATCACCGGCGGATTTCGGGGATTCGCCAGGTCCTCGCGTGACGTGCCCGCGAGCGGCCCTCCCCGCAACGCGCCTCCCCCGTGGGCGCGTTGCGGGGGCCCCGCGACCGATCGGGGGAGGCCGGTCCGGGGCCCCTCCGGGTGTCCGGCGAACACCCGTGGGAAGCGGTACCCACGATGCTCCTGTGATCCCGCCGCCACCACCGTCATCTTGTTGCAGTGCGGACTGCGGAGGCCGGGAGATACCGGGGTGTATCAGCCCATTGCGCCGCCCGGTGCGAGGGGAGCCGTGTTGCGGACCCGGCACGAACCGCTCATAGTTGCGCTGCGGAAGAGGCAGCAAACCGGGGGTGGAATGGGCGATGGCCGGGCACGGGACGGAGAAGCATCCACACGGTGCCGACCGACTGTGCGCCGCCGGGGATCGCGTGTATTCCCGTGCCGTGCGCCGGGGCCGGGTACCGCGCACGGACGCCGACGCGGTGCCCTGTCTGCTGGAGCTGGCCCTCCTGCACCCGGACCCCGACGACATGGACTGGCTGGTGCCGACCTCCCCGCAGGAGGTCATGACCCGGCTGCTGCGCGGGGTCTACGACGAGGTCACCGACAGCCAGCGGCGGGTGGGCTCGGCGGTCGAGGCCTTCGAGTGGTACGCCGGTCTGGGGCGGCAGCTGCAGGCCGTGTCGGCCTCCGCCGAGGGCACGGCGGCGATCCGGGTCCTGGACGGGCTGTCACGGATCCAGGCGGCGATGGACCAGGCGACGGAGGCGTGCACGAGCGAGGTGCTGACCGTGCAGCCGGGCGGTATCCGGCGTGAGTCGGAGCTGACCGAGGGACTGCACCGGGCGGTCGCCCTGCGCGGCCGGGGCGTGCGCATGCGGGACCTGTACACGCATGTCGCCCGGCACGGCCAGGGCCTGCTCAACTACCTGGAACTGATGGGCGACGCGGTGGAGGCCCGGACGCTCGACGAGGTCATCGACCGCCTCATCCTCTTCGACCGCACGGTGGTGTTCATTCCGGCGAACGCCGACCGCACGATGGCCCTGGAGCTGCGTCACCCGGCCCTGGTCGAGTACTTCGTCACCGTCTTCGAACGGCTGTGGCGCCTCGCGATCCCCCTCACCGCCCCGCTCCCCGACACCGGTATCGAGGGCATCTCGCACCGGGAACAGTCCATCGCGGCGCTGCTCGCGGAGGGGCACCAGGACGCCGTCATCGCCGAGCGCCTGGGCATCAGCGTCCGTACCTGCCGCGCCCACATCGCCCGCCTCTCGGAGACGCTGGGCGCGGCCAGCCGTACCCAGTTGGGCGTGCGGATAGCGCAGGTGGGGCTGGACCGGCCGCCGGGCGAGGCGAGCGGGGCGCCGGCCGTGATCAGCCTTCCTGATCAAGGATCCCCGAGCGTCCGATGAGATAGCCGAGTTGGGCCCGGCTCTCGCTGCCGAGGGTGGCGGCGAGCTTGGCGATGTGGTCACGGGCGGTGCGGACGTTCATGCCGAGGCGCTCGGCGATGACGGCGTCGGTGTGGCCCTCGACGAGCAGGGCCGCGATGGCCCCCTGGCGGGGGGTGACGCCGTTGACGGTGGGGCGGTGCTGCAGGTCCGGGTAGAGGGGGGTGGCCAGCCGCCACAGCCGGTCGAAGGCCGTGACGAAGTACGTGATCAGCGCGGGATGACGGACTTCGAGGGCCAGGCTGCCGTCGTCCGCCGCCGGCAGGAAGGCGACGGTGCGGTCGATCACGAACAGCCGGTCCGGCAGCTCGTCCAGGCCGCGCACCTCGAGGTCGCCCCGCAGCCGCTCGAACCCGCCGAACACGGCCGGCACATGGCGCAGGGTGTGCTGGTAGAGGGCGCGGATACGGGCCCCGCGATCGAGGATCGCCTGGTCCCGGTCCAGCGCGGTCTCGGCGGCGGTCCGGCCGCGGGCGCCGATGAGACCGGAGTGCGACTGGATGCCGAGCACTTCCAGGCTCGCCTGGGCCATGGCGTCGTCGATGGCCTGGTTGATCGGCCGGGTGCCGCTGTGCAGCCGGAGCATGGGGGTGTCGGTGCCGGCCACCTCCGGTACCGCGCCTTCGACGAGCGCCTCGAACCGCGCCACCAGTTGTTCCTCGCGCCGACGTGCGTCGGCGACCCGGGCGGCGGAGGCGCGCAGCAGCCGGTGCAGGGCCGCGGCGGGGGTCACGGGCTCCAGCCGTTCCAGGTCGTCGAGGGCAGGGTGGAGCAGACCGAGGTCGATGAGGCAGGGCACGTCCACGACGTCCCGGGCACTGATGTACCCGGTGCGCAGAGCCTGGCCGTACGCCCTCTGCCCGGCGGCGCACAGCGCCTCGACCCCGTGCTCGCACCGGCTCACAGACCGCGCTCCCGTTCCTCCAGGATCCCGGATCGCCCGATCAGGTAGCCGAGTTGGGCCCGGCTCTCGCTGCCGAGGGTGGCGGCGAGCTTGGCGATGTGGACGCGGGCGGTGCGGATGTTCATGCCGAGGCGCTCGGCGATGACGGCGTCGGTGTGGCCCTCGATGAGCAGGGCCGCGACGGCCTGCTGGCGGGGGGTGACGCCGTTGACGGTGGGGCGGTGCTGGGCCTTGGGGAACATGGGCGTGGCCAGGCGCCAGAGGCGGTCGAAGGTGGTGACGAAGTACGTGATCAGCGCCGGGTGGTGGACTTCCAGGGCGAGTTTCCCGTCGTCGTCGGCGGGCAGGAAGGCGACGGCGTTGTCGATGACGAACAGCCGGTCGGGCACCTCGTCCAGACCCCGGGCCACGTTGTCGCCCGTCATCTCCTCGGCATAGGCGTACACGTTCGGCACATGGAAGAGGGTGTGCTGGTAGAGCGTGCGGAACCGGCCGCCGCGGTCCAGGAACGCCTTGTCGCGGTCGTGGGCTGCGGAGTACGCGGCGGCGCCGCGCTCGCCGACCATGCCCGCGTGCGGCTGGATGCACAGGACTTCCCGCCGGGCCTGCGCCATGGCCTCGTCGATGGCCTGGTTGATCCGCCGGGTGCCGCTCAGCAGCCGCAGTGGGGGCGTGTCGGCCGTCGTGGTGTGCCGGTGCTCGATACGGGTCAGCGGCTCGAGGGACTCCACCAGGAGCTCCTCCCGCCGCCACTCCGCCGCGATGCGGGCCCGACCGGCGCGCAGCAGCCGGTTCAGGGCGACGGCGGGGGTCACCGGCTCCAGCCGGCCGAGGTCGTCGAGTGCCGGGTGCAGCAGACCGAGGTCGACGAGACAGGGTGCCTCGGCGGCCTCCCCGGCCGATATGTGCCCCTTGCCCAGGGCCCGTTCGTACAGCTCCGTCCCTGCGGCGCACAGGTTCTCGATGCCGTGCTCGGTGTGCGGAGCCGATGTCACCCGGCACCGCCCTCCTCGGGGAGCTTGTGGTCCAGGATCCCGGACTGGGCGATCAGGTAGCCGAGCTGTGCACGGCTGCCGCTGCCGAGCACCTGGGCCAGCTTGGCGATGTGGGCACGGCAGGTGCGGACGTTCATGCCCAGCCGGCGCGCGATGGCTTCGTCGACGTGCCCCTCGACGAGCAGCTTCGCGATCGAGTGCTGGATGTCGGTGATGCCGTCGGCAGCCGTTTCATAGGGGGTGCCCGCGCTCAGCGGAACCGCTCTGGTCCACATGAACTCGAAGACCTTGACCAGATAGCGGACCAGGCCCGGATGGCGCAGTTCCAGAGCGACCTGCTGGTCGTCCCGGATGGGGATGAAGGCGACCGTCTCGTCGCAGATGATGAGACGTTCCACCAACTCGTCTATGGAGCGGTACTCCACCTTGCCGTCGGCGAGCTGCGCCGCGTAGGCCAGCTTCTCCTGGCTGTAGCGGGCGGTGTGCTGGTACAGCGTCCGGATCCGTACACCGCGTTCTATGAGCGGCTTGTCGCGTTCCAGCCCGCGCAGCACGCTCTGCTCGGAGACGCGGTCGCTCGGCTGGACGGTGAGCATCTCCGTATGGCACTGGGCCGTGGCCAGGTTGAGCGCGGCGTTGATGCGCTCGCCGCCCTCCAGCACCGTGATCGACCCGCCGCCCGACTCCGACTGACCGCCGATGGAAAGGAAGGGCTCGAAGGTGCCGGCGATGTCGGTGGCCAGCTGACGGCGTGCGCTGATCTCGCGCTCGATGGGATTGAGACGCTGGGCCAGTGCGATCGCCGGCGGCACCGGGCGCAACCAGTTCGGATCGTCGGGATCCGGGTGCAGCAGGGCAGAATCCATCAGGCAGGGAGCCGGTTCCGCGTCCGCGCGGGCGATCCGTCCCGCACGCAGAGCGGCCGCGTACAGCCGACTACCCTCCGCACACAGTTGGTTCGACGCGTGGGGATGTGTCGCATTTGAGTGACTTGTTACCAAAACTCCACCCCCCAGGGTCCTGAACATGCAGGAACATGATGCACCGATTGTGTGGCCACAACGTGCCCGAATGAGCCATCGTCGTACCTGACGGGGGAAGAAGGGACCTTACAAGTGAGGACGAAGCCGAACATGCGTAACAGACTGCTTCGCTCGGTGCTTGTCGCTGCCTTCTCCGCCGTTGCAGCCCTCGGGGTGCTCAGTGGCTTTTCGGCCGCAGGGGGGAGTGAGGTTCACGCGAACAGCACTTGGCCTGCGGTGGCCGCGGACTCGGGGAGTGCCGGCACTGCTGATTCCGCGACCGATGGAGCCGGGAGCTGAAGTGACCACCCCACCCGACGACCGATCCTTCCGCCGTGAAATGGCCACCGCGTACCGCTCGGGCTGGCATTTCATCGACCTGGTCACCGCCATCCCCCACAGCGGTGACTCGCTGATGGTGACCGTCTTCGGTGAGCCGGTCGTCGTCACGCGGGACGAGGACGAGGACGTACGGGCCTACCGGTGTCTGCGCAAGCCCCGGGGTGCGCCGCAGCCCGTGCGGTGCGCCGTCCGGTACGGAATGATTTTCGTGAATCTGGACCAACGGGACCACCGGCTGGCTGAGCCGGAGGTGCCGGACGTGAGGACCATCTCGGCCACCCCCCGCAGTGCCTGACGCGATTCCCCCGTCGTAAAAGATCGCTCAGGTGCTTCCCCCCGCAGCGGCGTCACCGTGACCTGAACACGGTGACGCCGCTGCAGTTTTCTGCGGACATTTCGCGGTATCGGCCGGTTTCGGTCACGGTTCACGGTGGCTGAAACCCGTCAATGGAACCCCGGCGGAACAGGGCGGTCACCCTGGGGCGCCGACTCCATCCCGCCCCCCCGCGCCCCGGCATCCACACCGCCGTGCCTCCGCTGCCCGCCTCCGAGGGCGCCCCTCTCACCCGGAGCACTCTCCCACCCCCTCCGGGTGCCTCACCCGGCCAGCCGCCGTCACGGCCCCCTCCCGGCCATCGACCCCCTCCCCGCGCCTCCCGGTCGCCACCCGTAATCTCCCCCCCCCGCCCGGCCGATCGCCCTTGCGGTCCCCCCGGCCGCCCGCCCGCCCCTCGTCGGCAGGGCTCTCGTGCCCCCGAAGCCGGTCCCGGGAAAGGCTCCCGTCCCTACCTTGAGTGGAATAGACTCAACTTTGTGTACGTTGGCTGAGTCAGCCGAACGATGCCGAGGAGGAGAACGCGAACGTGGACGCCGAGCTGACCAACAGGAGCCGGGACGCGATCAACGCGGCCAGCAGCCGGGCCGTGACCGAGGGGCATGCGGACCTGACGCCTGTTCACCTGCTGCTGGCTCTGCTTGCCGGGCAGGACAACGAGAACATCACCGACCTGCTCGCGGCCGTCGACGCCGACCAGGCCGCCGTACGCCAGGGCGCCGAACGCGCGCTGGCCGCGCTGCCCAGCGTGACCGGCTCCACGGTCGCGCCCCCGCAGCCCAACCGCGAACTGCTCGCGGTCCTCGCCGACGCGGCCGACCGCGCCCGGGACCTCGGCGACGATTACCTCTCCACCGAGCACCTGCTCATCGGCATCGCCTCGAAGGGCGGCGCGGCCGGCGAGGTGCTCGACCGGCAGGGGGCCACCGCGAAGAAGCTGGTGGAGGCCTTCCAGAAGGCACGCGGCGGCCGCCGGGTGACCACCGCCGACCCCGAGGGCCAGTACAAGGCGCTGGAGAAGTTCGGCACCGACTTCACGGCCGCCGCGCGGGACGGCAAGCTCGACCCCGTCATCGGACGGGACCAGGAGATCCGGCGGGTCGTGCAGGTGCTGTCCCGCCGTACCAAGAACAACCCCGTGCTCATCGGCGAGCCGGGCGTCGGCAAGACCGCCGTGGTCGAAGGGCTGGCCCAGCGGATCGTCAAGGGCGATGTGCCCGAGTCGCTGAAGAACAAGCGGCTGGTGGCGCTGGACCTCGGGGCCATGGTCGCGGGCGCGAAGTACCGGGGTGAGTTCGAGGAGCGGCTGAAGACCGTCCTCGCCGAGATCAAGGACTCCGACGGGCAGGTCATCACCTTCATCGACGAACTGCACACGGTCGTCGGCGCCGGAGCCGGCGGTGACTCCGCCATGGACGCCGGCAACATGCTGAAGCCGATGCTGGCCCGCGGTGAGCTGCGCATGGTCGGCGCGACCACCCTCGACGAGTACCGGGAGCGGATCGAGAAGGACCCGGCGCTGGAGCGCCGCTTCCAGCAGGTGCTGGTGGCGGAGCCGACCGTCGAGGACACCATCGCCATCCTCCGTGGCCTGAAGGGCCGTTACGAGGCCCACCACAAGGTGCAGATCGCGGACAGCGCCCTGGTGGCCGCCGCGGCCCTCTCGGACCGTTACATCACCTCCCGGTTCCTCCCCGACAAGGCCATCGACCTGGTCGACGAGGCGGCCTCGCGGCTCCGCATGGAGATCGACTCCTCGCCCGTGGAGATCGACGAACTCCAGCGTGTCGTGGACCGGTTGAAGATGGAGGAGCTGGCGCTGGAGAAGGAGACCGACCCGGCCTCCCTGGAGCGCCTGGAGAAGCTGCGCCGCGACCTCGCCGACAAGGAGGAGGACCTGCGCGGCCTCAACGCCCGCTGGGAGCGTGAGAAGCAGTCACTGAACCGGGTCGGCGAGCTGAAGGAGAAGCTCGACGAACTCCGCGGCACCGCCGAACGCGCCCAGCGCGACGGCGACTTCGACACCGCCTCCAAGCTGCTGTACGGCGAGATCCCGCAGCTGGAGAAGGAGTTGGAGGCCGCCTCCGAGGCCGAGGTGGAGACCTCCCGGGACACCATGGTCAAGGACGAGGTCGGCTCCGACGACATCGCGGACGTGGTGGCCGCCTGGACCGGCATCCCCGCCGGGCGTCTCATGGAGGGCGAGACCCAGAAGCTGCTCCGCATGGAGGATGAGCTGGGCCGCCGGCTCATCGGCCAGACCGAGGCCGTACGCGCGGTCTCGGACGCCGTACGACGCTCCCGTGCCGGTATCGCCGACCCGGACCGCCCGACCGGCTCCTTCCTCTTCCTCGGCCCGACCGGTGTCGGCAAGACGGAACTGGCCAAGGCGCTCGCCGACTTCCTCTTCGACGACGAGCGGGCGATGGTCCGGATCGACATGTCGGAGTACAGCGAGAAGCACAGCGTGGCCCGGCTGGTCGGCGCCCCGCCCGGATACGTCGGCTACGAGGAGGGCGGCCAGCTGACCGAGGCGGTCCGCCGCCGCCCCTACACCGTGGTCCTCCTGGACGAGGTGGAGAAGGCCCACCCCGAGGTCTTCGACATCCTCCTCCAGGTGCTGGACGACGGCCGGCTCACCGACGGCCAGGGCCGCACCGTCGACTTCCGCAACACCATCCTGGTGCTGACGTCGAACCTGGGCAGCCAGTACCTGGTCGACCCGGTACTCGGCGAGGAGGAGAAGAAGCGGCAGGTTCTGGAGACGGTCCGGCAGTCCTTCAAGCCGGAGTTCCTCAACCGCCTCGACGACCTGGTCGTCTTCTCCGCCCTGGCCAAGGACGAGCTGGCCCGGATCGCCCGGCTCCAGATCGACCGGCTGGCCAAGCGCCTGGCCGACCGCCGTCTCGCCCTGGAGGTCACTCCGGAGGCGCTGGCCTGGCTCGCCGAGGAGGGCAACGACCCGGCGTACGGCGCCCGGCCGCTGCGCCGCCTGGTCCAGACCGCCATCGGCGACCGCCTGGCCAAGGAGATCCTGTCCGGCGAGGTCAAGGACGGCGACACGATCCGCGTGGACGCCTTCGGGGAGGGCCTGATCGTGGGCCCGGTGACCGCGGAAACCACCGAGGAAAGCACCCCGGAAACCACCGCGGAAAGCACCGCCGAAGGCACCGGGAAGACCCTGTAACGACCACGAGAGGCGGGCCCGTCACCCCATGGGTGGCGGGCCCGTCCGCCTTCACGGCCTCGAGGAGCCGGGCGGAATCCACTGCCGTGAAGAGCGGGCCCGACGCTGTTTCGCCGAGCTTCGGCGGACCAGGGACAGGGGGCCTGGATTCTGCCATCCACCTCGTTGATCCGGCGCGAATCGGCGGCACGGGGCGGAGCGGGTTGCCGGTCGCGGTCCAAGGGAGAGAGGGTGGGACCTACGTCTGGTCTCAGCGATGACCGGACGAGTCAGACGACCGCAGGAGTGTTCACATATGTCCATCGACCCGTCCTCGATTCCGAGCTTCGGGGGCCAGCCCGAGCCGCAGCCCCAAGGACCGGCGGGCCCCGTCGTCCCGGATCAGGATCTTGTGAAGCAGCTCCTCGACCAGATGGAGCTCAAGTACGTCGTCGACGACGAGGGTGACCTCGCGGCGCCGTGGGAGCAGTTCCGTACGTACTTCATGTTCCGTGGCGAGGACGAGCAGTCCGTCTTCTCGGTGCGGACGTTCTACGACCGTCCCCACAAGATCGACGAGAAGCCGCAGCTCCTGGAGTCCATCGACGACTGGAACCGTCGGACGCTGTGGCCCAAGGTCTACACCCACACCCACGACGACGGCACCGTCCGTCTCATCGGTGAGGCGCAGATGCTGATCGGCATGGGCGTGGACATCAACCACTTCGTGTCGTCCACGGTCAGCTGGGTGCGGGCCGCGATCGAGTTCGACAAGTGGCTCGTCGAGCAGCTCGGCCTGGAGGAGGCCGTCAACGGGGCCGACCAGCCCGAGGGCGACGACGAGGAGTAGGCAGCTCTACAGGGGCGTGTCGGCGACGACGACCAGGTACGCGCCGTAGCCGAACGAGAGCCCGGCCAGGGCCGCGACCACCACGGACGCGTGCCAGGGCCGGGCTCTCGCCGTGCGGACCAGCGCCCGGGCCAGCGGGAGGAGGAGCGGGAAGGCCGGCAGGAGGAAGCGCGGCTTGGACTCGAAGAAGCCCGAGCCGCCGAGCGTGATCAGCAGGAGTACGGCGGTGTAGGCGAGGAGCGGCAGCGGGGCCCGGTCCAGCAGCAGGAGCGCGTAGAGGACCACCGCCGTCGCCACGATCACCAGGGTCATCGGGAAGACGAAGCGGTCGCCGCGCAGCAGCAGGTCGCGGACGAAGCGGAGCGAGCCCCGGCCGAAGTCGAAGCGTGAGCCCCACAGGCGCTGTACGCCGAAGTAGCCGCCGAGTGGATCGCCGGTGCGGTGGCCCACCCACAGGACGTACCCGAGCCAGCCGAGCGGGGCGAGTGCCGCGCCCGTCCACAGCCTGTGGGTAACCCGGCCGCGGGAGCGGTGTATCGCGCAGCCCGCGGCGAGCAGGACGGCCGCCGCGACCGCGAAGCCGTTCGGCCGGGACAGGCCCGCCAGGGCGGCCAGCGCGCCCGCCCACAGCCAGTTCCCGGCCAGGACCGCGTACAGGGACCAGGCGGCGAACGCGGTCAGGACCGGTTCCGTGTACGCCATGGACAGCACCACGGAGTGCGGGAGCAGGCCCCAGAGCAGGACGAGGGCCGTGCCCACCGCGCGGCCGTGCAGCCGGGCGCCCACCGCGTAGATGCCGGCGGCGGCCACGGCCGCCGCCGTCCAGGACACCAGCAGGCCGGCACCCGCCCCGCTCAGCGGGGTGACGGCCGTCAGGGTCCGGATCAGGGCCGGGTAGAGCGGGAAGAACGCCAGGTCGCTGTGGATGACGTCGGGGCGGAAGTACAGGGTGCGGCCGTAGCCGTGCGCCGCGATACCCAGGTACCAGACCGAGTCCCAGGACCGGCCGAGCAGGGTCAGCGGATGCCTGCCGCCCGCCCAGGCGGCCAGCGCGACCACGGCCATGCCGGTGAGCCGGGCCACCGCGAACAGCCCCACCGCGAGGCCGCCCGCGGTGACGAGGGACGGGGCGAGAGCGGCGGTACCGGTGGTAGTGCCGGTGCTCGTGCTGGCGGTGGTGCTGGCGTGGCTCACATTCGCACCCTGCGGGGGACCGGGGCGAAGTGCGAGAAATATGCGCCCGATGGGGTAGCGGAGGACCACGCCTCCTGGCGCGCCATGGGCCACCGACGGCCCCGGGGGTGGTATCGGGCACCGCGGGGTGGGGCGGCGCCCCCGGTGCGTCGGGAGCGGCTACGCCGGCCGCCGCAGCCGCTCCGCCGCCTGATCTCTCCAGCACCGCCGTTGAGCCGGCCGCAGAACCTGTCCGGACCGATGCCTCGGTCTCACTCGGGGCGAAGGGGCGTGAGCTCAGGAAGCCAGTCGTCGCAGGCGGTCGGCGGCCTCGTGGAGGACGTCGTCCTTCTTGCAGAAGGTGAAGCGGACCTGGCTGCGGCCGGCGTCGGGGTCGTCGTAGAAGACCGAATTGGGGATGGCGACGACGCCGCAGCGTTCGGGGAGCGTGCGGCAGAAGGCGTAGGCGTCCTTTTCGCCGAAGGGCGTGATGTCGGTGGTGATGAAGTACGTGCCCTGGGGCTGGTAGACCTCGAACCCGGCCGCGCGCAGGCCGTCGCCGAGCAGGTCGCGCTTGCGTCGGAGGTCGCTGCGGAGGTTGTCGAAGTAAGGGTCAGGCAGCCGCAGAGCTTCGGCGATCGCGTACTGGAACGGGCCCGCGCTGACGTAGGTCAGGTACTGCTTGGCCGTCCGGACGGCAGAGACGAGCGGACCGTGCGCCGTGACCCAGCCAACCTTCCATCCGGTGAAGGAGAAGGTCTTGCCGGCCGACCCGATGGTGACCGTGCGCTCGCGCATGCCGGGCAGGGCCGCGATGGGGCGGTGTGTGCCCTCGAAGACCAGGTGCTCGTACACCTCGTCGGTGACGACGAGCAGGTCGTGCTCGATGGCGAGTGCGGCGATGGCGCTCTGCTCCTCGGCGGTCAGGACCATCCCGGTCGGGTTGTGCGGGGTGTTGAGGAGAAGGAGGCGGGTCCGAGGGGTGATCTTGGCTCGCAGCTCGTCCAGGTCCGGGCGGAAGGACGGCGCTCGGAGGGTGAGCGGCACGCGCTTCGCACCGGCCATCGCGATGCAGGCGGCGTAGGAGTCGTAGAAGGGTTCGAAGGCGATGACCTCGTCGTCCGGCTCCAGCAGCGCCAGCATGCTGGCGGCGATGGCCTCGGTGGCGCCGGCGGTGACCAGGACCTCGGTGTCGGGGTCGATGGAGAGGTCGTAGAAGCGCCGCTGGTGGTCGGAGATCGCGGCGCGGAGTTCCGGGATGCCCGGGCCGGGCGGGTACTGGTTGCCCTTCCCCTCCCGCAGGGCGCGGACGGCGGCCTCACGGATCTCCTCGGGCCCGTCGGTGTCGGGGAAGCCCTGGCCCAGGTTGATCGCACCGGTCGTAGTCGCCAGTGCCGACATCTCCGCGAAGATCGTCGTCCCGAGTCCGTCCAGCCTTCGGTTCAGCAGCGGCCTGGCGTTCATGTCTCCACCGTTCTCACTCGAGCGTTCGTCGATTCTCCGGGGACCATCCTGACTCATGGCCGGTCGCGGCCTCGCGCGGTGTAGGGATGACCGAGGGCCGAGGGGGGTGCACGCGCTCTTCGTCGGGCTCCGCCTCCTGCGAGGGCTCAGGGCGGAAATCTCCTGGGCGCTTCCGCCCTGAGCCAGTTGCGCGGTGCTGCTACTCCGGCTTCTCAGCTCGTGGAGCAGCCACCAGCTGTCTTCCTCGCTTGCAGGTCACACCGCCACGACGCCTCTGGTGGGTGACGCCGGGTGTTGCGTCACGACGATGTGCGCGCCGTCGGGAGGCGCGCGGAACCCGTGCCGGTTTTCGCCTTGGCGACCTCGCCGAGCAGTCGGGTTTCCCAGACCGTTCGTTGAAGGTCATGCCGGCCAACCTGCGCCCCACGCCTTGGAGTTCCTCAACTTGCCTACGAGGGACGGACACCTGCGGCGATACGCCACATGCCCCCTCTGGGCCGGGGGAGAACCGTCGGCGACTGCCGCCCTCGGTCGGCGTCGGACGGCCCGGCCGGTCCCCCTTCTCGCCGACGACGCCGGACTCGACGGCCGCCCACGCGGAACGCTCGGCTGGGAAACCCCAGCCGAGCGCCTCATGCCGTCTGGCCACAGCCAGTTGAGCACCTGCCGTGCGCCTCGGGATCAGGCGGGCGGACCGTCGAAGGGGGACCAGTTGCTCCACGCGGCGTCAGGGTTGGTGCTCACCTTCCAGGAGGACACCGAACCGGAGTCGGTGCCGACCACGATCTGTGGACGGCCGTCCGTCAGGGTGGCCACACCCACGCTGCGGGCCGATCCCGGCAGGCCGTTGAACTTCGTCCAGTCGGCCCAGGCGGCGCTCGGGTCGGTGGTCACCTTCCAGGTGGACCACAGTTCGCCGCCGTCGGACACGGCGAATATCTGCGGCCGTTCGTCCGTGAGCGGGGCTGCGGCGAGCGACACCACACGGCCGTGGTCGAAGTCGAACTGCTGCCAGCCGGTCCAGGCGGCGTTCGGGAGCTCGCTCACCTTCCACCTCGTGAACAGCCCGTGGTTGCTTCCCGCGAACACCTGCGGGCGGCCGTCCGTGAGCCGTGCTGACGTCATGCTTCGAACAGACATGTGATCTCCTTTCAAACGCCCAGGCGGACGTTCACGCCCCCACGTCCCCTCCCTCCGCTCAAGCGTTCGTTCCGCCAGGCATATTCGCAAGTCGGGCACTCGGCGGCAGGCGCAGCCGCCCACCTGATGCCCGGCAGCCGGCAGCGTGCCCGCCGGGCCGTCGACACCGTGTTTCGGCACCTCTCCCGGGAAGACCACGGCCCACAGCCGGCCCAGTGAGTCACCCACGGCTCCAGAACCGACTATCTTTGCAGGTCAGGAGCGATTTTCCGGGATGGACCCTCAGAAGTTCCTCAACTCTGCTTTGGCCGCCGACAGGGCCGGGCATCCCCCGCTCACGCCGCGCTCTCGCGGCGGCCGGGGCGCCCACGGGGGGTCGCTCCGTGCGAACGGAAAGAAGGTGACGCCATGGGCATCGTCTTCATCGTGGCGGCGGCCGCGATCGTCTGCCTGGTGATCGTCGGGACCGCGGCCCGCAAGGGCGGGGTGACCAGGGGGGCGTCCGGCCGGGGCGGCTCCTCCTCCTACGACAGCTCGGGCAGTTGGTGGGCCGGGGACTCGGGTTCGCCGTCCTCGAACGGAGGCCACGGCGGGCATGGGGGACACGGGGGTCACGGTGGTCACTCGTGCGGCGGCGGCCACTCCTCCTGCGGCGGCGGCTCGTCCTGCGGGGGCGGCTCGTCGTGCGGCGGCGGGGGCGGCTGCGGCGGGGGCAGCTGACCGGGGAGCCGGGGGAATCGGGAGAGCCGGGGGAATCGGGAGAGCCGGAAGACCCGGGGGAATCGGGGAAGTCGGGGCGTCCGGACGGAGAGCGGGGGGCTCTCCCCGGGCGCCCCGGCGTGCGCCAGAGGGAGCAGGGCGCACAACGTGGTTGAACAGTTGAGCTGTGGAGCCCTCTGAGGGATGGAAACCCCACGAACTTGGGTAAAAACGCTGTGGCAGCGCCACAGTTCATGATTCCCTCTAAATCACCGAAGCAGCGCCTCGGACGTCCTGACGACACCCCTTCCCCGGCTGGGCCGGCCGGGCCGATCTCCCGGTGTCCACCGAGGTGTGCCGGACCACCCTCCTCCCCATTTGCGTGTTAGCGGAGCCGATCCATGCTCACGACCCTGAACACCACCTACACCGATACGCGCGCGGCCGACCTCGCCTGGGCCCTGGGGCGCGAGCCGCTGCCCGCCCTGGCCACCCTCGACCTGGAACTGTCCGGGGCGAAACTGCAGCTCAGACTGCTGGGCGCGTCCCACCAGGTGCTTCTGGAGGAGGAGTGCGGCGGCTGCTCGGAGACGGTGGCGTGCATCCAGGGGTCCAGCACCCCCCTGCCGCTCGGGGTCGCCAAGCGCATCGGCGACTGGGAGTACGAGTTCGCGGCCCGCGTCGAGGTGCTGTCACCCGGCTCCTTCGCCGGCCGAGCCCAGGAACTGCTCGCCCTCGTCTCCGAGCATCCGCACGGCCTCGCCGGAGTCTTCCCGGGCAGCCCGCACGCGTTCACCGCGATGCTCGCCCAGCGCCACGAGGGCCAGGTGCACTGGTGGACCTGGCACGCGTACCCGCAGGACGGCCAGTTGGTGGCGACCCGGACGAGGGTCGGGGTACGGGTTCCGGCGCCCCAACGCCTCCCCGGATGACATAAACCAACAGGGCGTCAAGGGCGCCGATTTTCCACACGTGTGGGTGACGAAGCGTACCGACTGAGTGACGTAACGTCGCAGAGTGATCGATCCGCACGCACCCGCCCCTCCCGGCGCACCGCCGCCCTGGGGTGCCCCCGCGCCGCTGCCCGTGCGGCCGGGGACGGGCCGGTTCCTGGTCCTGGCGTGCGTCTTCGTCTGCGCGGCCTGCGGGTTGGTGTACGAACTCGAACTCGTCGCCCTCGCCTCGTACTTGATCGGCGACTCGGTCACGCAGGCCTCCGTGGTGCTGTCCGTGATGGTCTTCGCGATGGGCGTCGGCTCGCTGGCCGCGAAGCGGCTCCGCTGGCACGCGGCGGCCGGATTCGGCGCGGTGGAGGCCGCGCTGGCGCTGATCGGCGGCTGCAGCGCCATGGCCCTGTACGCCGTCTTCGCCTGGACCGGCGGCTGGGGCGGCCTGTGGTCGGCCGGCCCGCGCTGCCTCCTGGTCGCCTTCTCCCTCGCCATCGGCCTACTGATCGGCGCCGAGGTGCCGCTGCTGATGGAACTCATCCAGCGCATCCGCCGCCAGGACGCGGGCGGCGCGGTGGCCGACCTGTTCGCGGCGGACTACGTCGGCGCGCTGGTCGGCGGCCTGGCCTTCCCCTTCCTCCTGCTGCCCTTCCTGGGCCAGTTGACGGGCACCCTGCTCACCGGCACGGTCAACGTCGTCGCCGGCGGCGCCCTCGTCCTCGGCCTGTTCCGTCGCGACCTGTCCCGCCGGGCCCGCTGGACCCTCCTCGTCACCAACGTGACCGTCCTCGGCGTCCTCGCCTCCGCCGCCGCCCACGTCGACGACTTCGAACGGGCCGCACGGCACGCCGTCTACGGCGACGACGTCCGGGTCGCCCTCCAGACGGACGTCCAGGAGGTCGTCCTCACCGGCGGCACCCACGGCCGCCCCCTCGACCTCTTCCTCGACGGCCGGCTGCGCGTCGGCGGCCGTGACGAACGCCGGTACCACGAAGCCCTCGTCCACCCGGCGATGAGCGGCCCGCACGCACGCGTGCTGATCCTCGGCGGCGGTGACGGCATGGCCGTGCGCGAGGTGCTCCGCCACCCCGGCGTCGACCGCGTCGACGTAGTCGAACTCGACGCGGGCCTGGTCCGGCTCGCCCGCCGGGACCCCGCCCTCTCCGCGCTCAACGGCCATGTCTACGACGACCCGCACGTCCACGTGACCACCGCCGACGCCTTCTGCTGGCTGCGCCGGACCGCGCCGCACGCCGCGTACGACGTGGTCGTCGCCGACCTGCCCGACCCCGGCATCACGGCCAGCACCAAGCTGTACTCCGAGGAGTTCTACGGCCTGGCCCGCCGCGCCCTCGCCCCCGGCGGCCGTCTGGTCGTGCACGCCGGCCCGGTCCGGTCCCGCCCCCGTGACTTCTGGACGGTGGCGGCGACCATGCGCGCCGCCGGCCTGGCCACGACCCCCTACCGGGTCCTCGGCCGCGACCCCGGCTTCACCGCCGGACCCGACCGCTCGGCGGGCGCGTCCAGGGCCCCGCACGACTGGGGCTTCATCCTGGCGGCGAAGAGTTCACGGGGGCCGCGGCTACGGCTGCCGGCCGACCATCCGAAACCGCGCACGCTGACCGGGCGGGACCTGCGCGGAGACGCACTGGAGACGCCGTCGACGCGACTGCCGGCCTCCACGTTGGTGGATCCGCGGTACTGAGCAACGGCCCGTCCACGGGGAGCCCCACGCCCCGGCAGCGTGCCGTGCGTCGCGGAGGGTACGTCGGCTTGACTCCTGGGTAGGCTCAGTCGGCATGGAGCACCAGGTGTACGTCCCGGTCCCGGCCTCGCGGCTCAGGGAGGCGCTGGCCGACCCCGCGCGGGTCGCCCGGGCGCTCCCCGGCCTCCAGCAGGACACCGGCGCCGCCCCCGGCACCGGCCGCGTCAAGGTCCGCGTCGGCAGCCACTCGATCACCTACCGCGGCTCCCTGCGCGTCAGCGCCCGTGACGACGGTTCGTACGCGCTCGACTGTGACGCCACCGAGGCGCGCGGCACCGGCACGGTGAAGCTGGCGCTCACGCTCCGTCTCGCGGACACCGACGAGGGCTGCGAGGTCACGGTGACCGGCACGGCCTCCGCCGGCGGCCGGGTCGCGGAACTGCCGGCGGAGGCGGTGGAGTCGGCGGCGACACGGCTGCTCAACCGTTTCGTGGAGGGCCTGGGGGAGGCGTTGCCCGAGCCCCCGGACCAGCCGGTGTCGATCTTCGAGACGGAGGTCCCGCAGCCGTCCCTGGCGCCCGAACCGGTCGAGGAACCGCTGCCCGAGATCTTCGCCGAGGCGGCCCACGCCCGCCGCACGATGATCGGCCGCAGCGCGGAGGAGGTCGACCACGCCCCGCCCCGCGGCCGCTACGCGCCGGTGCCGGCCCCGCAGACGGTGGCGGCGGCTTCGGCACTGCGCTGGGCCGCACCGGCGGCGGCACTGGCCCTGGCATCGGCGATCGTGGTGACGAGGGCGTTGCGCAGACGCCGCTGAGCGAGGCAGCCGCAGGAGGGGTTCCACACTCGCGCGCGCTTGCGGGGTGCCGCTGCGCCCACCCGTGCCGCCCTGCGGCACGATGGCCCGCAGCTACGACGGGCCCGGTAAGGGGCGCGGGGAACTGCGCGACCAGCCCCCACCCACCCGCACCCGAAACCGAACCGCCCGCCCCAGTACTGTCGTCCCGTGAGTAACGAAGACATCACGCTGACCGCAGGCGACGCCACCCTCCACCTGCACCCCGGCAACGGCGGCCGCATCGCCGGACTAGAAGTCGGCTCCCTCGAACTCCTCCGCCAGGGCGACCGCTTCGGCTGCTTCCCGATGGTGCCGTGGTGCGGCCGTATCCGGGACGGCCGTTTCCGCGACGGCGCCGGCATCGTCCAGATGCCGCTCAACTCCCCGCCGCACGCCATCCACGGCACCGCCCGCGACGGCGCCTGGCGCACCGCCCGCCGCTCCGCGGACGAGGCCGTGATCACGTGCGAACTCGGCGACCCCTGGCCGCACCCCGCCCGCGTCACGCACGTCGTGCGGCTCACCGAGGACTCGTTGACGCTGACGATGGCCGTGGAGACGTACGACAACTCCTTCCCGGCGCAGATCGGCTGGCATCCCTGGTTCAACCGCAACCTCGGCGGCCAGGACGCCCGGATCGACTTCACCCCGGCCTGGCAGGAGGAGCGCGGCGCGGACCACCTGCCCACCGGCAACCGCATCGACCCCGAGCCCGGCCCCTGGGACGACTGCTTCGGCATGCCCGAGGGCGTCGACGTCACCCTCACCTGGCCGGGACAGCTGGAGCTGAAGGTGGCCAGCCGCGAGCAGTGGGTCGTGGTCTACGACGAGCAGGAGGCGGCCGTGTGCGTGGAGCCGCAGACCGGCCCGCCGAACGGCCTCAACACGCTTCCCCGTCTCGTCACCCCGCTGGAGCCGCTGGAAGCCACGACCACGTGGACCTGGCGCCGCCTCTAAGCTGGTCGGCATGACGGACGTACGCGCTGAGCTGCTGCAACAGATCAAGGACAAGGCCGTGGTGCACGGCAGGGTGACCCTGTCGTCGGGGCTGGAGGCGGACTACTACGTAGACCTTCGCCGCGTCACCCTCGACGGGACGGCCGCCCCGCTGGTCGGCCAGGTGCTGCTCGACCTGACCGACGGCCTGGAGTACGACGCCGTCGGCGGCCTCACCATGGGCGCCGACCCGGTCGCCGGCGCGATGCTGCACGCGGCCGCCGCGCGGGGCCGTCACCTCGACGCCTTCGTCGTCCGCAAGGCGGCGAAGGCGCACGGGCTGCAGCGCCGGGTCGAGGGGCCGGAGATCAAGGGCCGGCGGGTCCTCGTCGTGGAGGACACCTCCACCACCGGAGGCTCCCCGCTCGCCGCCGTGGAGGCCGTGCGCGAGGCCGGTGCCGAGGTCGTCGCCGTCGCGACCATCGTCGACCGGGCCACCGGCGCCGACGAGAAGATCCGCGAAGGCGCGGGCGTGCCGTACCTGTTCGCCTTCTCGAAGGATGAACTGGGACTGGACTGACACCCGGCCGACGGGTGGGATTGACCCGCATGCGCCCGGCGCCCGGCGCCCGGAGCATCGGTTCATGTCTGGAAAGATGGGGACGACGATGACGTCGTACCTCAAGGTCTAGGTCAGGGCCGTAGAGAACCAGCAGTACGCCGACCCGCACACTCAAGGAGCGGACAGATGCCCATCGCAACCCCCGAGGTCTACAACGAGATGCTCGACCGGGCGAAGGCAGGCAAGTTCGCCTACCCGGCCATCAACGTCACCTCGAGCCAGACCCTGAACGCTGCGCTGCGCGGCTTCGCGGAGGCGGAGAGCGACGGCATCGTCCAGATCTCTACCGGTGGTGCCGAGTTCCTCGGCGGCCAGTACAGCAAGGACATGGTGACCGGCGCGGTCGCGCTCGCCGAGTTCGCGCACGTCATCGCCGAGAAGTACCCGGTCAACATCGCGCTGCACACCGACCACTGCCCGAAGGACAAGCTCGACGGGTACGTACGTCCGCTGCTCGCGATCTCCAAGAAGCGCGTCGACGCCGGTCTGACCCCGCTGTTCCAGTCGCACATGTGGGACGGCTCCGCCGAGACCCTCGCCGACAACCTGGCCATCGCGCAGGAGCTGCTCGAGCAGGCCCGCGCGGCCAACATCATCCTCGAGGTCGAGATCACCCCGACCGGCGGTGAGGAGGACGGCGTCTCGCACGAGATCAACGACTCCCTCTACACCACCGTCGAGGACGCGATCCGCACCGCCGAGGCCCTGGGCCTGGGCGAGAAGGGCCGCTACCTGCTGGCCGCCTCCTTCGGCAACGTGCACGGCGTGTACAAGCCGGGCAACGTCGTGCTCCGCCCCGACCTGCTCAAGGAGCTGGCCGACGGCGTGGCCGCCAAGTTCGGCAAGCAGTCGCCGTTCGACTTCGTCTTCCACGGCGGCTCCGGCTCCACCGAGCAGGAGATCCGCACCGCGCTGGAGAACGGCGTGGTGAAGATGAACCTGGACACCGACACCCAGTACGCCTTCACCCGTCCGGTCGCCGACCACATGTTCAAGAACTACGACGGCGTCCTGAAGGTCGACGGCGAGGTCGGCTCCAAGAAGACCTACGACCCGCGCACCTGGGGCAAGCTCGCCGAGGCGGGCATGGCCGCGCGTGTCGTCGAGGCCACGCAGAACCTGCGCTCGGCGGGCAACAAGATCAAGTAGTCGCGCAGAGCCAGGCATTTCCTCGGACCCGGTGCTACGGCACCGGGTCCGCTGTATACCTGGAACCATGCCCGACGTCCGGCTCGCCTCACCGCAGGGCAAGTGGATCCTCTTTACCACGGTCCTCGGTTCCAGCATGGCCATGCTGGACTCCACCGTCGTCAATGTCGCGCTGCCCCGCATCGGGCGGGACCTGGACGCGAGCCTGTCGGCTCTGCAGTGGACCGTCAACGCGTACATGCTGACGCTGGCCGGGCTGATCCTGCTCGGCGGCTCGCTCGGCGACCAGTACGGCCGCCGCAAAATCTTCGTGATCGGCGTGGTCTGGTTCGCGTCCGCGTCCCTGCTGTGCGGCCTCGCCCCCACCGCCGGCGTCCTGGTCGGCGCCCGCGCGCTCCAGGGCATCGGCGGCGCGCTCCTCACACCCGGCTCGCTGGCGTTGATCCAGGCGTCCTTCCACCCCGACGACCGGGCCCGCGCGGTCGGCCTGTGGTCCGGCTTCGGCGGTATCGGCGCGGCCGTGGGCCCGTTCCTGGGCGGCTGGCTGGTGGACGGCCCGGGCTGGCGGTGGGTGTTCCTGCTCAACGTCCCGCTGGCGCTGCTCTGCGTCCCGGTCGCCCTGCGCCATGTCCCGGAGTCCGCCGACGGCCGGGTGCACGGCCGCTTCGACATCCTCGGCGCGGTCCTCGGCGCGCTCGCCCTGGGCCTGGTGACCTACGCGCTGATCCAGGGCGGCACGGTGGCCTACGTCGTCGGCGCTCTCGGGATCGCGACCGCCGTGGCCTTCGTCTACGTCGAGAAGCGGCGCCCGGATCCGATGCTCCCGCTCGGCATCTTCGCCTCACGCCAGTTCTCGGCGCTCAATCTGGTCACCCTGTGCGTGTACGGGGCGTTCGGCGGCTACTTCTTCCTGACCGCGCTCCAACTCCAGGTGGTGGCCGGGTACTCGGCCCTGGCCGCCGGTACGGCCCTGCTGCCGACCACCGCCCTGATGCTGCTCTTCTCGGCCCGCTCGGGCGCCCTGGCGGACCGGATCGGCCCCCGGATCCCGCTCACGGTGGGCCCGCTGCTGTGCGCCGGCGCGATGCTGCTGATGCTGCGGATCGGCGAGGACGCGAACTACCTCACGGACGTCCTGCCGGCCGTGCTGGTGATGGGCGTCGGCCTGGTCACCCTGGTCGCCCCGCTCACCGCCTCCGTCCTCGCCTCCGTGGACACGGCCCGGGCGGGCATCGCCAGCGGCATCAACAACGCGGCGGCCCGCGCCGCCAGCCTGATCGCGGTGGCGGCGCTGCCGCTGCTCGCGGGGATGGGCCCGGGGGCGTACCGGTCGCCCGCGGCGTTCGATGCGGCGTTCGACCGGGCCATGCCCATCTGCGCCGGCGTTCTGGTGGTCGGCGCGGCGCTCGCCTTCGCCCTGGTCCGCAGGCCGGCACCGGGCTGTGTACGCCCGGAGTGCCGTACCCACGGGAACGTGACGTCGCCGCCGATCGAGGCGAAGAGTCGCTAGGGGCTGGAGACTACTGCCGCCGGCGGAGCAGGGCGGTCCGCAGGTCGTGCTCGGTGATCTGGTCGGCGGGGCGGTGGAGTGTCCAGCGGTGAGCCTCGCCGCCGTCCATGGGCAGTACCTCGACGACGGTTTCCACCGGTGGGTGACCGCGTGCGGCACAGCCGAGCTGGCGGATCACGACGGCGGTGTCGTCGTCCAGACCGAGCAGGACGCGCACGGTGTCCCTCAGTTCGCGCAGACGCGGGCTCGGCCAGGCGCTTCCCGGGCGTGGTTCCCGGCGCGCGGGAGGTGCCTCGTGTCGTCCGGCCGCGGTCAGGGCCAGCTGCCAGGCCGCGAGGAGCAGCAGCGTGGCGGTTTCGGCGAGGAGGCTGAGGCCGGCCTGCGGCGCGGGCTGCAGACCGCGCTCGGTGAATCCGAACACACCCACCGTGCGCGAGGCCGCGAAGCCGCCGAGGGCGCCGAGCGCGACGCCGGCCGCGGCGGCCCTCAGCAGCAGGGGCGGCGTCCCCGCCGCCAGCAGGGCGGCGAGGGCGAAGGAAGCACTGGCCTGCAGGAGGAACAGAGGGCCGATGACGTGGACGTAGCGGTATCCGTCGACGTAGAGCTGGGCGTGGACGTATCCGCCGGCGGCGAGGGTTGCGGCAGTCGCCCACCGCAGGGCGGAGGCCGGGAGTCGTCGGTTGTTCATGCCAGCCTCTGATCCTTGATGGCCAGTTCGCGGTCGCCCTGCCGGTAGCCGACGGCTCGGATGCCGAGCGCGTCCTTGAGCTGTCGGGCGGGGACGACCTGCGGGGTGGGAGCGGGGGCACGGCCCGGTCGGGGCAGGGGGTAGGCGGTGGTGGTGGCGGAGTGGAAGGTGATGTTGCCCTCGGTCTTGCTGAACAGCTGGTGCACGTGCCCGTTGAGACAGGTGACGGAGGAGAAGCGGCGCAGCAGGGCGATGACCTTGAGTGCGTCGTCGGTGCTCCAGCCCCACTGCGGGTACATGGCGAACAGCGGGATGTGACTGAAGACCACGACGGGGGTGTCCGAGGGCAGGCCGGCGAGGTCCTTGCGGACGAAGTCGATCTGGTCGTTGCCGAGGTGGCCGAGCTTCTCCAGGCTCAGGGTGTTGACCAGGGCGATGAAGTGCACGCCGTGGGTGTCGAAGCTGTACCAGCCGTCGCCGAGCGTGCCCGCGCCGAAGGTCCGCCGGTAGGCGCGGCCCGCGTCGCCGATCGAGTCGTGCTCGCCCGGTACGGTGAAGACCCGGTCTGTCTTCAATCCGGACATCATCTGCTTGACCTGGTCGAACTGCCCGGCCATGGACAGGTGGGTCAGGTCGCCGCTGTGCATGACGAAGTCGGGCCTGAAGCCCAGCGAGTTGACCTGGTTGACCGCTTCGGTGAAGGAGCCGGCCACGTCCGTGTTCGCCGGGCCCTGGAAGCCGATGTGGCTGTCGGAGACCTGCACGAACCGCAGCGTGCCGCGTTCCGTCGCTGCGGCACCGGTGCCACCGGTGGCGGCCTCGGCGGTGCTGCCCCGGGCGTCGGCGATGTGGCTGATCACCTCTCCACCGGCCACGGTCAGCACCACCGCGCCGCCGAACCATCCGGCGTGCCGCATGAGCTGG
This sequence comes from Streptomyces sp. NPDC051105, assembly GCF_040682795.1. Classification (NCBI taxonomy): domain Bacteria; kingdom Bacillati; phylum Actinomycetota; class Actinomycetes; order Kitasatosporales; family Streptomycetaceae; genus Streptomyces; species Streptomyces sp. NPDC051105. The sequence goes on along the minus strand of NZ_JBFBBR010000010.1, from coordinate 291,587 downwards.
CGACGTGTCATGCCGTGTTCCCCGTCGGGGAGTCCGGTCTCGTCGGCCGGCGCTCCGTCGTGACTGTCGTAGCGGTCGTCGTAGTAGCCGTCGTAGTCGGTCATCGGGTCACCTCGACGGTGGCGGTCATGAACGGATGGATGGTGCAGAGGTAGGCGTAGGTGCCGGGCTTGGTGAACGTGTGGCTGTAGGTGCCGTGGGTGGCCAGGGCGGCGGACTGCAACGGACCGCCCGATCCGGCGCTGGTGACGGTGTGCGCGTCGGTGTCCTGGTTGGTCCAGGTCACCGTCGTACCCACCGGCACCTTCAGCGTGGCCGGCGCGAACGCGAAGTTCTTGATCGCGACGGCGGTCCCGGACACCGGCTTGCCCGTGCTCGGGTGGTTCGTCGGCATGCTCATGCTGGGCATCGGCGACGCGCCGGGACGGCCGGGCGCGATGGCACCGGCTCCGACGGCCGAGGAGTGCGGCGACCGGCCGCATGAGGTGAGAAGTCCCAGCGTGCCGGCGGTGGCGAGGGCGGCGAGGGCCAGCCCGGCCGTGGCGCGTGATCGTCGGACTGGGGTGTGGAAGTTCGGGGGGTGGTGTGTCTCGGTCACGTCTGATCCGTCCTTTGCCGTGTGGATGTGGGCGATGAGGAACCGCGCGCAGGGCGGTTCCTGTCCGGCTCCACGGACGGCGACGGTCATAAGGTTCGGCATATATACACTTTTGTGGGATTTCTTGGCTGTGACGCGGAGTGCTACCTCTACCGCGCCCTGCGTTACAGGACAAAGAAGTCCATGTGCGCGATCATCGACTTATGCCCCGGAGTTTCCGAAAGCGTGAGCAAAGGGTTGATCCGGATCGCTCCGCGCGCCGTGTCTCCGGTAAAGGAACGCTTTCGACAGCGGATGAGGAGCTGCTGCGCACTCTGTACGCGGAGCACGCAGGGCCCCTGTTCCACTACGTGCTGCGACTGACCTCGGGAGACCGGCAATGGGCGGAGGATGTGGTGCAGGAGACGCTGCTGCGGGCGTGGCAGCACCCCGCCGCGTTCGAGCCCGCACGCGGCCCGGCCCGGGCATGGCTGTGCACGGTCGCCCGGCATCTGGTGATCGACGCCCACCGGGCCCGGCGGGCCAGACCGGCCGAGGCCGGCGGCGAGGCGCTGGAGCGGGCCGCCGAGCAGACACCGGGCGAGGACGAGATCGAGCAGGCACTGCAGAGCTGGGCGGTCGCCGACGCCCTGCGGGCGCTGTCCCCGGATCACCGCGCGGTGCTGCTGGAGACCTACTACCGCGGGCGGACCATGGCGGAGGCCGCGCAGGTGCTGGGTATTCCGCTGGGCACCGTGAAGTCACGGACGTACTACGCCCTGCACGCCCTGCGGCTGGCACTCCAGGAGCGGGGGATCGAGCCGTGACCGTGGTGGGCGGGAGGTGGCGACCGTGAGTACGGAGCATGACGACCTCCGGCTGGCGCTGGGTGGATACGTCCTGGGCACCCTGCCCTCGGCGGAGATCGAACAGGTACGCGTCCACCTCGCCGAATGCGACGAGTGCAGGGCCGAACACGCCCGGCTGTCGGGACTGCCCGCGCTGCTGGCGACCGTGACCGAGGCCGAAGCCGCGGGCCGGGCGATGCCGACGGCCGACGGCGACCTGGCCGACCGGCTGGTGGCTCACGCGGCCGAGAGCGCGCAGGTCTCCTCGCCCGCACCGCCTGTGGTGGCGGCACCACCACAGGCGGGCGTGCTGGAGAGCCTGCTGCAGCGGGCCGCGGCCCGGCGGCGCAGGAGCCTGCGCCTGCAACTGGCCGGCGCCGCCGCCTCCCTGACGTTCGTCGCGGCAGCGGTCGGCGGTACTTGGCTGGCGACGGTCGGATCCGTGACCAGTCAGGCGACGCCGCCCGGGGCGACCGCGCCGACGGCCTGGCGCACGTTCTCCGGAAGCGACCCCGCCACCGGTGTCACCGCCTCGGTGCAGGTCTACCCCTCCGCCTGGGGGAGTGTCCTACAGGTCCACGCCAAGGGAGCGCCCGCCGGAATCACCTGCCGGCTCCAGGCCGTTGGGCCCGGCGGCGCCAGGGCGGACGGCGCCACCTGGCGGGCCGGCACATACTCTCCCGGCACCACGGTCCCAGGGGCGGTCGCCATGTCCCCGGGGGACATCCAGCACTTCGAGATCCTCGCGGGCGACGGCCAGAAGCTGGTCACCATCCGGTCGTGAGGCGCTGTCCGGACGTGTGGCGCCGAGATCGAGGCCCCTACGGCTCGCCGCCAACCAGCCCGCCCCGTAAGCGACTTGACGTCGGCCGTAACTGACCCACAAGAATCCTGGCAAAAGGTGCGAACAGTTCGAACCATCGGATACGTCCCGTCCGTGGAACTGAATGAGCGCACCCATGCAGGACCGGTACACCGGCCCCCCGACCTGTCGGCGGTCTCCCCCGTTCCGGTCTCCGCACCTCCACGGAAGAGCCAGAAGACCATGTTCGTGACCGATTCGCCCCGCCCGAGTTCCCTGCCCGGCAGGCCCAGCCACCACCAGGCGCTGCTCACCCTGCCCGCGCAGGAGGCGCACGTCTCCGCCGCTCGGCACTTCACGGCCGATCTGCTGGAGGCCTGGAGCGTGCCCGCGAGCGAGCGGGACTCCGCCGTTCTCATCGTCGACGAACTCGCCGCCAACGCCGCCCAGTACGGCCGTGAGCACATGACGCTGTCGCTCGCCCTCGACCACGGCACTCTGCACATCGTGGTCACCGACTCCGGCATGACGGTGGAGCGCCGTCCCCGCGACACGGCTCCCGACGAGCACGGCCGCGGCACCGGCATCGTCCAGTACCTCGCCCAGTCGACCGAGGTCCACCAGACGCGCGGCGGCCGCGAGGTCCGCGCCTGCCTGAGGTGTTCGGCATGACCGGCCCGGGCGGCCCGGGCGGTCCGGGCGAGCCGCGGCACCGGGTCACCGCACGACCCCGCGAGTGGGCCCTGGCGACCCACAAGCCGTGTCCCGTCGACGGCTGCCCGGGACCGGCCAGGGTTCCCATGCGGTCCACGGCGCATCCGTCGGCCCTCGATCACGGCGAGCCCGGCGACCCCGGTGACGACACGGCGCCGTGCCGACGCTGCGGCACCGGCCCCCGCGCCTACGCGAACGCGCCCGAGCTGCGCCGCGAGATGCACCGGCTGCTGGCGCTCGGGGCCGAACGAGACGGCCGCCGGGCCGGGCCCGTCACCGGCCCCCCGGTCGACGCGAGGGCCGCCGAACGGGCCTGGCTGCTGCGCAGGGCCGCCCTCATGGACCGGATGGCCCTGGGCGGCGGCTCCGGCCCGGCCGCGGCCGCCGCGGAAACCGCCGAGCAACTCGTCCGGTACGACCGCCGCCATCCCGACCTGGTGGCCGGCCCGTACCACCCCGACGCGATCACGCTCGCCCGCAGGCGTCTGCGCTACGTCCGCCAGGAGTACGCCGCCTGGACGGCCGCCGGGTGCCCCGGAAGCTGAACCGCCTGCCGCTTATCCGTGCAGCTCGGCGTACGCCTCCGCGCTGCTGTCCTTCAGGAACTGCCAGCACCGCTCGTTCTCATCCTTCTCGCCGATCTCACCGGCGGCGCGGGCGAGCGCGGCGAGGCAGCGCAGGAAGCCCCGGTTGGCCCGGTGCTCCCAGGGAACGGGGCCGTGCCCCTTCCACCCGGCGCGGCGCAGGGCGTCAAGCCCGCGGTGGTAGCCGGTACGCGCGTAGGCGTACGACTCGACGACCGCGCCGCGCTCGAAGGCCTCGTCGGCGAGCAGCGCCCAGGCCGGCGAGAAGGTCGGGAACTTCGCCGCCACCTCGACGGGAGCCAGCGACTCCTCGCCCAGCAGGCGGTACGCCTCTTCGTTCTCCGGCAGATACGTCGGCTCCGGACCGCCGAGCAGGTTCGTGTGCGTCGTCATGGCGCAAGTCTGCCACCGCCGAGAGCGTCCCCCCACGTCCCGCCGGCTTCCGCGGGGCCGTCCCGGGGGAGGGTGTGGTCCGTCCGGCGGCGGGCGCCCTTGCCGTTTCCGGGTTACGTTGCGGAAGATGCGGGTGGGGACCGGGGCCCCCGTGTCGACAACGGCAGGGGCGGACCGCTACCCGGAGTACACAACAGGAGACAGCGATGTCCCTTCAGGCTCAGCCCGACGAGGCTTCGGAGCCCGAGACCCCGCATCTCGACTTCGCGGGCACGACGCCGTACGAGGACTACGTCAGGGCGGACGTGCTCACCCACCTCCAGCACACCCTCTCCGACGATCCCGGAGAGATGGTGTTCCTGGTCACGACCCAGGTCATGGAGCTGTGGTTCACCGTCATCGTCCACGAGTGGGAGACCGCGGGGACCGCCCTGCGCGGCGACGACATCCCCACCGCGATCAACGCGCTGAAGCGTTCCACCCGGGAACTGGAGGCGCTGAACGCCTCCTGGAAACCGCTCGGCCAGCTCACCCCCGCCCAGTTCAACTCCTACCGCTCCGCCCTCGGCGAGGGCTCCGGCTTCCAGTCGGCGATGTACCGGCGGATGGAGTTCCTGCTCGGCGAGAAGTCCGCGTCCATGCTCGTCCCGCACCGCGGCGCCCCCCGCGTCCACGCGGAACTGGAGAAGGCCCTGTACGAGCCGAGCCTGTACGACGAGGTGGTACGGCTCCTCGCGCGCCGCGGACACCTGGTCCCGGACGCGGTGCTCCACCGTGACGTGTCCCGGCGGTACGACCCCTCGGACGCCGTCGAGGCCGCCTGGACGGCCGTCTACTCGGGCGACGGGGACGCCGAACTCGCCCGGCTCGGAGAGGCGTTGACCGACGTCGCCGAACTGGTCTGGCGCTGGCGCAACGACCATCTGGTCGCCACCCGCCGTGCCATGGGCGCCAAGGCCGGCACCGGCGGCTCGGCCGGGGTCGCCTGGCTGGAGAAGCGCGCCCGCAAGAACGTGTTCCCGGAGCTGTGGACGGCGAGGTCCCATGTCTGAACTGGCCCTGAGGGCACAGAAGCTGGACGCGGAGGACGAGCTCGCCGGCGTGCGCTCCCGTTTCGTCCTCGACACGGTGTCCGATCACGCGGCCGACGCCGCGGGCGTCTATCTCGACGGCAATTCGCTGGGCGCCCTGCCCGCGCACGTCCCCGGCCGGGTCGAGGACGTGGTCCGGCGCCAGTGGGGCGAGCTGCGCATCCGGTCCTGGGACGAGAGCGGCTGGTGGACGGCGCCGGAGCGGATCGGCGACCGGATCGCCCCGCTGGTCGGCGCGGCGGCCGGCCAGATCGTGGTCGGCGACTCCACAAGTGTCAACGTCTTCAAGGCACTTGTGGGCGCGGTACGGCTCGCGGGGGAGGGGCGGACCGAGATCCTGGTCGACGCGACCACCTTCCCCACCGACGGTTACATCGCCGAGTCGGCGGCCCGGCTCACCGGCCGTACGCTGCGTCCGGTGGCTCCGGCGGACGTGCGCACCGCGCTGAGCGACCGTACGGCCGCCGTCCTGCTCAACCACGTCGACTACCGCACCGGCCGGCTGCACGACCTGCCGTCCCTCACCGCCGCGATCCACGCGGCCGGGGCCGTGGCCGTCTGGGACCTGTGCCACAGCGCGGGCGCGCTCCCGGTCGGCCTCGACGAGCACGGGGTCGACCTGGCGGTCGGCTGCACCTACAAGTACCTGAACGGCGGCCCGGGTTCACCGGCGTACCTGTACGTCCGCCGCGACCTCCAGGACCGCTTCGACTCGCCGCTGCCCGGCTGGAACTCGCACGCCGAGCCGTTCGGCATGAGCCCGGCCTACACCCCGGCCCCGGGCGCGGTACGCGGTCGCGTCGGCACCCCGGACATCCTCTCCATGCTGGCCCTGGAGGCGGCGCTGGAGGTCTGGGACGAGGTGCCGGTGGCCGCCGTACGGGAGAAGTCCCTGGCCCTGACGGACTTCTTCCTGGAGTGCGTCGAGGCGTACCTGCCGGCCGGCCGCGTCGAGTGCGTGACCCCGGTGGCGCACGAGGAGCGCGGCAGCCAGATCGCGCTGCGCTGCCCGGACGCCGGGGACGTGATGAAGCGGCTGATCGAGCGCGGGGTGGTCGGCGACTTCCGGCACCCCGACGTCCTCCGCTTCGGCTTCACCCCGCTGTACGTCGGTTTCGCGGACACGGAACGGGCGGCGCGGGTGCTCGGGGAGGTGGCGGGAGCGGCGCCGTCCAACGGGACGAGAGCGCTGTGACGAGCCTCGCGACGGGTGACATGACGACATAGTGACCCGGGTGGGAAGGCCGGGACGGTACAGAACCGTGTAATCCTCACCGTGCGTGACATCCACGTGTCGCCGCACGTCACCGGCCTGATACCGTCCCGGCCAACGGCCGAATTCCCCACCTGGTCCGCCAATGTAATTACGTCGCTGAGAGGTTGGAGCATGCCGGACGACGCCGCAGCAGAACGGGCCGCCGCCGAGGAGGAGTCGGCCTTCTCGCACCCGCACGTCGAGCCCGACGCCACGGCGGCCTACGGCGACCACCCCGACCAGGTGATCGACTTCTACGTCCCGCGCGGTGACGAGGCCATGGCCCCGCTGGTCGTGGTCCTGCACGGCGGCGCGTGGCGGGCACCGTACGACCGCGGCCACGTCACCCCCTTCGCCGACTTCCTGGCCCGGCGCGGCTTCGCGGTGGCCAACGTCGAGTACCGGCGCGGCGCGACGCTTCCCGCGCAGGGTGGCTCGGCCCCGGTGGCCGGCCGCTGGCCGGACACCTTCGACGACATCGCGGCCGCGCTGGACGTCCTGCCCGCGCTGGCCCGCGAGGCGCTGCCCCAGGCCGACCTGCGCCGCACGGTCCTCACCGGTCACTCGGCCGGCGGCCACCTGGCGCTGTGGGCGGCGGCCCGGCACGTCCTCCCGGCGGACGCCGCGTGGCGCACGTCCGGCCCGGCGTCGCTGCGGGGCGTGGTGGCCCTGGCCCCGATCGCGGACTTCGCGGTGGCGGAGAAGCTGGAGGTCTGCGGCCACGCGGCGCTCCAACTCCTCGGCGGCGTGGACCAGTTCACCGACCGGCAGCGCTATGCCGACCCGGCGCTGCTGCTCCCCACGGGCATCGCGACCACCCTGGTCCAGGGCCGCACGGACGACGTCGTCCCGCAGGCGGTCGCCGAGTCCTACGCGGAGGCGGCGGCGAAGGCGGGCGAGGTGGTGGGGCTGACGCTGCTGGAGGACGTCGGCCACTTCCCGCTGATCGACCCGGCGGCGGACGCGTGCGCGGTGGTGGCGGAGGAGATCGCCCAACTGGCGTATTGAGCCCGGCCGGCCTTGTGTTCGGGCCGACCTGCCGGGATCAGCCGAGCTGCCGTGCCAGTCTCGGCCGACCTGCCTTGCCGGGCGGACCTGCCGTGCCGACCTGCCGGGCCGAGCTGCCGGGCGGACCTGCCGTGCCGACCTGCCGGGCCGAGCTGCCGTGCCGGGCGGACCTGCCGTGCCGGGCGGACCTGCCGTGCCGACCTGGCGCGCCGGGCCGACCTCGTGACGACCTGCCCCCGAGCCTCCCCCGCATACCCGTAGTACCTGAGAGCTACCCGCCAGGTGAGTTCTCTGGCGGGACGCGAACGACGTCGCCCGCTCCGTAATTTCCCGATCAGACAAGCCCGACGGCCGGGCGGACTGAACGGGGAGGGGCCGACCATGACGGGGGAGCGGGAGAGGTCTGACCGGGGGCACGGGAACTGGCGTCACAGGCTGCGCCGCACCACGCTCGCCGCCCTCCTCACCGCGGCCGTGGTCCTGCCCCTCTCCGCGGCCACCCGGCCCCCGATCCCGGCTCCGGCACCGGCCGACCTCTCCGCACCCCTCACCCCGGCCGCCGTCACCACCGCCTACCAGGCCAACCGCGAGAACGCCGTCGAGGCCGCCCGCATGGCCGCCGCCCACGGCGACCCCTCCCGCGCCGCCGCCGACCGCGCCCTCGCCTCCCCCTCCCGCCGTCTCCTCCACTTCGACGCCCGCGGGACCGGCCAGGCCACCGAGGTCTTCGGCGACCTGGCGCACGCCGGCCGCGTCGCCGTCCTCGTCCCCGGCTCCGACACCACCCTCGACACCTACGCACGGTTCCACACCGCGGCCGAGTCCCTCTACCGGCACCTCACCGGCGGGCACCCACGGACCCGGACCGCCGTCGTCGCCTGGCTCGGCTACCGGACCCCCGCCACCATCAGCACCACCGTCCTCACCCCGGGCCGGGCCGACCAGGCCGCCCCGCACCTGCGCGCGTTCATCCGTGAACTGCGCTCCCTCACCGCCCCCGGGCCGGCGGCGGTCTCCCTCCTCTGCCACTCCTACGGCACGGTGGTCTGCGCCCGGGCCGCCCCCACCCTCACCGGCCTGGGTGTCACCGACATCGCGCTGGTCGGCAGTCCCGGCACCGGCGCCGACTCGGTCACGGCCCTGCACACGTCCGCCCGTGTCTGGGCGGCCCGAGGCGCCGGTGACTGGATAGCCGAGGTCCCGCACATCACCGCCGACCTCCTCGGCACCACCGTCGGTTTCGGCACCGACCCCGTGTCCCCGGCCTTCGGCGCCCGCGTCTTCGCGGCGGGCCCCGGCGGCCACAGCGACTACTTCACCCCGGGCTCGGTCTCGCTGGCCAACCTCGCCCGGATCGTCCTCGGCGAGACCACGGAGGTCACCCGTGCCTGAGTCACCGCCACCCCGCCTCCCGAACCGCATACGCCTTCTCGCCCACCGCATCGACGCCGCCACCCCACCCGACCGGGACCGCGCCGTGGACGCCCTCCGCGCGTTCGCCATCCTCGGTGTGGTGCTCGGCCACTGGCTGGTCACGGCGCTGGTGGCGGACGGCGACACGCTGCACACCAGCAGCCCCCTCCAGCAGTTGCCCTGGCTGGCCCCGATCTCCTGGATTTTCCAGTCCCTGGCGGTGTTCTTCCTGGTCGGCGGGCATGTGGCAACCCGCAGTCACCTCACCGCCCAGGCCGACGGCACCCCCTACCACCGTTGGCTGAAGTCCCGGCTGTCCCGTCTCTTCAAGCCGGTCGCCGCGGTCCTGACCCTCTGGACGGTCGCGACCACCGCCCTCCTGCTCTCCGGCACCGACGTCACCACCGTCCACACCCTCGCCAAACTCGCCCTGTCCCCACTCTGGTTCCTCGTGGTCTTCGCGGCACTCACGGCGGCGACCCCGCTCGTCGCCCGGCTCAACCCCCTGTGGCCGCTGGCCGTCGTCCTGCATGTGGACCTTCTCCGTTTCGGCTTCGGCGCTCCGGCCGCCCTCGGCTGGGTGAACCTGGCGGCGGGCTGGCTGGTGCCGTACACCCTGGGCGCCGCCTGGACCCGTGGCGAACTGGACCAGCCACGCGCCGGCTGGGTCCTGCTCGTCGGCGGTACGGCGGCGACGGCCGGGCTCGTCGCGTGCGCGGGCTATCCGGCCTCGATGGTCGGCGTTCCCGGCGCATCCGTCTCCAACCTCAACCCGCCCACGCTGGCCGCCGTCACCTTCGGCCTGGCCCAGTGCGGCTTGGCCCTGCTGCTGCGCGAGCGGCTGCGTCGCACGATGCGCCGCCCGCTCGCCTGGGCGGCGGTGGCCCTGGTGAACCTCTCCGCGATGACGATCTTCCTCTGGCACCAGACGGCCCTGATGGCGACCACCGCCACCGGCCTCCTGTTCGGCCGCCTCCCCGGTCTCCACACGCCCCCCGACCACCCCACCTGGGCCGCGGCCCGTCTGATGTGGCTCCCGGTCTTCGTCCTGGCGCTCGCCGTCTGCTGGGCGGCGTTCCACACGTACGAGCGCCCCGGCACGCCACACCGCCGCCGCACCCGCTCGCGTGTCGCCGTCTCCCGGCCGGACACCACCCGCCCGCACATCACGGACCACCGCTCGTCCGATCGGGCGACACCGATCGGAGCCCGTCGTGTCTAGGCTGGCCGACGTGACGGAAACGGGGAGCCGGCGGGCGTTCGCGGACCGCGTCCTGCTCGGGCTGCGGATCCTGCGGGACGACCTGTGCACCGTCCGGGCGGACCCGCTGCCCCCCTCGGTGTGGCTGCGCTGGCTGCCGCACGGGGTGCTGTGGCTGGCGGCGGTCGGCATCATGTTCGGCGGCCTCGCCGAGGTGCAGAACCACGGGCGTCTGGGCTTCGGCGGCGCCTTCCTGATCGCGCTCTCGCAGGGCGGCGCGGTCGTCCTCGCCATGTCGCGGCCGATCCCGGCGTGGTGGCTGTCGACGGGCGGCATGCTGGTGGGCGCGGTGACGCTGCTCGACCGGCTGGACATGCCCCCGGGAATGCGGTTCGCCTGGCCGTGGACGGTGTCCGGGATCATCGCGCAGCTGCTGGTCATGCTGCTCCTCGCGCTACGGGTCCGGTTCCGGGTGGCCGTCGAGGCGCTGGTGCTGACCGCGCTCGTCACCTTCTTCCTGGAGGGACAGCTGGGCGCGCGGCCGCATGTGTCCACCGCGGTGGTGACCGTCGCGCTGTCCGCGGTGGTCGTCCCGTTCGGCGCGGCGCTGCGCGGCCGCCGCGAGGCACGCGCGGAGCTCAGCCACCAGGCCACGCTGACCGCCGAGGAGCGGGCCCGGCGCACGCTGCTGGAGGAGCGCAGCCGGATCGCGCGCGAACTGCACGACGTGGTGGCCCACCACATGTCGGTCATCTCCATCCAGGCCCAGGTCGCCCCCCACCTGGTGGACAACCCGTCGGACGAGCTGCGCGAGAACCTCGACGGCATCCGGCACAACGCCCTGGAGGCGCTGACCGAACTGCGCAGAGTCCTGGGCGTCCTGCGCGCGGAGAGCCCCGACGAGGACGCGCCCGACGACGCCGGCGTCGGCCCGCACAGCCCGCAACCGACCCTGGACCGGCTGGACGCGCTGGTCGAGAACACCAGGGCGGCCGGCCTGACGGTCACCGCGCGGATCGTCGGCGACAGCCGCCCGCTGCCGCCGGGCGTGGAACTGTCGGCGTACCGGATCGTGCAGGAGGCCCTGAGCAACGTCCTGCGGCACGCGCCGGGGGCCACCGCCCATGTAGAGATCGAGTACATGTCGTACGGGCTGCTGGTGGGGGTCGGCAACACCCGGCCGACCCGCCCCGCTCCGCCGTCGCCGGGTGCCGGGCACGGACTGCTCGGCATGCGGGAGCGGGCGGCGATGCTGGGCGGCGCGCTGACGGCGGAACCCCGGCCGGACGGCGGCTACCAGGTCTTCGCACGGCTTCCGGCCGCCGGCGCCGACGCGGCCCTGGCGCCCCGCCGCACCCCCGGCATCCTGCCCGGTGCCTCCGATCGCACCGGCACCATCCCTGCCCTTGATTCGAAGGACGGCCGCGCATGACGAGCAGCAATGGCAGCAGCCCCATCCGCGTGGTCATCGCCGACGACCAGCAGATGGTCCGGCAGGGCTTCACCGTGCTGCTGAACGCCCAGCCCGGCATCGAGGTGGTCGGCCAGGCCGTGGACGGGCTGGAAGCCGTGGTGAAGGTCGCCGAACTCACCCCGGACGTCGTCCTCATGGACATCCGCATGCCCGAGCTCAACGGCATCGAGGCCACCCGCCGGATCGTCGGCGAACGCCCGGACATCAAGGTGCTGGTGCTGACCACCTTCGACCTGGACGAGTACGTGTACGAGGCGTTGCGGGCCGGGGCCTCCGGGTTCCTGCTCAAGGACGCGTCCGCGGACCAGCTCGCCGAGGCGGTCCGGGTGGTGGCGGCCGGCGACGCGCTGCTCGCGCCGGGCGTCACCCGTCGGCTGATCGCCCAGTTCTCCCAGCTGGACGGCGGCGGGGTGCGCGCCCCGCTGAAGACACGCGTCGGAGATCTGACCGAGCGCGAGACGGAGGTCCTCGCGCTGATCGCGCAGGGGCTGTCGAACGCGGAGATCGCCGAGCGGCTGGTCGTCGCCGAGCAGACCGTGAAGACCCATGTGGGCCGCATCCTGGTGAAGCTGGGCCTCCGGGACCGCACCCAGGCGGCGGTGTTCGCGTACGAGTCGGGGCTGGTACGGCCGTCGGGATACTGACGGCCCGGAGCCCTGTGGTGACGCTGCGGCCGGAACCCCGCCGGACCCCCGTAGTACCTGAGGGGGATGCCGGAGAACCCGTCTCACTGGTGACGACGGCGACCCCGCCCGCCGCATACCGTCGTGTACGTGACCGAGACGACCCAGACGCACGCGATGCCATCGGAGCCGCCGGACGGCGCGTTCGAGCCGTACAAGCCGCGCAGTCCGGAGGTCCGGGCCGCGCTGGACGCCCTGCGCAGGCTGCGGCAGGACCTCTTCCAGGATGCCTTCGCCTACCGGCCGTTGCCCCCGTTGAGCAGCGACGGTCCGCGCATCCGCCGCCTGTCCGGCCGCATGCGGGAGTACGCGGTCTGGACCCCGCATCTCGCGGTGGCCGCGGCCGGCATGGTGGCGCTGCTGACGACCGTCACCGACCGCTCGCCGGGATCGGCCGGGGGCCTGCTGGCCGGCCTGATCGTCCTGGCACCCGTGCTGCTGACGCTGGCGCGCCCGGTCGCCGCCTTCTGGCTGTCGCTCGTCGCGAGTTGGGCCGGCACCCTGCTGGGCAGCTCCTGGGACGAGTGGCCGTGGACGCTGGGCAACTTCATCTCCCACCTGGTGGTGCTCACGGTCGTCGCCGTCCGCACCCGGCCGCGCACGGCGGCCTGGATGTGGGCGATCACCGCGTTCTACGGTTTCGCGTTCGTCTCGGTCCTCGGCGGCAGCCACTACACCAACGACGTCGGCCCGATGCTGGTCGTCTCCGCGATAGCCCTGCTGACCGTCACCGTCCGGCAGATCCGCCGGGAGGCCGAACAGACGGTGACCGCCCAGCAGTCGCAGACGGCACACGAGCGGTCCCGGCGCACGCTCCTCGAGGAGCGCACGACGATCGCCCGTGAACTGCACGACGTGGTGGCCCATCACATGTCCGTCGTCGCCATCCAGGCGGAGGCCGCCCCGTACCGGGTGGAGAACCCGCCGCCTGAGCTGGAGAAGGCGTTCGTCACGATCCGGGAGAACGCGGTGGCGGCGCTCACCGAGCTGCGCCGGGTGCTGGGCGTGGTCCGTGCCGAGGACTACGAGGCGCCGGACGCCCCGCAGCCCACCCTCGCCGACCTGGACGGCCTGCTCGCCAATGTCCGGGAGGCGGGTCTGACCGTCGACAAGGGGGTGACCGGTGCGGTCCGTGAACTCCCGCAGGGCGTGGAGCTGTCGGCGTACCGCATAGTCCAGGAGGCTCTCAGCAACACCCTGCGCCACGCGCCGGGTGCCTCCGCCCGGGTGGAGATCGGATACGTCATCGGCGGCCTCGGCCTGCGCATAGTCAACGGGCCCCCGCCCCGGCCCGCCCTCCTCAAGCCCTCTCCCGGCGCCGGCCACGGCATCACGGGCATGCGGGAGCGCGTGTCGATGCTGAACGGCGAGATGACAGCGGCCCCGACGGCCGAGGGAGGCTACGAGGTGACGGTCTTCCTGCCGGCCGTCGCCCTTACCGAAGGTGATGCATGACCATCCGCGTACTGATCGCGGACGACCAGATGATGGTGCGCGAGGGCTTCTCGGTCCTGCTGAACGCGATGCCGGACATCGAGGTCGTCGGCGAGGCGGTCAACGGCCGTGAGGCGGTGGACCGCGTCCGTGAACTCGCCCCCGACGTGGTCCTGATGGACATCCGGATGCCCGAGCTGAACGGCATCGAGGCGACGAGGGAGATCGTGGCCCTCGACAGCACGGCCAAGGTCCTGGTCCTGACGACCTTCGACCTGGACGAGTACGTCTACCAGGCCCTGCGCGCCGGAGCCTCCGGCTTCCTCCTCAAGGACGCCTCGGCCCGCCAACTGGCGGAAGGCGTGCGGGTGGTGGCGGCGGGCGAGGCCCTCCTCGCCCCGTCGGTGACCAAACGCCTGATCACGGAGTTCTCCAAACTCTCCGGCACCCCGCGTCTGATGCCCACGGCCCACGCGGCCTACGGCGACCTCACCGACCGCGAGACGGAGGTCCTGGTCCTCATCGCCCAGGGCCTCTCGAACGCGGAGATGGCCGAACGCCTGGTGGTGGCCGAGTCCACGATCAAGACCCACGTCAGCCGCATCCTGGTCAAGCTGGGCCTGCGCGACCGGACCCAGGCGGCGGTCTTCGCATACGAGGCACGCCTGGTGACACCGGGCTAGCGGCCGAGGGGGCGGGCTCGAGCCGGAGCGGCGCCATGCTCGGTGGCCCCCGCAATGATCACCTCAAGGCCGGTGAAACCGATCCGCCAGTCGGGTGAAGCCCCTGCTCACAGCCTGTCGGCGGACCACGCGGCCCCGCTACACAGATCTCATGATCAAGTACCTGGAGCGCGGCCTGCCCGCGCTCGCGCTGGCCTCTGTCCCCCTTCTTGTCACCGCCCTGCCCTTCCAGGCGACCGCGGTGCCGCAGTACTTCCAGATCACCACTCAGCTGAACGGCAAGTGCCTGGCCTCCAACGGCGACAATGTCGAGGTGCGGACCTGCAACGCCGGCACCGGCGACCAGCTCTGGTACTGGTCGGGCAAGAAGCTCGTCAACGGCGCCGAGCAGCACTGTCTCGACGTGAAGAACGGCGAGGTCAACGCCGCGGCCCAGGTCGTCGGCGACTGCCACGGACTGGCCAACCAGCGCTGGTACAAGGACGGCAGCTGGCTGCGCTCGGACGTCAACAGCCAGTGCCTGAGCATCCAGAACAACGGCGACCAGCGCGAGCACGCGGGGATCAACCTCCGCGACTGCGGCTCCAACACCTGGCAGTGGTGGACGCTGCCCAACCCGTAAGCATCTGAGACACCCCTGGTCAGGAGGGGGACCGGCGGTCTAACGTCCGTCCATGGCAGCCTTCGACCCCTGGGACCCGGACTTCCTCGCCGACCCGTACCCCTCCTATGCCGAGCTCCGCTCCCGGGGCCGGGTGCAGTACTACGAGCCCACCGACCAGTGGCTGGTCCCGCACCACGCCGACGTCTCGGCACTGCTGCGGGACCGGCGGCTGGGGCGGGCGTACCAGCACCGGTTCACCCACGAGGACTTCGGGCGGACCGCACCGCCGCCGGAGCACGAGCCGTTCCACACGCTCAACGACCACGGCATGCTCGACCTCGAACCCCCGGACCACACCCGCATCCGCCGCCTGGTGTCGAAGGCGTTCACCCCGCGCACCGTCGAGCGGCTCAAGCCGTACGTGGCGAAGCTCGCCGGCGAACTCGTCGACGACCTGGTCCACAAGGGCGGCGGCGACCTGCTCGCCGACGTCGCCGAACCGCTCCCCGTCGCCGTCATCGCCGAGATGCTGGGCATTCCGGAGGCGGACCGGGCCCCGCTGCGGCCCTGGTCGGCGGACATCTGCGGAATGTACGAGCTGAACCCCTCGACGGAGACGGCGGCGCGGGCGGTCCGGGCCTCGGTGGAGTTCTCCGGCTATCTGCGGGAGCTGATCGCCGAGCGGCGCGCGGAGCCGGGCGAGGACCTCATCTCGGGGCTCATCGAGGCCCACGACGAGGGCGACCGGCTCACCGAGCAGGAGATGATCTCCACGGTCGTCCTGCTCCTCAACGCCGGCCACGAGGCGACCGTCAACGCCACGGTCAACGGCTGGTACGCGCTCTTCCGCAACCCCGCCCAGCTCGCCGCCCTCCGCGCCGACCACGCCCTGGTCCCCACCGCCGTGGAGGAGTTGATGCGCTACGACACCCCGCTCCAGCTCTTCGAACGCTGGGTGCTGGACGAGATCGAGATCGACGGGACGACGGTCCCGCGCGGCGCCGAGATCGCCATGCTCTTCGGCTCCGCCAACCACGACCCGGCCGTCTTCCAGAACCCCGACCGCCTCGACCTGACCCGCGGAGAAAACCCGCACATCTCCTTCAGCGCCGGCATCCACTACTGCATCGGCGCCCCGCTGGCCCGCATCGAACTGGCGGCCTCCATGACGGCGTTGCTGGAACGGGCCCCGACGCTGAGCCTGGCGGCGGAGCCGAAGCGAAAGCCGAACTTCGTGATCCGGGGGCTAGAGGGGTTGAGCGTGGAGGTGGGGTGATCACCCGTTCGGATGATCACCGACCGATTCCATGCGAGGCGTCTGCCCGGCCGGTGGGACTTTCACTCAGCTTCCACGAACCGTTGGGCGCACGCGTCCCTACCGCTCCTTGGTCTCCTCCAGTACCGTCCGCCCCAGCAGCGCGTACCGCTCGGGCGAGCGGCGCTTGAGGTACTGCGCGTAGCCGACGCCCGTCGCCGCCACCAGCGCCACCAGCCACGGCGTCGCCTTCAGCACCGGCGAGCCGGACTCCGAGCCGGCCGCGACGCTCATGTTGGACACCAGGAGCAGCACCACCGCGAGCATCGCGAGGCCGCCGACGAGCGGTGCGGTGAAGGTCTTGAACCAGTGCCGGCTCTCGGGGTGGTTGTTGCGGAAGTAGACCAGCACCGCGAACGAGCAGACCGCCTGCACGACCAGGATCGCCATCGTGCCGAGGATGGCGAGCAGGACGTAGAGGGCGTTGGCCGGGTCCTTGCTCGTGGCCCAGAACCCGACGATCAGCACCGCGCTCACCACCGTCTGCACCAGGCCCGCGATGTGCGGGGAGCCGTGCCGGGCGTGGGTGCGGCCGACGGTGTTCTGCAGCGAGGGGAGCACGCCTTCGCGGCCCAGGGCGTACATGTAGCGGGAGGCGCAGTTGTGGAAGGCCATGCCGCAGGCGAGCGAGCCGGTGATCATCAGCCACTGCATGAGGTCGACCGCCCAGTGGCCGACATAGTGCTCGGTGGGGTTGAAGAACAGCGCGAGCGGGTTCGCCGACGAGGCGACCTTGACGGCCTCCGTCTCGCCGTTGCCGATGATGGCCATCCAGGAGACGAAGACGTAGAAGACGCCGACGCCCAGGACGCTGATCATCGTGGCCTTGGGGATGATCTTCTTCGGGTCGCGGGACTCCTCGCCGTACATCGCCGTCGACTCGAAGCCGACCCACGACCAGAAGGCGAAGAAGAGGCCGAGGCCGGCCGAGGTGCCCTTGAAGGCGTTGACCGGGTCGACCGGGCCGAAGGTGAAGCCGTGCGGGCCGCCGCCGTGCAGGGCGACCGAGATCGCCATCGCCGCGAGGACGGTCACCTCGGTGCCGAGCAGGACCACGAGGAGCTTCTCGGCGACCGAGACGCCGAACCAGGTGCCCGTCGCGTTGACGGCGAGCATCAGCAGCGCGAAGGCCCACCACGGGATGTCGAGTCCCGTCTGGTCCTTGAAGGTTCCGGTGGCGAAGGTCGAGAAGATGCCGATCAGCGCGGGCTCGAACACGGCGTAGGCGAAGGTGGCGAGCAGCCCCGACGCCAGGCCCGCCGTGCGGCCCACACCGTAGGAGATGAAGCCGTAGAAGGCGCCCGTCGACGTGATGTGTTTCGCCATCGACGTGAATCCGACGGAAAAGATTGCCAGGACGACCATTGCGACGAGATAGCTCGCCGGGGCCCCGATGCCGTTGCCCGACGACACCATGAAGGGCACGTTGCCGGTCATGGCGGTGATCGGCGCGGCGGTCGCGACGGCCATGAAGACCACCCCGAGCAGGCCGATCGCGTTGGGCTTCAGCCGGTGGACCGTGCCCTCGCCGTCTGTCTTCCCGTCCGGTTTCGTCGCCGGGGCGACTCCCTCGTCCACTGCCATCGGGGTGGCCCCTCTCCTGCTGTTCGCTGGCTGTACTGGACCGGAACTCTGTAGCCCGAATGAGTCGGTAGAGGGTCTCGGGGCGTTAAATGTTTGTCAACCAGACCTTTAGAAATCTGACGCAATCTGTCGGCAACACCCGGCTCGTACGGTCGCCGCCATGAGCACGTACACGGCCACCCTCGGCGGCGAACGCCACCGCTTCGACTCCCTGGCCCGCCTGCTGGCCGCCGCGAGCCCCGAACGCTCCGGCGACCGGCTGGCCGGCCTCGCCGCGACGAGCGCACGGGAGCGGGTCGCGGCCCGCTGGGCGCTGGCGGAGGTGCCGCTCGCCACCTTCCTGACCGAGCCGGTGATCCCGTACGAGACCGACGACGTGACCCGGCTGATCCTCGACACCCACGACCCGATGGCGTTCGCGCCGGTGGCCGGGCTGACGGTCGGCGAGTTCCGGGAGTGGCTGCTGGCGGCGGACACCGGGGCCCTGGGCGCCGTGGCCCCGGGGGTCACGCCGGAGATGGCCGCCGCCGTGTCCAAGCTGATGGGGAACGCGGACCTGGTGGCCGTCGCCCGCAAGGTGCGGGTGGTCACCGCGTTCCGCTCCACGATCGGCCTGCCGGGCCGCCTGGCCACCCGCCTTCAGCCGAACCACCCCACCGACGACCCGGCGGGCGTCGCGGCCGCCCTCCTCGACGGCCTCCTCCTCGGCTCCGGCGACGCGGTGATCGGCATCAACCCGGCGACGGACAGCCCGAAGGCGGTCCGGGACCTGCTGGAACTCCTGGCCGGAGTGATCGACCGCTACTCGATCCCCACCCAGTCCTGCGTGCTGTGCCACGTGACCACGAGCGTGGACCTGATGGAGCGCGGCGCCCCGGTCGACCTCGTCTTCCAGTCCATCGCGGGCACCCAGGCCGCGAACGCCTCCTTCGGGGTCACCCTCGGCCTGCTCGACGAGGCGTACGAGGCGGCCCGCGGGCTGGGGCGGGGGACGGTCGGCGACCACGTCATGTACTTCGAGACCGGCCAGGGCAGCGCCCTGTCGGCGGACGCGCACCACGGCGTGGACCAGCAGACGGTGGAGGCGAGGGCGTACGCCGTGGCCCGCCGCTACCGGCCCCTCCTGGTGAACACCGTCGTGGGCTTCATCGGCCCGGAGTACCTCTACGACGGCCGCCAGATCCTCCGGGCCGCCCTGGAGGACCACTTCTGCGGCAAGCTCCTCGGCCTGCCCATGGGCCTGGACATCTGCTACACGAACCACGCCGACGCCGATGACGACGACATCGCCACCATGCTGACCATGCTCGCCGTCGCGGGCGCCTCCTTTGTGATCTGCACACCGGGCGGCGACGACATCATGCTCAACTACCAGTCCGCCTCCTACCACGACGCGCTCTACCTGCGGGAGGTGCTCGGCCTGCGCCCGGCGCCGGAGTTCGAGGCGTGGCTGGAATCGATCGGGCTGCTGGACGGCGACGGCGGCGTGCGCGAGGTCAGCGGCCATCCGCTGACGGCGATCGGAAGGGAGCTGGCCGCATGACCGAAGTGACCGAAGTGACCGAAGTGACCGAAGTGACCGAGGTGACCGAGGTGACCGAGGTGGCCGAGGTGGCCGAGGTGGCCGCCGCCGGATCCGACGACCTGTGGCCGCTGCTGCGCCGCCACACCCAGGCCAGGATCGGCCTCGGCCGCTCCGGCTCCGCCCTCCCCACCCACCACCGGCTGGGCCTCCAGGCCGCGCACGCGGCCGCCCGGGACGCGGTGCACTCGCCGTTCGACCCGGACGCGGTGGCCGCGGGCCTGGCGGGGCTGCCGACGGTACGGGTCCGCAGTGCGGCCGGCGACCGGCTGACCTACCTCCAGCGCCCCGACCTGGGCCGCCGCCTGCACCCCACGGACCGCGCGCACCTGCCGGCCGGTGACTGGGACGTCGTCTTCGTCGTCGCCGACGGGCTGTCCAGCCGGGCGGTGCACGAACACGCGGCGGCGGTGGTGCGGGCCACGGCGACCCGGCTCCCCGACTGGCGCGTCGCCCCGGTCGTCCTGGCCGAACAGGCCCGGGTGGCCCTCGGCGACGACATCGCCCACACGATGGGGACGGCCCTGGTGGTCGTCCTGATCGGCGAACGCCCCGGCATGTCGGCGGCGGACTCCCTGGGCGCGTACCTGACGTACCAGCCGGTCCCGGGCGTGACCACGGACGCGGACCGGAACTGCCTGAGCAACATCCGGCCGCCGCTGGGGCTGACCTACGAGGTCGCCGCCGGGAAGCTGGCGGAGTTGCTGAGGAGGGCACGGGAGCTGGGGGTCACCGGCGTGGCGCTGAAGGACGAATCCGAATCCGATCACGGGAACGTGCCCGAGCGGACCCACTGAGCCACGGCCGGCCCGCGATCCGCGGGGCTCTCCTGAGCAGTGACCGGCCCGCGACCTGGGGGGCTCTCCTGAGCAGTGGCCGGCCCGCGATCCGCGGGGCTCTCCTGAGCGGTGGCCGGCCCGCGACCTGGGGAGCTCTCCTGATCAGTGGCGGCTTCGCGATCCGGGGGTTCTCCTGCGTCGCGGAGCACCCCGGGAAGTTCCCCCCGCCGGGCCCGTCGCTACGGGGCGCCCGGCACCGTAAGCCCCCAGGCCCCCTCCACCACCCGCCAGGTCCGCCGTCGTACCGGACCCGCCACCGCCACGTCGGCCCGGTACCGGAAGTCCGCGCCCGTCACCGTCACCGTCCGTCCGGCGGCCCGTATTGGTGTGGCCTCCGCGCCCACCGACAGCGGCCGCACCTCCACCTCGGCCAGCCCGTCACGGCGGCCGGGCGTCACCGAGATCCCGTCCACCGGCTGGTCCAGGTCCACCACCGTCTGCCCGTCGACCTCGACCCGCAGCCGCGCGGGCCCCAGGCGGGGCACGGCCTGGGCCGGGCGGGTGGACAGGGAGCGTACGAGGGTCTGGTACGGCCGTAGCCACCCCCGGGCCGCGACCGCCTCCGCGGCCCCCGGCACCGTCGCCAGCGGCGGGATCCGCAGTGCGCCGAGTACCACCCCGTCGCTGTCGTCGACCAGCAGGTCCAGGCGCCGTTCCACCCCCTCCAGGACCGCCCGTGCCGCCGCCACCGCGCCGGTGGGCACCCCGAGCGCGTGCGCGACGCCCAGCGAGCCCCCCACCGGGACCACGGACAGCACACATTCGGCCAGCTCCCGCTGCCGGTGCAGAAAGGTCACCGCACGGATCAGCGCGCCGTCGTCGCCCACCACCACCGGCCGCCGCGACCCCCTGCGGGAAAGTACCCGGGCGAATTCCTCGGGACCGTCCGGCAGACACACCTTCGTGGTCGCACCCGCGCTGAGCACGTCTTTCACGATCCGGACGGACTCACCGTCCGTCTGCCGTGCCGCCGGATCGATGATCACCAGCAGCTGATCGGACGTCGCGAATGTCGCCACCTCGGTCGTGCCTCGCTTCCTCGGGTAGCATCACTGTGCAAGAGCCCCTTGCGCTATTGCGCCAGGGGCTTCGTCTATTCCGGGGCATCCGGTCCGACGGTTGTGCGGCCAACGACGGTCGCAGTGGTACGCGGCGCCGAACCTTACGCGTACGTCCCTGACCTTGGACATGCCCCGCCCGGAAGGGGTGTACGCGCGTGCCCGCACTTGTGCTGCTCGGTGCTCAGTGGGGTGACGAAGGCAAGGGAAAGGCGACGGATCTGCTAGGTGGCTCCGTCGACTACGTGGTGCGTTACCAAGGTGGCAACAACGCCGGTCACACGGTCGTCGTCGGCGACCAGAAGTATGCGCTCCACCTCCTCCCTTCCGGAATCCTCTCGCCTACTTGTGTTCCGGTCATCGGCAACGGTGTCGTCGTCGACCCGTCGGTCCTGCTCTCCGAGCTGAGCGGTCTGAACGAGCGTGGCGTCGACACGTCCAAGCTCCTGATCAGCGGTAACGCACACATCATCACGCCGTACAACGTCACCGTCGACAAGGTGACGGAACGCTTCCTCGGAAAGCGGAAGATCGGCACGACCGGGCGCGGCATCGGCCCGACCTACGCGGACAAGATCAACCGCGTCGGCATCCGGGTCCAGGACCTGTACGACGAGTCGATCCTGACCCAGAAGGTCGAGGCGGCCCTCGACGTCAAGAACCAGATGCTCACCAAGCTCTACAACCGGCGCGCGATCGCCATCGAGCAGGTCGTCGAGGAGCTGCTGACGTACGCGGACAAGCTCGCCCCGTACGTCGCCGACACGGTCCTGGTCCTCAACCAGGCCCTGGAGGAGAACAAGGTCGTCCTCTTCGAGGGCGGCCAGGGCACGCTCCTGGACATCGACCACGGCACGTATCCCTTCGTCACCTCGTCCAACCCGACGGCCGGCGGTGCCTGCACGGGCTCCGGCGTGGGCCCGACGAAGATCAGCCGGGTCATCGGCATCCTCAAGGCCTACACGACCCGCGTCGGCGCAGGCCCGTTCCCGACCGAGCTGTTCGACGCGGACGGGGAGGCGCTGCGCCGGATCGGCGGCGAGCGGGGTGTCACCACCGGACGGGACCGCCGCTGCGGCTGGTTCGACGCGGTGATCGCCCGCTACGCGACCCGCGTGAACGGCCTCACCGACTTCTTCCTCACCAAGCTCGACGTCCTCACCGGCTGGGAGCAGATCCCGGTCTGCGTGGCGTACGAGATCGACGGCAAGCGCGTCGAGGAGCTGCCGTACTCCCAGACCGACTTCCACCACGCGAAGCCGGTCTACGAGACGCTGCCCGGCTGGTCCGAGGACATCACCAAGGCGAAGTCCTTCTCGGACCTCCCGAAGAACGCCCAGAACTACGTCAAGGCGCTGGAGGAGATGTCCGGCGCCCCGATCTCCGCGATCGGCGTGGGCCCGGGCCGCGACGAGACGATCGAGATCAACTCGTTCCTTTAGGACCGGGTCTGACCTGGCGCGGCGGCGGCTCCGGCAGAGGCGTCGGATGCCGCCGCGCACAGGGGACGCGGGCGGGATGGTGTGGCTACTCTGTCCGCGATGAAGGAGTCAGGATGCTGCTGAGATTCAGGGCGGCGAACGTCCGGTCCTTGCGTGATGAACAGGAGCTGTCGTTCGTCGCGCGCGAGGACGCCGAGGGTGATGTCGCGGCGGCCCGCGAGGTGGAGCTTTCCGACGGCCGGCGCCTTCCCGTTCACACCGTTCTCGGCGTCTTCGGCGCCAACGCATCCGGCAAGTCCAATGTCATCACCGCTCTGAAGAACATGCGCAAGGCGGTGCTGCGTTCCTACGCCGACTGGACCTCCTACGACGGCATCCCGCGCGACGAGTTCGCCCTGGATCCGAAAGCGGTCTCGGAGACCACGCTGTACGAGGCGGACTTCGTCCTCGACGCGGGTGTCCGCTGGACGTACGGCTTCGAGCTGGGCGAGCGCCGCGTGGAAGCCGAGTGGCTCTACGCCTACCCCAAGGGACGCCGTCAGGTGTGGTTCGAGCGCGATGCGACGCGGGAAAAGGATTTCGACTTCCCTGGTGACCGTATCCACGACCGTGCTCGCCTGTCCCGCACCACCCGGCCCGACGCCCTTCTGCTCACCCGTGCGGCTAATGACGGGCACAGGCAACTCACCCCGGTCTTCGACTGGTTCAAGGACAACCTCTGGGACGTCACGCCAGAGACCGAGCGTGCACAGCGCGAGGACTACACGGCGATGCGGCTGCTGCGCAGCGAGGACTTCCGCCGGCGGACCGAGGAACTGCTGCGAGTGGCCGACCTCGGTATCGCGGGCGTTGAGGTCGAGCAGTCGTCCTCCGGCCGCCCGGTGGTGCGTCTCGTCCACGTCGGCGGCGGTGAGCGGACCCCCCTGGACTGGTCGTCGGAGTCATGGGGGACGCGCTCCTGGTTCGCTCTGATCGGTCCCGTGCTCCTCGCCCTGGACACCGGCGCGGTCCTCCTGGTCGACGAACTCGACGCCAGCCTGCACTCGCGCTTCGCTGCGGAGGTCGTACGGCTCTTCCAGTCGCCGTGGGTGAATCCGAAGGGTGCTCAGCTGGTCTTCACCGGCCATGACCCGTCCCTCCTGCGGACACCGGGCGGGGGCCGACTTCTGCAACCGGGACAGATCTGGCTCACGGAGAAGGACGAACGAGGCGCGACCGAACTCTCCTCGGTCGCCGAGTGGGAGCCGACGGAGGAGGAGGACCTGATGGCCTCGTACCTGGCCGGCTCCTTCGGTGCTGTGCCCAGGGTTTCCGAAGGGCAGATCGGGCGGCGGCTGCTGCGTACGGACGACATCGCGCGGATGGAGGCGGAAGAGGTCTGATGGCCAGGCCAAAAGGAGGGGACAGCGTTACCCCCAGGAAGGGCGGCGCGAAGGGGCGCGCGCTTCGACCTCGTCAGGTGTACGTCTACACCGAGGGTGAGGTCACCGAACCTGAGTACATCGACCTCATCGTCAAAAAGGGCGCTCCCGACAAGCCGGGCCGCACGGTCCAGCACCACATCGAGAACCCGAACGCCGAGGGCAAGCTGCGCAAGCCCTACCGGATGGTGCAGGACGCCGCGCGCACGTTACGGAAGGTGGAGCGGGAGGCGAAGGCGGCGGGCCTGAAGCCGTACCGGGTCACGGGCGGCGTCGAGGAGGGGGACTGGAACTGGCCCCAGGTGTGGGTGCTGTTCGACCGCGATGACCATCAGAACATCCCCGAGGCCTTGCGCCTGGCGGAGAAGGAGGGGATCCGGATCGCGTACTCCCACCCCTGCTTCGAACTCTGGAGACTGCTGCACTACACGAACTACACCAGCACCTTCGGCGGGGTCTGCGGCGATGCCAACGGCCGCCTGCGGTCGAGCCGAGGTTTCGCGGAGACGTACGGGCGGGGTGTCCGCACAGTCACCGAACAGCAGTCCAAGCATGTGCGCGAGGAACAGGTGCTGAGCCCCCGGGACAAGGACGGCAGCCGATACCGCGAGGCCAAGAAATACGCCCAGACGATCAACAAGCGCTGCGAGTCGTCCAACCCGAACGACTGGGACCCCTACACGGACGTCTGGTCGTTCGTGGAGGAGGGACTGCTCCTCAGGCACTACTAGGCTGAGGGGTCGTACTTCTCCGTCCCGTCTGCGGCAGAGCGGTGTGCGTCGCCGCCGCCCTGCCCGTCCGCCCGCTCACACTCAGGGAGCCCGTACGTGGCCAAGCTCACGCTCGACCAACTGGAGCGCCACCTCTTCGCGGCCGCCGACATCCTGCGCGGCACGATGGACGCCGCCGAGTATCGCGACTTCCTCCTGGTCCTGCTCTTCCTCAAGCGTGCCAACGACGAGTTCGAGGCCGCCTACGAGGAGATCGTCAAGCGGGAGATGGCGGGCGGGGCCTCGCGCGCGGAGGCGGAGGAGGAAGCCGAAGAACCGGCCAACTACACGGCCCGCCGCATCATGTACGTCCCGCCGGAGGCACGCTGGCAGAAGCTGACCGAGGGTGTGGACGACGTGGCCACCAAACACCTCCAGCCCGCCCTCGACGCGATCGAGGGCCAGAAGGGCAACGAGCGGCTGCGGGGGCTGTTCAACCACATCAACTTCAACCGCATCGGCGGGGGCGGCGGCACCGGCGCGACGGCGGCCAAACTCGCGGACAAGCGCCTGTCCGCGCTCATCGGCCACTTCGGCAGTCTCCGTCTCCGCGGCGAGGACTTCGAGTTCCCGGACGTCATCGGTGCCGCGTACGAGTACCTGCTGAAGGACTTCGCCGACTCGGCGGGAGCCAAGGGCGGAGAGTTCTACACCCCGCGCGCGGTGGTGCGGATGATGGTCGAGCTGGCCCGTCCCCGTCCTGGCGACAGCGTGTACGACCCGTGCGTCGGCTCGGGCGGCATGCTTATCCACGCCAAGGAGTACATCGAGGAGCACGGTGGCGACACCGAGGACCTGGCCCTGGCCGGTCAGGACGCCAACAACGGCTCCTGGGTCATGGCCACCATGAACATGCTGTTCCACGGTGCCCACGACTTCGAGCTCTGGACCGGCGACACCCTGACCCAGCCGCTCCACCTGGACCGGTCCTTCGACGTCGTACTCAGCAACCCGCCCTTCTCCATGGATTACCGGGCCGGGGACATCGGCGACCTCGAAGACCGCATGCCGTACGGCCAGACGTCCGAGAAGGGCAAGGCCGACCTGATGTTCCTCCAGCACATGTTGCACATGGTGAAGGGACGCGGTGGTTCCGTCTTCACCGTCATGCCGCACGGAGTGCTCTTCCGGGGTGGCGCGGAGGAGAAGATCCGCGCGAAGATCATTGAGGACGATCTGCTCGAGGCCGTCATCGGCCTGCCGTCCAACATCTTCTACGGCACCGGCATCCCGGCCTGCGTACTGGTCCTGCGCACCCGCGGCCGTAAGCGCGACGGCCGGGACGACCAGGTCCTCTTCATCAACGCGGACCGCGAGTACCACTCCGAGCGGGCCCAGAACGTCCTGCTGCCCGAGCACACGGAGAAGATCGTCTCCACCTTCCACGCGCCGGCCGGCACGGAGGTGCCGCGCTTCGCGAGGTGGGTGCCACGGGACGAGATCCGGAAGAACAAGTACAACCTCAACATCCGCCGGTACGTCGACAATACTCCGCCGCCGGAGCCGCAGGACGTGCGGGCGCACCTGGTGGGCGGGGTGCCCCGGGCGGAGATCGAGGCGCCGGAGAAGGCGGCGGTGCTGTCGGCGTACGGGGTGGGTGTGTCGGACCTGTTCGCCGAGCGGGCGGAAGGGTCGTCCGAGTACGTCGACTTCCTGCCGGAGGACCGGCGCCCGGACGCCGACCGGCTGACCGTACTGGCCGAGGAACGGGAGCGTGAACTCTGGGAGTCCTTCGATTCCTGGTGGACGGCGGAGACGGAACAGATCGTCGCCATCGCGCCGTACGAGGAGGACGACCGCACGGGAGCCGAGAAACGCGCCCAGTTGGCCCGCCTGCGCGCCGACCTCATCGACTCCTTCCGTAAGCGGCTCCTGAGTGTCAAGCTCCTGGACCAGTACGCGCTCGCCGGCGCGGTGGCCGGCTGGTGGCAGGACGCCAGGAACGAACTCAAGGCGCTGGCGGAGAACGGCTTCAAGGGCGTCGTCGAGGGCTGGGTCGACACGGTGGAGACCCTCCTGGAACCGGAACCCGACCCCTGGACGGGCGGCGCGCGCAAACGAACGGCGGCGGAGCGGCGGCAGGCTTACGGGCACAAGGTCGTGGCGCGTATCGCCGGTGAGTTCCTGAAGGAACTTGCGGACGCGGATGCCGAGAAGGCCCGGCTGGACGCGAAGGTGAAGGCGGCCGAGGAGGCGGAGGCGGCGCGGGCTGCGGCGGCGTCGGGGGTCTTGGAGGACGGGGAGGCCGGTGACGGAGCCGAGGACGCTGAGGGCGGTCTGGCTCTCGACCCGGCGGTGGCGGAAGCGCTGCTCAGCGAGGCCGACTTGAAGAAGGCCAAGCGGGAGCGGACGGCGGCCGGGAAGGCGGTGAAGGCGCTGGAGGAGGCGTTCTATCCGCTGGACGGCCTGGGTGCGGGGGCTGCCGCGAAGGCCGGTAAGTCTTCTGCTGCTACGACCTCGGAGGCCGTCGCCTCCGACGAAGCGACCGGACAGACATCCCTTGACGTGATGTCCCCGGCCGAGCC
This sequence comes from Streptomyces sp. NPDC051105, assembly GCF_040682795.1. Lineage (NCBI taxonomy): Bacteria > Bacillati > Actinomycetota > Actinomycetes > Kitasatosporales > Streptomycetaceae > Streptomyces > Streptomyces sp. NPDC051105. The sequence goes on along the minus strand of NZ_JBFBBR010000010.1, from coordinate 264,287 downwards.
GGACCGCCCGACGCCGGGCCTGCACGCCGCGCGCGACGCACTCGACGAGGAGGCCGCGCGTGATGTGGTCCTCGGCATCCTCCGTGACGACCTGGCGTCGAAACTGGAGGGCCATGTGGTGCGCAGGCGCCGCGAGTTGATCGACACGTACGTGGGCTGGGAGTCCAAGTATCTGGTGTCGATGCGTGACATCGAGGCGCGTCGGGAGGCTGCGGCGGAGCGGCTGAACGGGTTTCTGAGGGAGCTTGGGTATGTCGGCTGAGTCGGGAGACGTGCGATGGGCTCCTGTGGGCGAGGTCGGCGAGGTGCGGATGGGAAAGCAGCTTTCGCCGACAAGTAAGAGCGCTGCCGGCCAGATGCCCTATCTTCGCGTTGCAAATGTATTTGAGGGTCGCATCGATTATGGCGACGTCAAGACTATGGGGTTCAGCGACGTCGAGAAGCGTATCTATGAACTGCGCCCCGGGGACATTCTTCTTAATGAAGGACAGGAGAGTCTGTTCAATGTCGGGCGGAGTGCCATCTATGAAGGTGGCGCTGGAGGGTTTTGCTTCCAGAATACCCTGATCCGCTTCAGGCCGAGTGAGCATGTTCTACCCGAATATGCTCAGGAGGTCTTCGTGTGGTGGCGTCGCTTGGGACGCTTTGCGAGCGTGGCAGAGAAGACTAGCATCTCCCACCTGGGGGGAAATCGCTTTGCGGCGATGTCCTTCCCTCTCATTCCTATGGGTCAGCAGCGGCGAATCGTCGATATTCTGGGTGCAATTCAGGAGAATATCAAGGCTGAAGAAGAATTTCTGGCGAAGCAGGATCGTCTCTGGGGCGGCGTTCTGAACCAGGAACTGGAGCGACACGAGAAGCAATACGGCTCTACCCCGCTCCGTGATGTTAGTCGTGGAGGTGGTTCTTACGGGAGTAACTCACCTGCAAGCCCGCACCGGATCGGCATGCCGAGATATGTCCGCATCACGGACATTGACGAGAAGGGCTTTCTCTCCCCAGCTGACTCCGGGGCGGCAAGTATTTCTGAGTCGGCGGCTGCCCGCTATCTACTTGGCGAAGGCGACCTACTCATCGCCAGGACGGGCTACACGACTGGTAAGTCCTACCTGTACAGGCCTTCGGATGGGCCATGCGCATTCGCTGGGTATCTCGTGAGATTCCGCATCGATCCGAACCAGATGCTCCCCGACTATGCCTTTCTGTGGACCAGTGGAAATAGGTTTCGCGAGTGGGTTTCTCGGAATGTTCGAGAAGTGGGGCAGAGAAACATCAGTGCCCGCGAGTTTGATGACCATGAGGTTGCGCACCCGCCTCTGTCGGTTCAGCGGAAGCTTGTCGAAGCTGCTGAAGCGGCCCGTGAAGCGCGCAGCTTGCGGATGATGGAAATCAATCGTTTGCGTACGCTGCGGAGCGCTCTGGCGGATGCCCTGCTCAAAGACAGCGTTGGCTCGCAGGCGATTTCCTAGACGAAGCGGGAGTGACTGTGCACGCGAAGGAGAGGCTCACGGTCACCGTCCCCTTCGCCCTCGACCTGACTGCCCTTGTCCCGCGCAAAGGCTGATGCCGACCGCGCAGCACACCCCTTTTCAGGAGACCCACTCGTGACTGCCGGCCCGGGGGCCACATGACGGCGACCTGCTGATCCCCATGTCCGGCAGACTTCCGGCATGTCCGGCAGACTTCCGGCAGCCCTCGGCCCAGGCGCATCGCCCTGATCGGCGAACGGCTGCCACGAGCCGCCCGCGCTCCTCTCCCATGGCCCACAATGGACCCTCACACGTTCACATGACGCAGTGGAGGACGCGGACGCATGGCTGTCGGAGGGGGCAGGGAGTCGGCCGAGCGGGTCGAGGCGGAGCGGCCGCTGCTGGAGCACCTCAAGGCGATGGGCTGGCAGCACATCCAGGGCGCCCGGCTGAAGGAGGCGGGCGAGCGCGGCGACTTCCGGGAGGTGCTGCTGGAGCGGCGCCTGCGGGCCGCCCTGCGCCGGTCCTCGTCCTGGATGACGAGCGACACGCACGCCGAGGCGGCCGTTTCAGCGCTTCGTACCGCCACTCGTCACGTGTCCGCCCAGTCGCTGCCGCAGGCCAACCGCGACGTCACCACGCTCCTGCTGCACGGGGACATGCAGCAGGGGCCCGACGACAAGCAGGTGCAGGCGAAGTTCTTCGACTGGTCGCAGGAGGCGCTGGAGGGGAGCCGGGACGAGATCCTCGCTCGTAACGACTACCTCGTCGTCGACCAGTTCCGGGTGCACGACGCGGACGGGCGGCCGTCCGTGCTGGACCTCGTCCTGTTCGTGAACGGTGTCCCGCTCGTTGTCATCGAGTGCAAGTCGCCGGACATACCCGATCCGCTCAGCAAGGCCATCCGTGATCTGCGGGCCTACACCGGTCGGCCCCTGGAAGAGGACACCCGGCGTGGCTCAGGCGCCCCCCGAGGCGTGCCGCACCTGTTCGTTCCCGCACAACTCCTGGTCGCCGCCGACGGAACACACGCGGCGCTCGGCACGTACTCCTCGGCCGAGCAGCACTACGCGCTGTGGCGCAGCGTCACCCCGGACTACGGCGATCCGGACCGGCCGGGTGACGACGGCGTCGAGGACCTACGCCGTGAGCTGCGCGGATGGGGGTTGCTCGGACCGCAGGAGGCGCCCTCGCTGCAGCAGCGGTTGAGCGCGATCGTCCTCAAGCCGGGCAACATCCTCAACATCGTCCGGCACTATGTCTTCGAGAAGCCGGTCGACGAGGACAACGACTCCGGCCCCGTGCGGACGAACCGTCGTGTCAAGGCGGCCGAGCCGAAGACGGTCAAGGTGGTCTGCCGTCATCAGCAGTACCGGGCGACCGAGAAGATCGTGGCACGGCTGCGCACCCGACCGAGCCGTCGGGTCACGGGTGGCGAGCGGGACGAGCGCGGCGGTGTCATCTGGCATACCCAGGGCGCCGGTAAGAGCTTCACCATGCAGTTCCTGGCCCGTCGGCTGCACATGAGCCCGGACCCCACCCTGAACGGGATCACGCTCGTCGCCATCACGGACCGTACCGACCTCCAGCGGCAGCTGCGCCGGGCTGTGGCACTGAGCGACTCGGAGATCCGGGAGGCCACCTCGCGCACGGACCTGGAGAGTCTGCTCCGCCGGGCCGGACGCTCCGGCGGACGGGCCGTGATCTTCGCGACGATCCAGAAGTTCCTCGGCGATCTGGCGCCTGCCACGGGGGAGAGCAAGGACACGGCCGACGGTGTGGACCGGGCGCTGGCCGAGGACTTCGAGCAGGCACGGCAGCGCGTCGATGCCGGCGAGAACGCCGAGGAGGTCGCCGACCCCACCCCGGACGAACGCACTCTGAAGCGCGCCGAGCGGATCTTCCCCGAGTGCAGTGACGAGGACCGGGTCCTGGTCCTCGTCGACGAGGCCCACCGCTCGCACACCTCGGTCCTGCACGCCTGTCTGCGCAAGGCACTGCCCAACGCGGCCCGGATCGGTTTCACCGGCACCCCGCTGATGCAGGGCCGACTCACCGACACGGGGCGCATCTTCGGTCTGGAACCGAGCAGCGAACCCGGAGGCCGTCCAGAGTTCCTCGACACGTACCGCATGACCGAGGCCGAGCGCGACAAGGTCGTCGTACCCGTGCGGTACGAAGGCCGGGCCACCACCGCAGAGGTGCGTGACAAGGAGCGGCTGGACGAGTGCTTCGCGGACCTGATCGAGTCGCTGGACGAGGACCAGCAGGAACTGGTGCGGGAGAAGTACGGCGCGCCCTCCGCACGGACCGTGGCCGAGTCCATGCCGTTGATCCGCGCCAAGGCGGCCGACATGCTGGCCCACTACATCACCGGACCGCTCACTGGCGGCTTCAAAGCCCAGGTAGCCGCGGTGAGCCGACGGGCGGCAGTCCTCTACCGCGCGGCCTTCTGGGACGTCCGAGCCGAATTGCTGGTGCGCGTCGCCGAGTTCGACCGCAGCGGACGGCGTGAAGCCCTGCGGGGCAAGGCTCCGGAGACGTACACCGCGGAGGAATCACTCCTGCTGCGGGCCTGGCAGTTCCAGGAACTGCTCCGGCGGATCGACTTCGTACCTGTCATCTCCGCCGGAGCCGAGCAGAAGGAGGGGGTGTGGCGCGAGTGGACCGACCCGGAGGAGCAGCGTAAGCACATCGCGCGCTTCCTGCGGCCCTTCCCGCAACTGCCGCCCGACAACCCCTGGGCGACCTACCCGACCGCAGAGCCGGACCCGGTACCGGCCGGATCCGTGGGCAACATGAACCCCTGGAGCGATCTGGTCTTCGGCGGCGGTGCCACCTCCGCCGACAACAGAGGTGACGAGGCGGGGCAGCCGCCCATCGCGTTCCTCATCGTGAAGTCGATGCTGCTCACGGGTTTCGACGCTCCCATCGAGCAGGCGCTCTACCTGGACCGGCCCATCCGTGACGCCGAACTCCTCCAGGCGATCGCCCGCGTCAACCGCCCGGCCCGCCGGAAGCAGGAGGGGCTCGTCGTCGACTACTACGGTGTCCTGACCAACCTCGGCGTGACCCTGGCCGCCTACCGGGGCAACCCGGCCGCCCTGGACTCGCTGCGCAGCATGGCCGCCGAGATCCCCGAGATGAAGCGGGCGGCAGACCTGGTCCGCGAGTTCCTGACGGCGACGGGCATCGATCCGGACGGCCTCACGACCCGCACGGCCCTCAGCAGCGCCGTGCTTGCGCTCGCGGATCCCACCGTGCGCGCCGAGTTCGACACCCGGCTGGGCGACTTCCTGGGTGCTGTGGACCGAGTCCTGCCGCACGAGAAGGCACTGGACCATCTCCACGACGTACGGGAGTGGAGCGTCCTCCAGATGCGGGTACGCCGCCACTACCGGGACGACACCGGTGGCGGCTTCGCGATGCGGGGATACGGTCGGAAGGTACGTGCCCTCATCGCCGAGCATCTCCGGGCGCAGGAGGTCGAGCAGAGGATCCCGCCCGTCTCCATCCTCGCCCCGGACTTCGACGAGGTGGTCGGAACCCTTCCCGTGCGCGAAGCGGCCGCCGAGCAGGTGCAGGCGCTGCGCTACCACCTGGAGGAGCGTCTGGCGGTGGAGGAACGACCTGTATACCGGCAGCTCTCCGTGGAACTGGAACGCGTCCTGGAGGAGTTCGCCGGGAACTGGGAGGAGATCTCCCGTGAACTCCTGCCGTTGGTCGACCGGGCCCGGCGGGCGGAGGAGACCGATCCGGCCATCGCCGACCTGTCGCCGATGGAGCAACGGCTGTATGTGCTGATCGGGGAGAAGCTGACCGACAGCGAGACGCTGGAGGAGGCCTCGCCGGAGCGGCTGCGGCAGCTCGTCGACGAGGTGTACGACGAGATCACCGCCGTGGTACGGCTGGCGTCGTTCGGCGGGCGGGAGCGCCATGTGACGTTGCTGGAATCACGTCTCTACCAGCGGCTGCGGGCCGCGGGACTGCGCGGTTCGGGTGCCGCGCGCGAGGCGGTCAAGCGGCTCGCATCGGCCCTTGCGGGATACGCGACGGAGCACCTCGCGGAGTTCCGGGCCGAGGCACGGCAAGAATAGGTCCATGACCGATGCCCGGCCCGCCGACGATCAAGCTTGCTGCGACGACTCCGTGATCACCGAAGACGGGCGGCTGTCCGTCGACGGGCGGGAGGTCTGCGTCCGGATCAGCGCACGGCGTCGTCGCCTCGGCTTGACCGTCGAGCGGGACCGTTCCCTGACACTGCATGTTCCGAAGGGATGTGGCCTTCAGCGGGCTGAGCAGTTCGTAAGGGACAGCGACAGGTGGATCGGTGACAAGACCCGCCTCAGCGCCGAGCGTCGCCAACTGCATCCCGTCCGGGAGCTCCGGGGCGGGGAGATTCACCGCTACCTGGGACGGGACTACCGGCTACTCGTCGTCGACGACGAGTACGGAGATGAGGAGCCGGGCGGCTTGGCGCCGCCCGCTGCAAAGCTCGTGGCGGGGAGGCTGCGCATGCCTGCCTCCGTCGTCGCCGATCCGGCTCTGGCGAAGAAGGTACTCGCTGACTGGTACATCCGGGCAGGGCAGCGCTGGATGCGGGGGAGGCTCCAACCCTGGGCGTCTCGGATGGACGTTCCGGAAGCGCTGGTACGAGTACGGGATCTGGGACACCGGTGGGGAAGTTACCGCACCGGGGCCGGAGGCGAAGGAACGATCTCCCTTCATTGGGCGACCTTCCAACTGCCGATTCACCTCATCGACTACGTCGTCGCGCACGAACTCGCCCATGCGCGGGTGTCCGGTCACGGACCCGACTACTGGAGACTGCTCGGCAGAGCGCTCCCCGAGTGTCGCCGACTGAAGACCGAGCTGGACGAACTCGGCAGACGGGTGTGGATGGGCGACCTGCCGGGGTGAGGGCGTGGGCCCGGGCCGCGACGAGACGATGTACTTCGCCCCGGCCGCGGACCCTCCCGGCTACTACCACCTGGCCAACCGCACCAGCTACAAGTGCGCGGACGTCGGGGGGCGTCGTACGCGGACGGCGCCAAGATCCGCCGTTGCGGCTGTCTGCCGAACCTGCCGAACAACCAACTCCGGCGTTACGGCAATTGACGACCGCCTGACGGCCGCCTGACGCGCCGACGACAGACGGCGGTCCGGGCCCCGGCCCCGGGCCGCCATATCCATTCCTTGACCGTGCCATGGGTTGTTCCTGGTTCCCGGAAGACAGGCTGAGGACAAGCATCTACGCGGGTAGCCCGCCGCCCCGCACGCCACGCCCGTCCTCACCGCCCTTCCAGGAGTCCTGAATGCCCGTCAATCCCATGAACCGCCGTGAGTTCGTGCAGAAGTCGGCCGTCACCGGTGCCGCCGTGGCCGTCGCGGGAACCGTCGGTACCGGTACCGCCCAGGCCGCCGAGGCCGGCCACGGCCGGCCCAAGCCGCCGAAGGCGCCCAAGACCTGGAGCTTCTCCATCCTGGGCACCACCGACCTGCACAGCCACGTCTTCAACTGGGACTACTACACCAACGCCGCGCCCGTGGACTCCAAGGGCAACACCTACGGCATCGCCCGCATCGCCACCCTGGTGAAGAACATCCGCAAGGAGAAGGGCGCGGACCGGGTCCTGCTGGTCGACGCCGGCGACATCATCCAGGGCACCTCGCTCGCCTCCTACTACGCGAGCGTCGACCCCATCACCGGCAAGAACGGCAAGCGCGGCCCCAAGCACCCCATGGCGATCGCCATGAACGAGATGCGCTACGACGCGGCCGCCCTCGGCAACCACGAGTTCAACTACGGCATCGAGGTCGTCCGCACCTTCGAGAAGCAGTGCGACTTCCCGCTGCTCGGCGCCAACGCCCTGGACGCCAAGACGCTGCGGCCCGCCTTCCGGCCCTACACCGTCAAGCACATCAAGGTCCCGCACGGCCCGGACATCAAGGTCGGCATCCTCGGCCTCACCAACCCGGGCATCGCCCTGTGGGACAAGGACAACGTCTCCGGGAAGATGGCCTTCACCGGTCTGGTCGAGCAGGCGAAGAAGTACGTCCCGCGACTGCGCGCCCTCGGCTGTGACGTCGTCTTCCTCACCGACCACTCGGGCCTGGACGGCTCTACCTCGTGGGGCGACGAACTCCCCTACGTGGAGAACGCGTCGAACCTGGTCGCCGAGCAGGTGCCCGGCATCGACGCGATCCTCGTCGGCCACACCCACGTCGACGTCCCGACGTACACGGTGAAGAACGCGGAGACGGGCGAGGACGTCCTCCTCTCCGAGCCGTACTGCTACGGCTACCGCCTCTCCCGCTTCGACTTCGAGCTGGAGCTGGTGAACCACTCCTGGAAGATCACCAAGAAGACCGCCACCACCCTGAACAGCAACACGGTCGCCGAGGACCCGCGGATCACCGAACTCCTCACCGCCGACCACGAGTTGGTGGTCAAGTACGTCAACACCGCGATCGGCACCAGCACCACGGCGATGTCGACGGCGGAGGCCTGCTGGAAGGACGTCCCCGCCATCGACTTCATCCAGCAGGTCCAGATGGACGCGGTGAAGGCGGGCCTGTCGGCGGCGGACGCCGCGCTCCCGCTGATCTCGGTGGCCGCGTGCTTCAGCCGGACGGCCACCATCCCGGCCGGTGACGTGACCATCCGCGACGTCGCGGGCCTCTACGTCTACGAGAACACCCTCTACGGCAAGAAGCTCACCGGCGCCCAGCTCAAGGACTACCTGGAGTACGCGGCGAAGTACTACCACCAGGTCCCGAGCGGCACGGCGGTGGACACCGCCACCCTCACCAACGCCAACAGCTTCTGGGACTACATGTACGACATGGCGGCCGGCGTCGACTACGAGATCGACATCGCGGCGGCCGAGGGCTCGCGCATCAAGAACCTGACCTACAACGGCACCGCGGTCGCCGACGACCAGGTCTTCGTCGTCGCCGTCAACAACTACCGCGCCAACGGCGGCTCCGGCTACCCGCACATCGCCGCCGCGGAGATCGCCTACAGCTCCACCAACCAGGTCCGCGACCTGATGGTCGCCTACGCCACGGCGAAGGGCACCATCGACCCGGCGGCCTTCGCGGCCACCAACTGGAAGCTGACGCAGGGCGGCACGCCCGTCTTCTAGTACCTCACAGCTCCACGCGCGGTGGCCCCACCCCTCGGGTGGGGCCACCGCTTTTTCTTTTCCCTGAATAAGAGTGACCTGTCGATTTCATTTGTGGATTTCGTTGTTTCTGTGAATCCTGAAAATCTTGCACCGATCGTCATTCGACATCTCTATTCGGCTGGGTTTTCGCATTGAGTGTCAACAATGTTGTTGGTAGCGTCCGCGGTGCGTTCCTCAGATCTTCCGACCAGCCAACGGGTCCCTCCGTATGGCTAGTTCGGCATGCCGAAGGAGTAGTTTGTGAGCAGAGAGAGAACCCGCCTTGTCCGCTCCAGGCGGACTCGAAGGGCCGTGCTCGGAGCCGCCACGGCCCTGGTGCTCGTCGGCGGCGGATTCGCCGTGGCAAATGCGGCCACGGCCGGCAGTGAGAAATCTGCCGCAGGCGTCCAACGCCCGGTCGACAAGCAGGCAAAGGGCACCGCGGCCGTGGTCAGCGCCGCCAACGCCTTCCTGAACACCCTGACCTCCGACCAGCAGGCCTCGACCCTGCTGGACTTCTCCCAGGCGAACGCCACCGCCTGGTCGAACCTGCCCTGCGGCGGGACCTGCCGCCCCGGCATCCAGTTCGGCACCCTGTCGGACGACCAGCTGGCCGCCGCCGAGGCCCTGCTGAAGACGGCCCTGGGCACCGGCAAGGACACCGGCTACGAGCACGTCCTGCAGACCCTCGAGGCCGACGACGTGCTCGCGTCGGCCGAGAGCACCAGCTCCGCCTCGGCAGCACCGACGGACGCGCCCACGGCGACCGACTCGGCCTCCGCCACGGCGACGGACTCGGCGTCGGGAGACCCGTCCGCCACGGCCACCGACTCCGCCTCCGCGGCGCCCACCGACGTCCCGACCGGCGCCCCGCCCTCCGGCGGTGCCGGCGGCGGGGGCGGCTTCTCGTACGGCAGCGGCTCCTACTACCTGGCGTTGCTCGGCACCCCGTCCAAGACCGGCTCCTGGCAGCTGCACTTCGGCGGCCACCACCTCGCCGTGAACATCACGTACAAGGACGGCAAGGTCTCCGGCGCCAGCCCCTTCTTCACCGGCGTCGAACCGACCAGCTGGACCGCGGACGACGGCACCACGTACGCGCCGCTGGCGAAGTTCCGCAACGGCCTGCTGAAGCTGACCGGCAGCCTGAGCACCGCGCAGCTGGCCGAGGCCAAGCTGTCGGAGTCGTTCAGCGACGTGCTGCTCGGTCCCGGCAAGGACGGCGACTTCCCGGAGACCAAGGAGGGCGTCAAGGTCAGCGAGCTGTCGCCGAAGCAGAAGAAGCTGGTGCTGTCCGCGATCCACCCCTGGATAGCGGACGTGGACGACGCCACCGCCGCGCAGCTGATGAAGACCTACGCGAAGGAGCTCGACCAGACCTACGTCTCGTACTCCGGCGGCACCGGCCTCGACACCCAGGGCGACTACGTTCGCATCGACGGTCCCAGCGTGTGGGTCGAGTTCGTGGTCCAGAACGGCGTCGTGTTCCGGGACCAGGTCCACTACCACACCGTGTACCGGGACCACACCCGCGACTACGGGAACGAGTTCTCCTTCTCATGACCGGATCGCGAAACTGGCTGACCACCGTCCTGACACGCCTGGTGGCCGGGATCGCGATCGTGGTACCGGCGGCGCTCCTGCTCGGGGCGTCGCCGGCCGCCGCGCATCCGATGCCGCACTCGGTGGTGCAGCTGGACGTGTACAGGTCCTCGGTGTCCGCACGGCTGGAGCTGCCGGTCTCCGACTTCTCGAGGGCCAGCGGCATCGACCTGGACGACGTCAGCGGCAAGGCCGTCCCTGCGGCGCGGGCGAAGGCGATCCGCACCTACCTCGCCCGGCACATCCACCCGACCACCACCGGCGGCACGGCGTGGCGGGTCGGCATCGGCGCGATGCACCTGAGCGCCACCCAGCAGACGTCCACCGGCCCCTACCGCGAACTGTCCGTCGCCGCGGTCCTCACCCCGCCCGCCGGCGCCGACGTGCGCCACTTCACCTTCCGCTACGACGTCATCGTGCACCAGGTCGTCACCCACGTCACCCTCGTGACGGTCCGCCAGGACTGGGCGAACGGCCAGGTCGACGGCGAGGGCACCACCCAGGTCGGCACGATCGAGCTCGACGTCCGGCACATGAAGGTCCCGGCCCTGAAGGTCGACCTCGGCCCCGGCAGCGCCTGGCGCGGCTTCGTCGCGATGGTCGAACTCGGCGGCAACCACATCCTGACCGGCACGGATCACCTGTTGTTCCTGCTGATCCTGCTCCTGCCGGCCCCCTGGCGGCGACCGGCGGCCGCTGGACCGGACTGGTGGGCCCTCGCAAGGCGCTGGCCCGCATCGGCGGCATCACCCTCGCCTTCACCGCGGGCCACTCGGTGGCCCTGGCCGCCACCGCCCTGGGCCGCCTCCAGATCCCGTCCTGGCCGGTGGAGGCGTTCATCGCCGCGAGCATCCTGGTCGGCGCGATCCACGCGATCCGCCCGCTCTTCCCCGGGCGGGAGGCGGTCGTGGCAGGCGTCTTCGGCCTGGGCCACGGCATGGCGTTCTCCTTCGTCCTGGCCGAGATGCACCTCTCCACGGGCCAGTTGGTCACCAGCCTCCTCGGCTTCAACCTCGGCATCGAATTGGTCCAGCTGCTGCTGGTCTGCCTCGCGCTGCCCTCGCTCCTGGTCCTGGCCCGGCTGCGCGTCCAACCCGCGCTCCGGCTGACGGGCGCGGTGCTCACCGGCGTGGCGGCCCTCGGCTGGCTGGTCGACCGCCTCGGCCTGCCCAACCCGGTCGCCCGCGCCGCCGACAGCGCCGGCTCCCACACCACGCTGCTCCTGATCACCCTCACGCTGGCCGCACTCACCAGCGCCGGGTGGACCCTGGCCACCCGCCCGCACGGCACCCCACAGGGGCTCAGGCCCCGATGGCGCGCAGACCCGGGCGGCATGGGCTCCGTGTCTGTGACCCGTCGCGAGCGTTAGGCCATTTGATCAGGGTCGGTCCAGGATCACGAGGGGGGAGGAGACGGGCGTGGAGATCAGGGATGTGCATCATTCCTACCGTCGGCGTGTGGTCTTACGGGGCGTTGACCTGCGACTTCGGGCCGGAACTCTGTGCGGGATCGTCGGGGAGAACGGCGCCGGCAAGTCCACGCTGCTGAAAATTCTGTCCGGCGAACTGCGGCCCACGCATGGAACGGTCCGTCATAGCGGCCGGTTCGGCTACTGCCCACAGCACGTGGTCATCAATGACGCACTGACCGTCCGGCAGCACCTGACGTTCTTCCGGACGGCCTACCGCCTCACCGATGTGCACTACGCCGAAGAGATCATGGGCGTGCTGGGCTTCACCGAATACGCCGATGAGCGAGCCGGTGTGCTCAGCGGCGGCACGCGGCAGAAGCTGAACGTGACACTGGCGCTCATGCACGATCCGCAGGTCCTGTTGCTGGACGAGCCGTACCAGGGCTTCGACTGGGACACCTACCAGCGGTTCTGGGATCTGGCCGCGCGGCTGCGGGATGCGGGACGCTCGGTCCTGGTCGTCTCCCACCTCGCGTACGACACCGGGCGCTTGGACGAGCTGTGGCGCCTGGACAGCGGAATGCTGCGCGCGGACGAGGCGGGGGCCGCCGCGTGAGGTCTCACCTGACCCACTTCGCTGTCGCCACCCGGTTCACGCTCATCGAACACGGCCGCAACCGGTTCGCCATGATTTTGGTGATCCTGTTCGTCCCGGTGTGGACCTCCCTGGCGTACCTGGCGATGCCCGACACCCCGGCCCGGATGCGGCTTCGCGCCACCGGGGAAGCACTGGCCCCGCACGGCAATGAACTGACCGCGATCAGCGGAGCGCTCAACGCCGTCACCCTGATCACCGGTTTCATGATGTTCGCCGCCACCTTCTCCGGCAGCGGCTTCGACCGCCGCCTGGCGATGGCCGGCTACCCCCGCCCCCACCTCGTCCTGGCGAAAGTCACCGCTCTGGCTCTGGTCTCGGCGGCGGTGGCCGCTTATGCGACCGGGGTCATCTGCCTGGCCTGGCCCCCCCGCCAGCCTCTCCTGCTCGCCGCCTCCCTGTTCTGCGCCGGACTTACTTACGGCGCTCTGGGAGTCGGCTTCGGGTCCCTGCTGCGCCGGGAAGTCGAGGGGATGTTCGCCATCGTGATGACCAGCATCATCGATCTCGCGCTGCAGAACCCCATCACGAGTTCCGGGGCCGACAATCCGCTCATGCGCTACCTGCCCTCGTATGGGGCCATGCAGGCCAGTACGGCGGCCGGATTCTCCACCAGCCCGGTCCCCGGGCATCTGGCCCTCCAGCTCACCTGGTTCGGGCTGGCCGCCCTCGTCGCCCTGCTGGGCTTCCGCAACAGCACCCGCAACTGCCTGCCGACCGCCTCCGCTCCGCCGCTCGGGCCGCGAAGCGGCGAGGCCGACATTCCCGCACCGCGCCAAACTGCCGGCCCGTCGGTCACGGCGTCCGACACGAAAGCACACTGAGGTCCCGGCTCCCGACATGCGCACCACCTCGCACTCCACTACGGCAGACCTCGACGCCTCTCTGCCAGCACAACGAGGGCGACCCACCCACCGCCCGCCCACCGGCGAAGACCCGTCTCTGCGGGCGGCGTACCGGCTGTGCCGGCGCACCACACGACAGCACGATCCCGCGATCTACCTCCTCATCCAGCTGATGCCGACCATGCTGCGCCCGGCCGGGTGGGCCCTGTGGGCGGCAGCGACCGTCCTGGACGACCTGGCCGACCAGCGGGATGCGGAGCCGGCCGAACGCGCGGCCCGCGTCGAAGCGTGGACAGAAGCCCTGCAACGCGACCTGGCGGTCGGCACGAGCGGGGATCCGGTCCGGCACGCCCTGGTGGACACCGCCCTGCGATGGGGCCTGGACCTGTCCAGCCTACGAGGCGCCATGAACAGCACACGTGATGACACCCGCGGCCGGCACTTCGCCGACTGGGCCGCGTGGCGGGCCTGGTGCCGCGAGGGGGTCGTGCCCTGGGCCGACCAGGTACGGCACCTGTTCGAACGGGCCGGAGCGCCGATGACGCTCCGGCTGGACCGGCAGCAGGACTACAAGCGGTTCATCGACGGCGCCCAGCTCACCGACATCCTCACCGACCTGAGCGCCGACCTCGCCCAGGGCGACCTGCTCCTGCCCCAGGAGGCCCTGGAAGCCTTCCCCGGCGCCGAGGACGATTTGCGGCAAGGAAGCTGGAGCCCGGTCACAGCGGCTTTGATCCGGGAGCTGACGGCTCTGGCCCGTCAATGGGTGACCAGGCCGGCGATGACCAGAGGTATGCACCCGGGCGCTGCCACCGTGCTCGACACGGCCGCCTGCCTGATGCGCGCCCAGCTCGATGCCGTCGACGCGGCCGGCCACGCCCTGCTCAAGCGCGCCCCGCGCCCATCTCTCGCGGCCCGCACCCGCATCCTCGCCCCCGCCCGCATCCGCTCGAGACTGGCCTGGAGCCTGACGCCCCTGACCGTGCCCGGACCCCGACGACCCGCGGCGACCGTGAGCGGTCCGAGTCCTGAAGCCGAGAGCACCACCCTTCGGCCCCCGCCACCGCACCCCGGCGGCGCCCGGCCCCCGCAGATCGCGGCCGACCGGATGCCCGCCCACGTGGCGGTCATCATGGACGGCAACGGCCGCTGGGCCGAGCAGCGCGGTCTGCCCCGCCCGGAAGGCCACCGCGCCGGCACGGCCGCCGGCCACGAGATGGTCTACGGCGCCCTGGAGATCGGCCTGCGCCACCTGACCCTCTACGCGTTCTCCACCGAGAACTGGAAACGCGACACCGAGGAGATCACCACGATCCTGGAAGCGATCCGACGCGACCTCGACGAGGGTCCCATCCGTGACCTCGACGTACGCCAGCGCTGGTCGGGCCACCCCGACGGACTGCCCGAGGAACTCGTCCAGGCTCTCCTGCGCGAGGAGCGCCGCACCCGCAGCCGCACCGGCCTGACCCTCACCGTCTGCATCAACTACGGCGGCCGCGACGAGATCACACGGACAGCCGCGGCCCTCGCCCAGGCAGCCCACGCAGGCGACGTCGACCCCGACCTCATCGGTGAAGACGACTTCGCCCGCCACCTGCCCCACCCCGACATGCCGGACGTCGACCTGCTGTGGCGCACCGGCAACGAACAGCGCACCTCCAACTTCCTTCCCTGGTACACCACGTATGCCGAGTTGTACTTCACCCCCAACTACTGGCCCGACGTCGACCGGCGTGATCTGTGGCAGGCCATCACCGAATACAGCCGACGCCAACGACGCCACGGTGGCGCCCCGCAGTAAGGCGCACCGCTTGTGACCGGCTGAAGGGAGCTAATTAGACGCCGGTCCGTCCGTCGACGAGCTCTCGCACGATGTCGAGATGCCCGTTGTGTCGGGAGATCTCTTCGATGAGGTGGAGGATCACCCAACGGAGGTCCACGTGGCGACCGTCACTGATGGGACGCTTGGCCCTTGCGTTCAAGTCGTGGTCGGACAGCAGGCGACGGTAGCGGTCGCTCTGCTCTTCGTATGCGGCGAGAAGCTGGGGCAACGGGATGTCGACAGCTGTCCGCATCTCGGGGTCGGGGTCGTCGTCACTCGCCTGCGTGAGCGGACCCGCTGGTTCCTCCCCCAGGAACATCACTTGGACCCAGTGGTACTCGACCCACCGCAGATGGCTGATCAGCCCACACAGGGTCATCAGCGGTGAGTTCGGAAGCGGCGCCCTGCGGGCGTCTTCCACAGACACGCCCTCGCACTTGGCTCGCGCCGTGTCACGAGCGTAGTCCAGGAAGGTGATCAGCTGCGTGCGCTCGTCCCAGGTGGGAGGCGTATCGGTTCGTTGCGTCATCGCGGGGAGTCTCCCGCAGGTCGTAGGGGCACGCGAGTGATTAATGAACACCACCCCGTCGAGTACTGCCTCATCCACCCTGGGCACGTCGGCCCGGCAAGATCCGCCGGACAGCCTCTAGTGCGGTGACCGCTCTATATCCTGTGTCGGCATCTTCGGGGAGGGCATGTCCATGCAGCACACCAAGCGAGCAGCGGTCGTTGTCGTTGCCGCTGTCCTGATGAGCGGTTGTTCGTCGGACGATCCGGCGCAGGCCAAGGAGTGGCAGGGCGATTACTGCGCCAAGCTGGGGTCCTGGCAGGATGCGGCGCACGCCACGACCCCCAGCGACAACACCGAATGGGCAGGGCACGAGGCCATCGAGGCCGCGAAGAGGCTGGACCGGGCCGGACTGGAACACGGCGGCACCCACATCCTCGACGACACCGTCAACGCGGTTCGCGGCGACCGCGGGGCCGAGGGGCGTGCGGTGGCCTACTGCGACAGCGCCGGCTTCGAGGGCTCGGTCGACTGGGCCGGCTAGCGGGCCGAGGCGCCACCCTCCAGGAAGGCGGCCCAGGAGGCCGGGGAGACGGTGAGGCGGGGGCCGTCGGGGCCGTTCTTGGAGTCGCGGATGTGGATGGTGCGGGGGCAGGGGGATATTTCGAGGCACTGGCCGCCGCTGTCGTCGCTGTAGGACGACTTGCGCCAGGTGTAGGCGGTCTCGACGCAGTTGCCGCCCCCGCCGTCGCTGTAGCTGGACTTGAACCACCGAAGGGTTCCGGTGTCGGTCATCGCTTCTCTCCTGCCAACCGTTCGATGAGGCTCACCGAGTCGTCGGTACTCAGGGCCTGTGCGCGGATCTTCGCATAGCGGTGGGCGAGTTGGGACACTTCCTCCGGTTCGCTGACCAGGATGCCCTGGTCTTCGGTCTCCATGTAGACAACGTGTTCGTGGTCCGCGGTCACCACCATCTTCATGGCGCCGCGATCACCGGCGTGCGTGCCCCGCAACCCTCGCTCCATCGGCAGCACTTGCAGACACACATTGTCCCGCTGTGCGTCCTCGGCGAGCGAGAGCAGTTGTCCACGGAGTACCTCCCAGGACCCGAACGGTCGCCGCAGCACGCTCTCTTCGAGGATTAGCTCGATCATCGGCGCCGGCTCCCGCTTGAACAGCGCCCGGCGGGCCAGTCGCGCCTCGACCAGCTCCTCCCGCTTCTGCTCGGAGGCCGGCGGGAAGCTGCCTCCGATCAGTGCCCGTGCGTAGTCCTCGGTCTGGAACAGACCGTCGACCACGAACGTCTCGTACGACGAGATCGTGACCGCCCCGGCCTCCAGCTCCGAGAAGCCCCGGAACCGAGGAGGGTACTTCTCCAGCAGCATGTACTTGCGGGCCTTCTCGAAGACTCCCATCCCGCCGCCGATCGCCTCCTCCAGCGCCACCAGCATCTTGTCGCTGGCGGGCTGCGCGCAAGTCTCCATCGCGCTGATCGCGGACGCCGTGTAGCCGGTCCGCTTCCCCAACTCCTCCTGTGTCAGCTCCTGTTGCTCACGCAGTGCCTTCGCCAGGGCGGCCACCATCTGTGCCGTGCCGCTCGCTTCCTCTTTGTTCTCAGCCCGCGCCATTGCGGTCACCCCCGAACTCAACCGAACTCAACCGGTCACAACCAACCCACCCTGATTTCCGACCGTATTCGGTGGTCGACTCAGAGTTATGGCGACGGTAGCCGCAGGTGCCGAAACTGATCCCATGAATGCGCAAAATGCTCCCTTAAGCCTCGGCTGGCTACCCGCCTCCGGTGTTCAACTCCGCAAGGCCGGCGTCCAGTTCGATGCCGTCCGCGTGGACGACGGCGACTGGGGGCGGCGGCTCGCCGACCGGCTCGCGGGGATGACCGGCGGGGATCCGGGGCCGGTCATCGAGGTCGCGAGCAGGCGGCGGTGTGTGTACTTCCTCGTCGCGGCCGGGAGTACGGACCACCTGCCGTGGCCTGCGGAGGTGACCAGACTGACCGCCGATCCGGCCCGGGTGTCGTACATCCCGATCCCCGCGCTGGACGACATGACCTGGCCGTTGTCCTGGCGCTTCCGGCCGACCGCCCCCGACCGTTTCGTACACACGCGACTTCTGCGCACCGCGCCTTCACTCGCCGGAGTGAAATGCGCGAACAAACAGCCAGGAAAAGGGGGTTCCGGCTTGCGCGCGCCGCTTTGTGTGGCCCTAAAGTCACGATCAACAGATTGCCCCCGCGGTGCGCCAACACCCGGGGGCTCGACACCGGGAGCTACCACTCCGATGCGCGTTCATCGTACGGCGCCCCTGCGCGCCTTCGCAGCCCTCGCCAACTCCCGTTTCGGGGACCGACGTCTGTCCTGGGCGGCGGCGGGCGTACTGGCGTACCTCTTGAGTCTTCCGAGCGGCTCGTGGATCACGGAGCGCATGCTCGCGGCGCGGCGCCGGGAAGGCTGCATGACGGTCGTCGCCTCCCTGCGTGAGCTGGAGGAACGGGGCTATCTGCGGCGGGTGGTGCGGCGGGATCCGGTGACGCGGCAGTACTCGACGATCTGCGAGGTATTCGAGAGGCCGTACGAATGTCGGCCACCGGTGGGTGAATTGCAAAAAGTTCACCCCGTGGCGGCCTAGTCCCCAAGAGAAAGGAACGTAATGACCGCTGTGCTTGATCGGCCCGAGACGGTATACCGGAGGTATACTTGCATCATGGCTGACACCACCGTCAAGGTCGACCCCGCTGTCCGTGATCGCCTCATGGTGCTCGCCCGAGAGCGTGGGATGACCATGCGCGACCTGATCGCCGAACTCGCTGGGGCCACGCCCACGCAGGAGGAACTGCGCAAGCGGTATGAGGAGGCGAAGGCGTACTGCGAGACGCACTTCGGGGTGACCTTCACCGACGAGGAGCACGACCGGACGGAGAAGGTCTGGCAGGACCTTGAGGCCGGTCGGCCCGTGGACAGCCTGTGAGCGCGATGAGGGCCGGTTCCACCGGTGTCGTCTTCGACGAGTCCGCCCTGCTGGCACTCGGCTCGGGGAACTCGCTGGCCTCCCACTTCGTGGCGAACACGGAGCACGGGCCCACCCGGCATGTCTACGTCCCCGCACTCTGCCTGGCCGCCGCCGACGGCATGCGCAAGGGCGTCGCGGAGCACATCGGTGCGCTTCCGGCCGTCGAGATCGTGGAGTTGGACTTCGCCGGTGCCTCCACGGTCGGCGCGCTGCTGCGTGACGGCGTGGAGTGGCGGCTCGGGCACGCGGTCCATCTGTCCCGGCCGACGGGCGACTGGCCCGACGGGCGTCATGTGGTGACCGTCGACCCCGACCTCTACGCCGACATGCCCCTCGTCCGCACGATCAGGCTGCCGCACCAGCGGTGACCGCACTACGGGCGGGGCGCCTCTCCACCCGGCGCCCCGCCCGTCAGCTGAAGACGATCATCGACCCCTGCGCCAGACTCCGCGTCGCCGCCGCGTGCAGGCCCAGCCAGACGTGGCGTTCGCGGGCGAAGGGGCTCGGGTCGTAGGGAGCCGGGACCGCCGGTTCCTCCAGGTCGGTGGGGGCGGCGGGGGGTTGCGGCGGGGCCGGGGGGTTCGCCGGGTCGATGCCGATCGACGGGGCTACGTACTCCAGCTCGCGCAGCAGCGACTGGGAAGAGCCCAAGGGGCCGCCGCTCGCGAGGAGTTCGTCGCTGGAGAGCGGGTTCGGGAAGTCGACCGGGACGTAGGCGCCCGCGTGGTCGTAGTGCCAGACCAGATGCGACTGCTGGGCCGTCGACTCGAACATCTCCAGGAGCTGCTCGTAGTCACCGCCCAGGTCGTCCACCGGGGAGACGGGGAGGCCGCAGACCTGGAGGAGATAGGCGCGGCGCAGGAAGTGGAGCGCGTCGTAGTCGAAGCCGGCCACCGGGGCGACCTCGCCGGACAGGCCCGGCATGTACTGGTACACCGGCACCGGGGGCAGCCCGGCCTCGGCGAGCACCTTGTTGTATTGCGCGAGTTCCTCGGCGAACGGGTTGTCGGGCGTGTGGCACAACACGTCGACGAGCGGTACCAGCCAGAGGTCACAGGCCAAAGAGGGCTCCTCATATCAGCGCGATATCAGCGCGTTCACAGCAAGTGCTCAGCTAGGTGGTCAGGGAAGAGTAATCGGTGCGGCGCCGGTCAGCTCCCCTCGTGCAGATCCCATACCCAGACCCCACCGGTCCACTTACCGGGTTTTCCGGTCAGAGCCTCGACCGCCTGCCGCAGCTTGTCGTCGTTGGGCTGCGGGGCGACCACCAGGACGCCCGCCTTCCAGTAGGCGAAGTCCTTCGCGGCCTGCGCCCGCCAGTTCTTGCCGATCACCGGCACCTTCCCGCTGTAGCGGACGTCCCGCAGCATGCTGGAGGTGTAGCGCGGGACGGCACCGTAGATACCGATGCGGTCCTCGCCGTAGGGGCCGTTGAAGTATCCGCCGGGGAGCTTGAACCCGAGGTCCGCCGCCGTCTGCCAGTGCAGCGCCTCCGCGTACCCGGGATCGGGGAGCGGGAGCGGGACGAGGGACTCGCCCTTTCCCACGTACGACTTCCACATCCCGCTCGCGATGAACTCCGGCACCGCCGTCCGCTGCTCGGACTTGAGCGGGGCGGGGACGATCGGGAGCACCGCGAGCGCGATGGCGAGCAGGCCGAGGTACTGGGTGCCGACACGACGGGTGGCCAGCACCTTCTCGATCGCGAGCGCGAGCAGCACACCCAGCGCCGGGGCGCAGATCATCGCCACCCGGCCCTCGATCACCGACTCGAAGAGCGGCAGCTTCCGCACCAGCGCCCAGGGGCCGGAATACACCGTGTCGGTCAGCGGGACGCGGATCTTCGGGCCCAGCGACAGCACGGCCGCGGCCAGGGAGGTGAACGCCAGCGCCTTGACCAGCGGCCGCTCCCACAGGCGTACGACGATCCCGAAGGCGAGCAGGACCAGCGGCCAGCCGTAGAACGCGTTCTGCTCGGTGGGGTTGAGGGCGAGCTCGTTGGCGCGGCCCGCGTCCCCGAAGAGCAGCGAGCGCTCCGCGAAGGCGAGGAGCGAGAGCGGACTGTTTCCGGCGTCGTCGCCGTGCAGGACGCTGTGGTAGCTCTGCGGCCCGGTGAACTGCCAGTAGAGCGGAAAGGCGACGACCGGGAGGCAGACCGCCCCGGCGATCAGAAGCCCCTTGCCCAGCGGGCGCCAGGACTCCTTCGCCACCTGCGGTCGTACGGCCGCGTAGGCCACGGCGAACAGGGCCATGCCCAGCGCCGCCAGCAGGAACGGCTCCTCGCCCAGGAAGATCTGGTAGGCGGCCATCAGACCGAGCACGATCCCGTCCCGCCGGACCCGGGCGCCCGCGGCCAGCCGCAGGGCACGGTCGATGATCAGCGGGATCATGAACAGGATCACGAAGTTGGGGTGCGCGTTGGCGTGGCTGACCATCGGCGGCGCGAAGGCCGCGAGGGCCGCGCCGACGAAGGCGGCACCCCGGTGCCGCACCACCCGCTTCACGATCAGCCAGTACCAGGCGACGGCGGTCGCGGCGAGGCCGAGGGCCATGCAGACGCTGAGCGAGACGGCCGGTCCGGCGAGCAGCGTGAGCGGGGCGAAGGGGACGGAGACGCCCAGCATGACCGTGTTGGCCATCAGGTTGACGCCGTCGGGGAAGTTCTGGAAGTCGGAGAAGAGCGGGTTGCGGAAGTGCGCGAGGTTGTCCGCGGTCACCGCGAAGAACCACTCCCACTGGTTCTGGTCCTGGAGGGAGTCGGTGAGATAGCGGTGGTCCGGGTCGAAGAAGCGGCCCGAGTAGAGGGCCATCGACAGGGCCAGGAAGAGGACCGTGACCAGCAGGTCGGCCGGGCGCAGGCGGCGCAGCCGGAGGCGGGCCAGGTCCCCGAGGACCCTCGGGTAGGCGAGCGGGCCGACCTTGGAGCCGGGCTGGTGGCTCCAGCGGACCGGCACCTCGGCGATGGCCCCGCCGCCCCGGTGCAGATGCTGGAGGACCTCGACGTCGATGCCCCAGCCGTCGAGGCGGGACCCGGCGAACGCCTCCCGGGCCCGGTCGCCGTCGAACAGCTTGAAACCGCACTGCGTGTCCTTGATGCCGGGCACCGCGGTGGCCCGTATCAGCAGGTTCCCGGCGCGGCCGAGCAGCTCGCGCAGCCGGTGCTGGTGGTCGGATATCTCCGCGCCCGGCACCGCGCGCGAGCCGATCGCCGCCGCGTTGCCCTCGCTGAGCGCCTTGTCGAGCAGCTCCAGCTCCTCGATCGGGGCCGCGAGATCGGCGTCGGTGACCAGCACCCGGCGGCCGCCGCTGGCGGCGACCCCGAGGCGCAGGGCGTTGCCCTTGCCGCGGTTGCGGTCAGCGGAGACCAGCCGGACGTGCGGATGCCCTAAGGCCGCGACCTCGCGGGTCCCGTCGGTGGAACCGTCGTCGGAGACGATCACTTCCCAGGAGCCGAAGCGGTTCTCGTTGCCGGCGAGGTAGCGGGTGACGGCGTCGAGCGTCGGGCCGAGCCGTTCCTCCTCGTTGTACGCGGGGATGACCACGGACAGGTCCACGGTCTCCGGGGGCGCGGTCATCCGTTCTCCGACAGACGCTCGATGAGGGCGAGGGAGTGTGTGTTGTACGCGGCGACGATCCCCCGGGCGGCCTCGGTGTCCCGCCGGGACAGCGCATCGACCAACTCGGTGTGCCGGGACCACAGATACCCGCGTAGATCGGGCAGCCGGCGCAGCTGCTGCACCGCGCACACCCAGGACTGCACGCGCAGCCGGTGCAGGAAGTCCCCGAGATAGGGGTTGCCGAACAGCGCGGACAGCTCCCGCCAGAAACGCAGGTCGTAGCCGACCAGCACGGTGAGGTCGCCGGCGGTCGCGGCGCGCTGGGCCTCCTCGCCGCGCCGGCGGACCGCGGCCAGGGCGGCCGTGACCCGGGGCTCCTGGGGGTCCTTGAACGCGGGGTGGTGGCCCTGGGCGAGGGCGTGGAACATACCGTCGATGACCAGGCTGCGGGCCTCGATCATGTCCCGGTAGTCGGTGAGCGAGTACTCCGGGACCCGGAAGCCGCGGTGCTGGTCGGCGTCGAGGACGCCCTGCGCGGACAGGTCGACCAGAGCCTCGCGGACGGGCGTGGCGGAGACCCCGTACTGCTCGGCGATCTCCTTGACCGTGAACTCCCGGCCCGGCTGGAGGCGTCCGGCGAGCACCTCGTCACGGAGCGCGTCCGCGATCTGCTGGCGCAGGGTACTGCGGGTCACAGCGCCGTTGCCGGGCATCGTCGGGTGCCTCTCCTCACGCGTTCGGGTGACGTGCTCGCTTACATGTACATCTACGAGCACGCCACCTTACGCGTTCGGGTTCCATGAGCGCCCCTTCAGGGGCGCGGGGAACTGCGCGCTCAGCCCCCACCGCCCCGCACCCGAAATCGGCGCCCTTACACCGTGTACTCGTCGGCCACGCCCAGCGCCGCGTCGAGCGCCGCGAAGCCCTCCTTCAGCTCCGCCTCGGTGACGTTGCACGGCGGCACGACATGGGTCCGGTTCATGTTCACGAACGGCCACAGACCCTGCTGCTTGGCGGCAGCCGTGAACGCGGCCATCGGCGCGTTGGCCTCCCCGGTCGCGTTGTACGGCACCAGCGGCTCCCGGGTCTCCCGGTTCTTCACCAGGTCCAGCGCCCAGAACATGCCGGTGCCGCGCACCTCGCCCACGCTCGGGTGCCGCTCGGCCAGCGCGGCCAGCGCGGGTCCGACGACGTCCGCGCCGAGCCGCTTCGCGTTCTCCACGACGCCTTCCTCTGCCATCACGCCGATGGTGGCGACGGCGGCGGCACAGGCCAGTGGATGCCCGGAGTACGTGAGCCCGCCCGGGTAGGGCCGCCTGGCGAAGGTCTCGGCGATCCGCTCGCTGATGGCGACACCGCCGAGCGGCACGTACCCGCTGTTCACGCCCTTGGCGAAGGTCATCAGGTCGGGTACGACCCCGAACAGGTCGGCGGCGAACCACTCACCCGTGCGCCCGAACCCGGCCATGACCTCGTCCAGGACGAAGACGATGCCGTACTTGTCGCAGATCTCCCGGACGCCCGCCAGATACCCGGCCGGCGGAACCATGATCCCGGCGGTCCCGGGGATGGTCTCCAGGACGATCGCCGCGACCGTGCCCGGCCCCTCGAACGCGATCGTGGTCTCCAGGTGCTCCAGCGCCCGCGCGGTCTCCTGCTCCTCCGTCTCCGCGTAGAAACGGGAGCGGTAGAGGAAGGGCGCCCAGAAGTGCACGACCCCAGCGGCGGCGCCGTCGGAGGCCCAGCGGCGCGGGTCGCCGGTGATGTTGATCGCCTGCTGGGTGCCGCCGTGGTACGAGCGGTAGGCGGACAGCACCTTCGGGCGGCCGGTGTGCAGCCGGGCCATGCGCACGGCGTGCTCGATCGCGTCCGCGCCGCCGTTGGTGAAGAAGATCTTGTCAAGGTCGCCGGGCGTCCGCTCGGCGATCAGGCGGGCCGCCTCCGAACGGGCCTCGACGGCGAAGGCGGGCGCGAAGGTGGTCATCCTCGCGGCCTGCTCCTGGATCGCGGCGACGACCTTCGGATGCTGGTAGCCGATGTTGGTGAAGACGAGCCCGCTGGTGAAATCCAGGTAACGCCTGCCGTCGTAGTCCCAGAAGTACGACCCTTCGGCACCGGCCACGGCCAGCGGGTCGATGAGGTCCTGCGCGGACCAGGAGTGGAAGACATGCGCACGGTCGGCCGCCTTGACGGCGGCTCCGGCCTCGGGACTGGGCTGAGGGGTCATGGCGCCGAGCCTAGGAGTACCCGGTGCGGACGCGATATCGGCGACATGTTCCATGGCCGGGCGGATTCCGCGACAGGTTGTCCACAGCCCGTGGACACAGCCGCGGATACGGCGGGGCGACCGGTACCTGTTACGGAACCGTAGACAAGGCGGGGCCCGGCCGCCGGAGCGGCCGGAATATTCTCGGCTCGATCACAAGTGTGGAGAAGGGGCGGATCTGCCATGGAGAAGCTGGGGCCCGGGGATCCGCAGCACATCGGGAGGTACCGGCTGCTGGCGCGGCTGGGCGCGGGCGGCATGGGGCAGGTGTATCTCGCCCGGTCGGAGCGCGGTCGTACCGTCGCCGTGAAGCTGGTACGGGCGGAACTCGCCGCGCAGGAGGACTTCCGGGCCCGCTTCCGGCAGGAGGTGCGCAACGCCCAGCGGGTCGGCGGGTTCTGGACCGCGCCCGTCCTGGACGCCGACACCGAGGCCGCCGTGCCCTGGGTGGCCACCGGCTATGTCGCCGGGCCGAGCCTCCAGCGGGTCGTCGAGCACGACCACGGGCCCCTGCCCGAGCGGTCGGTGCGCATCCTCGCCGCCGGGCTGGCGCACGCGCTCACCAACATCCACGCGGCCGGGATCGTCCATCGCGACCTCAAGCCGTCCAACGTGATGCTCACCATAGAGGGCCCCCGGGTCATCGACTTCGGCATCGCGCGAGCCCTGGAGACCCTGCCCGGCGAGGGCATCACCCGGACCGGCTCGCTCGTCGGCTCGCCGGGCTTCATGGCCCCCGAGCAGGTGCGCGGCGACCGGATCACCCCGGCCTCCGACGTCTTCAGCCTCGGCTCGGTGCTCACCTACGCGGCCACCGGCCGGCTCCCCTTCGGCTCGACCGAGGGCGGCGCCCACGCGCAGATGTTCCGCATCGCCCAGGAGGACCCCGACCTGTCCGGGCTTCCCGAGGGCATCGCCGACGTGGTCCGCGACTGCCTCCGCAAGGACCCGGCGACCCGCCCCTCCCTGGACGCGATCCTGGCGAGAACGGGAGCGGTCGACACGGTCGAGGAGGGCCGCTCCAGGGACCCCTGGCTACCCGGTTCCCTGGTGGCCCAACTGGGCCGCCATGCGGTGGAGTTGCTGGAGGTGGAGGACCCGACGGGGTACGGCGCCGTGGCGGAGGCTCCGCGAAGCGGATCAACCGACCCATGGGTGCGGGGGCCGGCCGACCCAGGGGCGCGGGGCGGTGCCGAATCCGCGGCGGCCGCGGCGGGGCCGCGACCGGCCGCGGCATACCCGCAGCCGACACTCCGCCCACCGTCCCCCGAACACGCCCCCGCCCACCCGGCCTACGGCTACCCGAACCAACCCCACCAGCACCCGCAGCCGTACAACCCCTACACCACCCCTCACACCACCGTCGCCACCCCCGAGCCCACCCAGCCGCTCTACACACCCCCGCCGCCTCCGCCGTACGACCCCACACCCGATGGCGAGTCCCGCCGTACCCCCCGCTCCACCGCGCTCCTCGTCACCGTCGCCCTGGTCGTGCTGCTGGCCGCCGGCGGCTCCGTGTACGCGCTCATGAACAACGGCGGCGACGACAAGGCGGGCGGCACCGCGGGCGGTACCGCCGACCCCACCTCCTCCGCGCCCGCCCGGACCTCCACCGGAGAACCGGCGCCCACCGGGTCGCCCTCCTCCTCGGCCCCCTCCACCGGCACCGTGCCCACCGCCTTCCTCGGCACCTGGACCACGGCGATAGACAACTCCACCGGCCACAACACCCGTGAACTCACCATCCGCCAGGGCGCGGTGGGCGAC
Organism: Streptomyces sp. NPDC051105; assembly: GCF_040682795.1. Lineage (NCBI taxonomy): Bacteria > Bacillati > Actinomycetota > Actinomycetes > Kitasatosporales > Streptomycetaceae > Streptomyces > Streptomyces sp. NPDC051105. Next base: position 238,189 of record NZ_JBFBBR010000010.1, on the reverse strand, counting down.
ACGGTCCTCACCCTGGTCGCCGACGGCCCCGGCTACCACTGCGAGTTCGGCGCGAAGCTCGCCGAGAAGCCCGGCTCGGACGGCCCGTTGGAGATCGGTCCTTCCACGGTCACGACGGGCAAGCCCCGTTCGTCGTGCAGCGCCGGAGAGGCCACCGAGGTGACCCTGCTCTCGGACGGCAGGCTGAAGCGGGTCCGGAAGGACGGCGAGGAGAGTCTCACGTACAGCAAACGGTGATCCGCACGCACGGGCAGGTGCCCTGTCGCAGAGCCTGGTGGTTCAGCCGAGGCTCTCCCAGGTGCCCTGAGCGGCCGAGCGGCTCATCGCGTCCAGGGCGGTGGCGCTGTGCACCGCGTCCCGCAGGGTCGGGCCGTACGGGGTGTCCTCGGCTATCGAGCGCAGGAAGTTGCGGGCCTCGATGACCTTGAGGTCGTCGTAGCCCATGGCGTTGGCCGCGCCGGGCTGGAAGGCGCCGTACTCGCCGTGCCCGGGGCCGACGTAGACCGTGCTGACGGGCTGGTCCTGGTAGGAGGTGCCGCGGCTGACGCCGAGTTCGCCCATCCGCCGGTAGTCCCAGAAGACGGCGCCCTGGGTGCCGTGCACCTCGAAACCGTAGTTGTTCTGCTCGCCGACCGAGACCCGGCAGGCCTCCAGGACACCCCGGGCGCCGGAGGCGAAACGCAGCAGGCAGCTGACGTAGTCCTCGTTCTCGACCGGGCCGAGTGCGCCGCCGGTGGCCAGGGTGTGGCCGGCGGTGGCGCCGGTGGGGCGGGCGCGCTCGGGGATGAACACGGCGGTGTCGGCGGCGAGTGCGGTGATGTCACCGAGCAGGAAGCGGGCCAGGTCGACGCCGTGCGAGGCGAGGTCGCCGAGGACCCCGCCGCCGCCGCGTGCGCGCTCGTAGCGCCAGGTCAGGGCGCCGTCCGGGTGGGCCGCGTAGTCGCTGAAGAGCCGGATGCGGACGTGCGTGACGGTGCCCAGCTCGCCGGAGGCGATGAGGTCACGGGCGTACGCGACGGCGGGCGCGTTGCGGTAGTTGAAGCCGACCGTGCCCTGGACGCCCGCCTTCGCGACGGCGTCGGCGACCGCGCCCGCGTCCTCGGCGGTGAGGCCGACCGGCTTCTCGATCCAGATGTGCTTGCCGGCCTCGGCCATGGCGACGCCGATCTCCCGGTGCAGGAAGTTCGGCGCGGTGATGCTGACGGCATGGACGCGCGGATCGGCGATCACCGCACGCCAGTCCCGGGTGGTGGACGCGAACCCGAACTGTGCGGCGGCCTCCTCGGCCCGGCCCGGCACCTCCTCGGCGACGGTCACCAGCTCAGGGCGTAGGGACAGCTGCGGGAAGTGGTGCGGGACCCGCTGGTAGGCCTGGGTGTGCACCCGCCCCATCCAGCCGAACCCGACGACGGCGACGCCGAGCGTACGCACCATGTGGCTGCCCCCCTTCGGACCGTTCCGGAGACTGTCCGCTCACGATGCGGGGCCGCTTCCGCCGATGTCAAGACATTAGGCCGTCTTAACAAATCTGCTCACCGGGGCTCCGGCGGCCGCTGTCTGGGCATGTTCGGGCGGGTTCCGTTCGTGCCCGGGGGCAGCGGGAAGCGGCCGTTCAGATGTCCCGCGTCCGCGCGTGGGCCCGCCGTCACCGTCGCCTGCATGCCGAGCGGTGCCGGGCCCGTGCGGAACTCCACCATCCAGTCGGCCGTCTCCGTACGGACCAGCTCGGTCACGTCCTCCGAGAACCGCCGCAGCACCGCCAGGCACCGCTCGGCCGCCTCGCTCGCCGTGCCCTCCGCCGGTCCCAGCACCTCCCGCACGCTCTCCGCCGCCCAGTCGAACTGGAGCACCTGAAGCCGTCGCTGCACGGCCTGCGCCGTCGCCATGTCCCTTATCCAGCCGGAGGTCACCCCGAAGAACCGGTCGATGCCGACGCACGCCACCGCCATCAGCAGCGCGAGATACCCCCAGGGCGCGACCCCGCTGACCACCCCGGTGAGGTCGAGGAGCGGCAGCGCGGCGCCCAGTACCGCGCCCACGGCCGCCCCGCACCGCAGTGCCCTGGCCCCCCGCCGTTTCCACACCCGGTCCGACAGATACCACTCGGCGGTCACCAGCGCCCCGCGCTCCACCCACCGGTACAGCTCGTCGAGCCGCTCGGCCGGTTCACCCCAGTCCCCGAGCGGGAACGGCCGCCCGGTCAGGTCACCCGGCCGCAGTCCGGCCGCGCCCTCGCCCCGCCCTTCCTGAGGCGGTCCCTCGGGCTGCATCTCCGGCTGGCCCACCCGGCACTCCCTACTGATCACAACCGATCGCGTTCCGTGACATCGGACCGTCATTGCGCATGGCCTCGGCCATCGCACCGCACGTGACAATGGATGCTGACGACGGGAACCCTTCCTACCGCCCAATGGGTGGCGAAGGCCTTGCTTTCGCCTCTTTTCCGCTCGGAAGGGGGCCTTGATCAGGTATAGGGCCGCCAGGATTCTCACTCGAAAGAGTGGCGGGGCGATGGCTGCGTCAACCACGTAGGCTCATCCACAGCAGAGCAGAACGAACAAGACACGTACGCGGACCCAGGAGCTGATCGTGATCCCCGGTGGTGGCCAGCCCAATATGCAGCAGCTGCTCCAGCAGGCCCAGAAGATGCAGGAGGACCTGGCACGGGCCCAGGAGGAGCTGGCGAACACGGAGGTCGACGGGCAGGCGGGCGGTGGCCTGGTGACGGCCACCGTGACCGGCGCCGGCGAACTGCGCGCGCTGAAGATCGACCCGAAGGCGGTGGACCCGGACGACACCGAGACCCTCGCCGACCTGGTCGTCGCGGCCGTCCAGGCGGCCAACGCGAACGCCCAGGCGCTCCAGCAGCAGAAGCTCGGCCCGCTGGCGCAGGGCCTGGGCGGCGGCAGCGGCATCCCCGGTCTGCCGTTCTGATCCCCTACCGTCCCCTACCGTCCCCTACCGTTTCCTACCGCTCTGATCTCGCCGTTCTGATGTTCGTCGCCCGCGCGACACCCGCACCGCCTTCCTAGGACAGGCGGCAGCCAACTACGGTACGTACCGAAAGACTCCAGGAAGGGCAGTCCGTTGTACGAAGGCGTGGTCCAGGACCTCATCGACGAGCTGGGGCGGTTGCCCGGCGTCGGTCCGAAGAGCGCGCAGCGGATCGCCTTCCACATCCTGCAGGCGGAGCCCACGGACGTACGACGGCTCGCCCAGGCCCTCCTGGAGGTGAAGGCGAAGGTCCGCTTCTGTGCGACCTGCGGCAACGTGGCACAGGAGGAACTGTGCAACATCTGCCGTGACGCGCGCCGCGACCCGACGGTGATCTGCGTGGTCGAGGAGCCCAAGGACGTGGTCGCCATCGAGCGCACCCGCGAGTTCCGCGGCCGTTACCACGTGCTCGGCGGCGCCATCAGCCCGATCGAGGGCGTCGGCCCCGACGATCTGCGGATAAGGGAACTGCTCGCCCGTCTGGCAGACGGCGCGGTCACCGAACTCATCCTGGCCACGGACCCGAACCTGGAGGGCGAGGCGACCGCCACCTACCTCGCCCGCATGATCAAACCCATGGGCCTGAAGGTCACCCGCCTGGCCAGCGGCCTCCCGGTGGGTGGCGACCTGGAATACGCGGACGAGGTCACCCTCGGCCGCGCCTTCGAGGGGAGACGACTCCTAGATGTCTGACGCCACACTGCACGCGACCGCCCAGGACCCCGACGACTTCGCGGTCCAGATCGCCGACCAGGTCGAGAGTTTCCTGGTGGCCGTCACGGAGGTGGCCAAGGGCGACGAGCCGGACTCGGCGGTCCCCTTCCTCCTCCTGGAGGTCTCCCAGCTGCTGCTGGCCGGCGGCCGCCTCGGCGCGCACGAGGACATCGTCCCCGACGAGCGCTACGAGCCGGACCTGGGCCCCGAGCCGGACGTCGACCAGCTCCGCGAGAACTTCGCGCGCCTCCTGGAGCCCATCGACGTCTACTCCGAGGTCTTCGACCCGTACGAGCCCCGCAGGGCGCCCGTGCCGGCCCGTCTCTCGGACGACCTGGCCGACATCATCGCCGACCTCCGCCACGGCATGGCCCACTACCGGGCCGGCCGCACCACGGAGGCCCTGTGGTGGTGGCAGTTCTCCTACTTCTCCAACTGGGGCCCCACCGCCTCCGCCACCCTGCGCGCCCTCCAGTCCATCCTCATCCACGTCCGTCTCAACCAGCCCCTGGCCGAGCTGAACGGCCTGGACACGGACCAGGACACGATCGGCGACGAGACACTGGAGTTCGAGGCGGGTCAGGTCATGCAGGAGGAGATCGGCGGACAGCTGGGCCTGGGACCGGTCAAGTAGCCGTCCTCGGGAACCGGCCCACCTGTCCCAGCGGGACGAACAGCTCCGTCGGGGACTGTGTGACGCCGGTGCCCCGGCGTCGGCCACCTGGTCCCGGCAGGCCGCCGCACCGGGCGCCTCCGTAGTGGAACACGGTGTCGTGTCGGAGGAGAAGGATCGGCGCCGTCATGGTGTACCTGCCTACACCAACGGTTCGGGAGCGCGCGCCCTCGTCGCGGTCCCCGGGAGACGGAAACGTTGATCTCGTCGGATCAGCCGTTCCCGAACGAGGACATCTCCCATGAAGCCCCTGCTCTCCTCCCGCCCCGTCCTGTGGTTCCTCTTCCTCTTCAACCTCGTCGTCGCCGCCACCGTGCCCTTCGTCGTCGACGGCACACCGGGGGTGACGGCCGCCGTCGGGATGGGGGTCGTCTCGCTCGGTGCCGGAGTCGGCCTGCTCAGGGGGGCGGGCGGACGCCGGTCGTCCCTGTGAGCCACCGCACTTTCCTGCGTGGTGTGTCGCGAGTTGGGCATGTTCCGTCCCGGAAGTGAGCGGTGGACCACCCCGCCAGGACGTCTCACCATGCGGGAGCGCGCTGGTGGAATTCGGCCGCTCGTTAAACTGAGCCGACAGAGACAAACCGAGCGAGGAGCGCACGTGGGCCTTGTCGTGCAGAAGTACGGAGGCTCCTCCGTAGCCGATGCCGAGGGCATCAAGCGCGTCGCCAAGCGGATCGTGGAAGCGAAGAAGAACGGCAACCAGGTGGTTGTCGTCGTTTCCGCGATGGGCGACACGACGGACGAGCTGATCGATCTCGCCGAGCAGGTGTCCCCGATGCCTGCCGGGCGTGAGTTCGACATGCTGCTGACCGCCGGAGAGCGTATCTCCATGGCACTGCTGGCCATGGCGATCAAAAGCCTGGGCCACGAGGCCCAGTCGTTCACCGGCAGCCAGGCAGGCGTCATCACCGACTCGGTCCACAACAAAGCCCGGATCATCGACGTCACGCCGGGGCGGATCAGGACGGCACTGGACGAGGGCAACATCGCCATCGTGGCCGGGTTCCAGGGCGTCAGCGCGGACAAGAAGGACATCACCACGCTGGGGCGCGGCGGGTCCGACACCACGGCCGTGGCGCTCGCCGCAGCGCTCGACGCCGAGGTCTGCGAGATCTACACCGACGTCGACGGTGTGTTCACCGCCGACCCACGCGTGGTGAAGAAGGCGCGGAAGATCGACTGGATCTCCTTCGAGGACATGCTGGAGCTCGCCGCCTCCGGTTCCAAGGTGCTGCTCCACCGCTGTGTGGAGTACGCCCGCCGCTACAACATCCCGATCCACGTCCGGTCCAGCTTCAGCGGACTTCAGGGCACGTGGGTCAGCAGTCAGCCGATTGGGGACAAGAAGGTGGAGCAGGCCATCATCTCCGGTGTCGCGCACGACACCTCCGAGGCCAAGATCACGGTCGTCGGTGTGCCGGACAAGCCGGGTGAGGCCGCCGCGATCTTCCGGACCATCGCCGACGCCCAGGTCAACATCGACATGGTCGTGCAGAACGTGTCCGCCGCCGCGACCGGCCTGACCGACATCTCCTTCACGCTGCCGAAGACCGAGGGCCGCAAGGCCATCGACGCGCTGGAGCGCAACCGGCCGGGCATCGGCTTCGACTCGCTCAGGTACGACGACCAGATCGGCAAGATCTCGCTGGTCGGCGCGGGTATGAAGACCAACCCCGGGGTCACCGCCTCGTTCTTCGAGGCGCTGTCCGACGCGGGCGTGAACATCGAGCTGATCTCGACCTCCGAGATCCGTATCTCGGTCGTCACCCGCGCCGACGACGTGCCGGAGGCCGTGCGCGCCGTGCACACCGCCTTCGGGCTCGACTCCGACAGCGACGAGGCCGTGGTCTACGGAGGCACCGGCCGATGACTGCCAAGCCGGCGCTCGCGGTCGTGGGGGCGACCGGGGCGGTCGGCACGGTCATGCTCCAGATCCTGTCCCAGCGGGCGGACGTCTGGGGCGAGATCCGCCTGATCGCCTCCGCGCGCTCGGCCGGCCGCAAGCTGACCGTGCGCGGGGAGGAGGTCGAGGTCGTCGCCCTGTCGGAGGAGGCCTTCGACGGGATCGACGTCGCGATGTTCGACGTGCCCGACGAGATCTCCGCGCGCTGGGCGCCGGTCGCCGCGGCCCGGGGCGTGGTCGTCGTGGACAACTCCGGGGCCTTCCGGATGGACCCCGAGGTGCCCCTGGTGGTGCCCGAGGTCAACTCGCACTGCGCCCGCAGCCGGCCGCGCGGGATCATCGCCAACCCCAACTGCGCCACCCTGTCGATGATCGTCGCCCTGGGCGCGCTGCACGCCGAGTTCGGGCTGCGCGAGCTGGTGGTGTCGTCGTACCAGGCGGTGAGCGGGGCCGGGCGGGCCGGTGTGGAGACGCTGCGGGCCCAGCTGTCGATGGTCGCCGGTACGGAGCTGGGCACCAAGCCCGGTGACGTGCGGCGGGCCGTCGGGGACAGTACGGGGCCGTTCCCGGAGCCGGTCGCGCTGAACGTCGTACCGTGGGCCGGGTCGCTGCGCGAGGACGGCTGGTCGTCGGAGGAGATGAAGGTGCGGGACGAGTCCCGCAAGATCCTCGGGCTGCCGAAGCTGCCGGTCGCGGTGACCTGCGTCCGGGTCCCGGTGGTCACCACGCACTCCCTGACCGTGCACGCCCGGTTCCAGGGCGAGGTCACGGTCGACGGGGCCCGGGAGATCCTGGACACCGCCCCGGGCGTCGTCCTCTTCGACAATCCGGCCGCCGGGGAGTTCCCGACGCCCGCCGACGTGGTGGGCACCGATCCGACCTGGGTCGGGCGGGTGCGGCGGGCGCTCGACGACCCGACCGCGCTGGAACTCTTCGTCTGCGGCGACAATCTTCGCAAAGGTGCCGCTCTGAACACCGCGCAGATCGCCGAGCTGGTGGCGGCGGAACTGACCGGCCGTTCAGGTAGGGCGGAATTCGCGTGAACAGCCGGTGACCATGGGAAACGTCCTGGGTGGGAGCGGGCCCACACGTAGGGTCCGGGTAAGAAATGTGGCCATGAGCATGGTCCAAACCACTTGAACCCCAGCCCCTTGGCGTTCGAAGATTTTCCTCCCCGTCCTCCGCAACCACGCGGACGGCGGGGAGCGTCTTTGCGTTCGCCCTCTTACGGGGCGCTTACGCGGCCGGCCCTCGGGTCATTGGACGCATGATCCTGGCGTGGGGACGCCGTGATCAGGGCGTGGGGACGCCCGTTCATATGGGACACAAGGGAAGAGCGGGACGCATGACGGCATGTGAGGCACCGTCGGGTGGACTGCCGGACGCGCGGAGAACGGTCTCGACCGCGCGGGCCGGCCGATCCGGCATGCCCGGCGCGGCCCCGCCCGGCGCGCCTGACGCGAAAGTGTTGCCCGGCACGTACAACCCCGAAGGGGGCAGACGTGTCCAACAGGCGTGGCAGAGGTACTCGAACTCAGTGCGCCCCTCGGCGCGACGGCCTTGCGGCCGCCCCGCGCGGGCCTGCGCCCCCGCATGTCCGGCGCTGCCGGCGGCATGCCGGTGATCGCGCCCATGCCCGCAGCGCGGCCCACCCGCATACCCAGCCAGCGCGACGGCGCCGAGGAGACGGCGGCGGCCGGTACCACCGTCGATCACCTCACCGAGACCTACCGGGCGCACTACCGTTCGCTCCTCGGCCTCGCCGCGCTCCTCCTCGACGACACCGCCTCCTGCGAGGACGTCGTCCAGGAGGCGTTCATCCGCGTTCACTCCGCCCGTAAACGCGTCCGTGACCCGGAGAAGACCCTGGCGTATCTCCGCCAGACGGTCGTCAACCTCTCCCGCTCCGCGCTGCGCCGCCGCATCCTCGGCCTCAAGCTCCTCTCCAAGCCGATGCCCGACATGGCGAGCGCCGAGGAGGGCGCCTACGACCTGCTGGAGCGGCGCGACCTGATCAAGGCGATGAAGGGCCTGCAGCGCCGCCAGCGCGAGGTCCTCGTGCTGCGCTACTTCGCCGACATGACCGAGGCCCAGGTCGCCGAGACGCTCGGCATATCGCTGGGCTCGGTGAAGGCGTACGGCTCGCGCGGCATCGCGGCGCTGCGAGTGGCGATGGAGTCGGCGGCATGACGGACAGCCCCGAGGGAGGCGACTCACATGATCGCCACGAGCCCTACGCTTGGCACGAGCCGACCCGGGACGGTGCACGGGGGGACGGTGCGCCGCGCGGCGCCGGTCACGAGCCGCACGGTTCTCATGGTCCGGGGGAGCCACAGGGTTCCCGCGGTACGGGGGAGCCGGTGCGGGATCACGAACCTGCCGGTCGGCGAGAGCCGGCGCGGGACCACGAGCAAGAGCACACGCAATCGCACGCTGGGAACGGAACTGTGAACCACCGCCCCGACGAAGAGGGCCCCGAGGAGCTCGGACAGGGCGTCGACGGGCTCGGCCCCGGCCATGACGGGCTCGGCGGCGACGAACTGGCCCTGCGCCGGATGCTGCACTCCGCGGTCGACGATCTCGCACCACGCGACGGCGCCCTCGACCACCTGCGCCGCGCGGTGCCGGCCCGCCGGGCCCGCAAGCGCCAGGCCGCCGTCGGCATGGCGGCCGCCGCCCTGTTCATCGGGACCGCGGTCCCCGCCCTCGTGCACGTCTCCAACTCCGGCGGCACCGACCCCAACACCTCCATGGCCGGCCAGGCCTCCCAGGCCCAGGGCGGCGCCACCGGCGGCAAGAACCCGGACGGCGGCGCCAGCACCGCCGGCGGCAGCAGCGGCCGGGCCACCGACCGGCATCCGGGCGGCACCAAGGGCAGCGGCAAGGACGAGAGCACCGGCGCCGTCGGCGGCACCAAGGTCGTCCCCTCGGCCAGCGCCGACACCGCGGCCCCGGTCTGCACCTCCGACCAGCTCGGCACCCCGACCGCCACCGTCGGCGCCCCCGACTCGACGGGCGTCGTCTACGGCAGCTTCCGCGTCGTGAACGTCTCGCAGACGAGCTGTACCGTCGGCGGCCCCGGCAGCGTGGGCCTGCTCCCGCAGGGCGCGGCCGACGCCACCAAGCTCAGCCAGGTCCGGCACACCTCGGGCGACGCGGCGGCCGGGCTCCCCGACCCGTCCACCGAGCTGACCGGCCTGGTCCTGGCACCCGGCGCGGCCTACGACGAGAAGTTCGGCTTCGTCCCCCTGGAGACCTGCCCGACCAGCGGCTCCGGCACCGACGGCTCCACCGACACCGGCGGCACCGGCGGCAGCACGCCCTCCCCGAGCCCCTCCGAGGACACCGGCAGCAGCACCGGGACGACCACATCCGGGTCCGACGGCACCACCACCCAGCTGCTCCCCGAGGACGGCACGGCCGACGGCAGCGTCACGGTCTCGTACACCCCGGAGGCCGGGTCCCCGACCGGCTCCGCGACGGTGACGAACGCGTGCGCCGGGACGGTCTACTGGACCGGGGTCCTGCCGGCGGTGTGACCGGCGCCGCGGGGGCGGCGCCGTCGGCGACCGTCAGACGGCGGTCGGCTGCGCCCGGGGCTCCTCGTCCGGAACCAGGCCGAGCGCCGCGTCCCGGGCGAACTCCGCCTCGCGGCGCAGCAGCCGGAACCACATGAACACCACGAACCCCGCGAACACGAACCACTCGCCGGTGTAGCCGAGGTTCTGGAACGCCTTCAGGTCGAGCCCCGAGTTGTCCGGCGCGGTCGCCGGTACGGCCGTCATCCCCGAGTCGGCCTTCTCCAGCGTGATCCACGCGTCGTACACCCGGTACGGCACCAGGTTCACCAGCGAGGCCGCGCTGATCGCCGCCGTCTGCCCCGAAGGCAGCCCGCCCTGGGCGCTGACGCCGTTGTCCCCCGGCGTCTCCGAGGCCTGGAGGGCGCCGGTGACGGTGACCTCGCCGGCCGGCGGGGCGGGCGCCTCGGCCGCGTCGGCCCGGCCGGGCAGCCAGCCGCGGACCACGGGCAGGGCCTGGCCGGAGTCGGTGCGCAGCAGGGTCAGGACGTAGAAGCCGTTCCTGCCGTCGAGTTGCCGGTCGGGCACCAGCAGCTGCTTGGCGTACCGGCCGCTGACGGTGGCCCGCTTGCCGGAGGTCGACTGGTCGACGGGGAGCAGGTCGGCCAGGGGCCGGGCCGCTTCCGTCCGGGCGTCCTCGACCTGCCTGTCGGCGCTGCGGTGCGCCTCGACCCGCGACTCGAAGCGGCTCAGCTGCCACGACCCCATGAAGACGCAGAACGGGATGGCGAGCAGCACGAAGACGTTGATGCCCCACCAACGGGGTGTCAGCAGAAAGCGGTACACGCCTTCCACGGTACGGGGCGCTTTGCGGCGGGTTGGGAGTGGGGTCGGCCCCACGCACGCGGCCGCTCGCAAAGTTATCCACAGGCTGAGGACGCCCGCCAGCGCATTGTGGGCGGGGGCGGGCACTATGGGGGCCATGACTGCGGCCATGAGTGAGAGCGACATGCCGGACTGGGAGAAGCGCTTCCGCGCCCCTCGGGTCTCCCTTCCGGACTGGGCGGAGGACGCCCCCGACCGTTCCCTGTTCGTGTCGAACGCGACGGGGACGTATGAGCTGTACGCCTGGGACCGCGCGAGCGGGGAGCAGCGCCAGGCGACGAACCGGCCGAACGGCACGACGGACGGGCTGCTCTCCCCGGACGGCGCGTGGATCTGGTGGTTCGACGACAAGGACGGCGACGAGTTCGGGGTCTGGCGCCGCCAGCCCTTCGGCGGCGGCGCGGACGAGGAGGCGACGCCCGGCCTGGAGCCGTCGTACCCCTCGGGCCTGGCCCTGGGCCGGGACGGCCGTACGGCGGTCGTCGGCCGCTCCACGGACGACGAGGGCACGACGATCTACCTGGTCGTGGAGGGGAAGGCGCCGCTGGAGATCTACCGCCACGCCGAGTCGGCGGGCGTCGGCGACCTCTCCCACGACGGCTCGCTCATCGCGATCGAGCACACCGAGCACGGCGACGCGATGCACTCGGCGCTGCGCGTGCTGCGCCCGGACGCCACGCCGGTCGCCGAGCTGGACGACACCAGGGGCGGCACCGAGGAACTGGGCCTGGAGGTGCTGGGCTTCGCCCCGGTCGACGGCGACCCGCGGCTGCTCATCGGCCACCAGCGGCGCGGCCGTTGGGAACCGCTGGTCTGGGACGTCGTGACCGGCGAGCAGACGGACCTGACCCTCGACCTGCCGGGCGACGTGAGCGCGGAGTGGTATCCCGACGGCAGCGCGCTGCTGATCGCCCACAGCCACAAGGCCCGCAGCGAACTGTTCCGCTACGACCTGGCGACGCATGAGCTGACCTCGATCCCGACCCCGGCAGGCTCGGTCTCCGGCGCCACGGCCCGCCCCGACGGAACCGTCGAGTACCTCTGGTCCTCCGCCGCCGAGCCGCCGGTGGTCCGCTCGACGACGGGCGAGGTGGTCCTGGACCCGCCGGGCATGAAGTGCCCCCCGTCCGTCCCGGTCTCGGACGCGTGGGTGGAGGGCCCCGGTGGCCCTATCCACGCCCTGATCCAGAAACCGGCGGGAGCGGAGGGGCCGTTGCCGACCGTCTTCGACCTGCACGGCGGCCCGACCTGGCACGACAGCGACAGCTTCGCGGCGGGCCCGGCGGCCTGGGTGGACCACGGTTACGCGGTGGTCCGCATCAACTACCGGGGCTCCACGGGCTACGGCCGCGCCTGGACGGACGCGCTGAAGCACCGGGTGGGCCTGATCGAGCTGGAGGACGTGGCGGCGGTACGGGACTGGGCGATCGAGTCCGGCCTGGCCGACCCCGACCGGCTGATCCTGACCGGCGGCTCCTGGGGCGGCTACCTGACCCTGCTCGGCCTGGGCACCCAGCCCGATTCCTGGGCGGTGGGCATCGCGGTCGTCCCGGTCGCCGACTACGTCACGGCGTACCACGACGAGATGGAGTCACTGAAGGCGATGGACCGCACGCTGCTGGGCGGCACGCCGGAGGAGGTCCCGGACCGCTTCGCCGCAAGCTCGCCGTTGACCTACGTGGACGACGTCAAGGCCCCGGTCTACATCTCGGCCGGTGTCAACGACCCCCGCTGCCCCATCCGCCAGATCGACAACTACGTCACCCGCCTGGCAGCCCGCTCGGCCCCCCACGAGGTCTACCGCTACGACGCGGGCCACGGCTCCCTGGTGGTCGACGAACGGATCAAGCAACTGAGACTGGAGATGGAGTTCGCGGAAACCCATCTCACGCCTGCGGCGACAGCGCCGACGGACTGAGCGGACCAGCCCCCTGAGCGGACCAGCCCCCACCCACCCTCACCTCTCAACCGAGCGAGTCGGGTGGGTGGGTGGACGGGACCCGGCGCCCGGACAGCTCCGCCAGCCCCCTGCGCGTGACCGCGACCACCACCCGGTCCCCGGCCCGCAGCAGATAGTCCCCGGCGACCGGCCGCCCCTCCAGCGCCAGCACCCGCCACGCCCCCGCCCGGAACGCCCCGTCCACCGTCCGCCCCTCCAACTGCGGATGCCCGCTCACATCCACCGCCGCCACCAGCAGCACCTTCCGCTCCACCGGAATCGCCCCGAGAATCTGCCGCCCCAGCATCGCCCCCGCGAAGGACGGCGCCGCCAGATAGGACACACTCCGGCTCCGGGTGACCGCACGCGGATGCGCGGCCCGCAGCGTCCGGTACACGGCCGTCGCGAAGTCGTCGTCGTACAGCCGCAGCACGGCCTTCAGGTCCGGCCGTACCGCCCGTGCGTACAGCACGGCCTCCAGATTCGTCGTGTCCGCGCTGGTCACCGCGAGCAGCGCCTGCGCCCGATGGATCTTGGCGGCCTCCAGGACCCCCTCCTGGGTGACGTCCCCGAGCACCACCGGCACCCGCAGCCGCCGGGCCACCGCCAGCCCGCGCGCCTCCGGATCGGACTCGACGCACACCACGGGAACATGCAGTTCACGCAGCCGCGTCAGCACCCGCGTCCCGATCTTCCCCAGCCCGAGCAGCACCACATGCCCGCTCACCCCCCGCGGCGGCTTCCGCAGAGCAGAGGCCGTCCGGAAGGTACCGAGCGCTTCGAGCACCGCCGCCAGCAGCACCGGCAGCAACAGCAACCCCATCAACCCGGACAGCAGTTGAAGGATCTGCCGCCCGAGCGACTGCCCGATCGCGGGATCGTCGATGGCGAACAGATCGAGGAGCGTGTAGTAGAAGGCCCGTACCGGATGAATACCCGTCACCACCGACAACGCGACCGCGAGCGCGACCACACACCCCACGACCCCGGCCAGCGACCACCGCAGCCGCCGCGAGAACAGCGAGACGAGCAGCGGTCCGACCCCGACCCCGGCCCGGCGCCGGTCCTGCGCCGCCGCCGCGGACGAGGACGAGGACACCTGTTCCAGCACCATCACGCCCCGCTCACCCGCGGCCCGTACCTCCGCGTCGTCGGGCAGCAGCCGCGGCCCCTGCTCCCCGGCGCCCTCGGCCGGTTCGGGACCGTTGCTGTTCGCCGAGAACAGCGCCAGCGTGCACAGCCCCTGGCCGGCGTCCGGCCCGGCGAGGGCCCCCGGCGGCAGGTCCACCGCCCGCAGCACCAGCCCGTCCGTCTGGATGACCTTCCCGGTCCCGGCGAGCGCGGTGGCGGCGAGCGCGGGCGCGGCGGTGTCGGCGTCGGAGAGTACGGTCGTGGACGTGTCGCCCGCACCGCCGTCCGTGTCGCCGACCGCCAACACGGCGGCCTGGTCGAGGAGTTCCTCGATGTGCTGGCCCAACCGGCGGTTGTACAGCCGCAGCACGAGCCGCAGCCGGGGGTTCAGCCGGCGGGCGGTGAGGGCGGCCCGGATGTTGGTCTCGTCGTCGTCGTACACGAGCGCGAGCGCGGCGGCCCGCTCCACGCCCGCCTCGGCCAGCACGGTCTCGGTGGCCTCGACGGCCTCCAGCACCCGCTCCCCGCGCGGGCCTTCACCGGGGACCGGGCCGGTGCCACCGTTGCCGTTGCCGTTGCCGTTGCCGTTCCCGCCTGCCCGACCGACGGCGGCGCTGACCACCCGGTCGAGCAGCGCGGCCGAGGCGGCCCGGGCCCGTCCGACCACCGGCGGCCTGGCGATCCGCACGTTCGGCGGTACGACAAGGGTGACCTGCTCGCCGTACACCACGCGCAACTCGGCCGCCAGCCGGTGCGCGAGCCCGTCGTCGCCGCAGACCACCATGTGCGCCGGGGCGCCACCACCTTGATACGGAACGCTCGCCACAAGGGAAAAGACTGCCTCAACGGGACGCATGGTTCCAGCAACGAAGTGAACAGCCGCCCCCGACCGCCCGTAGGGAGGGGGAGGGAGCATAATCCCGGATCTGACCGAAGTGCCGGAGGTATCCCACCCGTGGCCATCACCGAGAAAGCCGCCCCGCCCGGCGTCGCGCCCGAGGACGGGACCCCCGGCGCCGACGCCACCCCCGCCCCGCCCGATCACGAGGGCTGGCATCTCAGCTCCCCCCTGGCCCTGACCCTGCTCCTCCTCCTGGTCGTGGTGTTCCAGGGCCCGGTGCGCGGGGCGCTGTCGAAGCCGGTGATGCAGAGCTGGATGACGGTGTTCGTGGCGGTGGTCGTCCAGGCGCTCCCGTTCCTCGTCCTCGGTGTGCTGCTCTCGGCGGCGATCGCGGTCTTCGTGCCCCCGTCCTTCTTCGCCCGCGCCCTGCCCGGCCGCCCCGCGCTGGCCGTCCCGGTCGCGGGGCTGGCCGGTGCCGTACTGCCGGGCTGCGAGTGCGCGTCCGTTCCGGTGGCCGGCGCCCTGGTCCGCCGGGGCGTCACCCCGGCCGCGGCCATCGCCTTCCTGCTCTCCGCCCCCGCGATCAACCCGATCGTGCTGACGGCGACGGCGGTGGCGTTCCCGCGCAACCCCGAGATGGTGCTGGCGCGGTTCGCCGGCAGCCTGCTGGTGGCGTGCGGGATGGGCTGGCTGTGGCAGCGCCTCGGCCGTACCGACTGGCTGCGCCTGCCGGCGCACGCGCACCACGAGGGCGAGACCAAGGCGGAGGCGTTCTGGGACTCGGTCCGCCACGACACCGTGCACGCGGGCGGCTTCCTGGTCCTCGGCGCGATGGCGGCGGCGACGCTGAAGGCGGTGGCCCCGGCGGAGTGGCTGCGTACGGCCGCCGCCAACCCGGTGATCGCGATCCTCGCCCTGTCGATCCTGGCCGTACTCCTCTCCATCTGCTCGGAGGCGGACGCCTTCGTGGCGGCGTCCCTCACCCAGTTCTCGCTCACCGCGAAGCTGGCGTTCCTGATCGTGGGCCCGATGATCGACCTCAAACTCTTCGCGATGCAGGCGGGCACCTTCGGCCGCGGCTTCGCCCTGCGTTTCGCCCCGGCCACCTTCGCCGCGGCGATCGCCGGCGCGGTCCTGACCGGGGCGGTGCTGCTGTGAACCGGCAGGCCCAGGCGGCGATGATGTTCCTGGTGGGGGCGGCCCTGCTGCACGCGGGCGCCACCGACCTCTATCTGCGCTATGTGAAGGCGGGCCTGCGCCCGCTGCTGCTGGCGGCGGGCGCGGTCCTGATCGTCTCGGCCCTGGCGACGGCGTGGTACGAATGGCGCCGCAGCCGCCGCCGTACCGCATCCACCGCTACCTCCACTGCTACCTCCACCGCTTCGGACCACGGCCACCCCGAACCCCGGATCTCCTGGCTCCTGGTCCTCCCCCTGCTGGCCCTGATCCTCATCGCGCCGCCCGCGCTCGGCTCCTACAGCGCCCTGCGCGCGGGCACGGCCCTGCAACAGCCGTACGGCTACACGAAGCTGCCGGCCGGGGACCCGATCCCACTCGCTCTGGTCGACTACGCGGGCCGGGCGGTGTACGGCCACGGCCGCTCGCTCGACGGCCACAGCGTCCGCGTCTCCGGCTTCGTGGCCGTGGACACCGCGGGCACCCCCTACCTGGTCCGCATGGCCCTCAACTGCTGCGCGGCGGACGCCCAGCCGGTGAAGGTGGCCCTGACCGGCAAGATCCCCCCGGTCCTCCAGCCGGACGCCTGGCTCCAGGTGACGGGGACCTACACCGCCCGGCAGACCCGCGACCCGGTGAACGGCGGCCCGATCCCGTTCCTCCAGGTCACCGAGGCCAAGCCGATCCCGACGCCGGCCGACCCGTACGACGAGACCTGGAACAACTGAGGGATCACCGGAAGAAGCCGGCCGGCTTCCCGCCCCCCGGGGTGACGTACGCGTCCCGGTCGTAGAGGTCGAGGTGGGTCGCGCCGTCGATCCAGACCGGCTCCTTGGGACCGGAGACCCGCTGGAAGGCCTCCACGCTCATCCAGGGGGTCGTGCATCCAGGGGGTCGTGCATCCAGGAGGTCGTGCATCCAGGAGGTCGTGCCGGTCCCGTTCAGGCCCGGCCGGCCGTGTCCTGCTGTTCCGCGCCGGCCGGGACGGGGACCGCGTCCTCGCCCGGGAGGGGCAGCTGGGGTTCGCCGTTGGGCAGGGCCTTGTCGAAGACCTTCTACCCGGCCGGGGTGAGTCCGTGGCCGTGGTGGTTGCTCTTGCCGACGTCCAGGCCGAGGAAGACGCCCGTCCCGTCGATGTCGATCACCGTGCCCCCACATGCGTCGATGCTGTGCCGGCCTCGGTGGTGGGGCCGTTCGCGCGCATCCACGTTGTGCAGACCTGCTGCCCACGAGCTGCCCGGCATTGCGCCGGGCCGGGCAGTGGCCGGACCTCTGATCAGCGTCTCCGACGGCACCCCTTGGACCCGGTGACACCACCCCCCAGGTCATCCGATCGACAGGGGGCAACAGTCATGCCCGGCCCGGAGGCCAGCGGCCCTCTTGCAGGACCGCGAAGAGGATAACGGAGGGCTGGAGTGTGCCTCGGTTCCGGCCGCCGGGGCCGGGCGGCCGGGGTCGGCGGCCGGGGCCGGGCGGCCGGGGTCGGCGGCCCTCAGGTTGGATACGGTGCGTAACAGTCCAGGGCCGGGTGGTACAGGGCCTGCCAGGTGCGGCCCTCGATCACGCCGCTCTCCGGCAGGCCGTGGCAGACCTGGATCCACTCGATCTTCTTCAGCATGAGGGTGCCGTAGAGCCCGTTGGGGGCGAGTCGGGGCGGTTCGCCGCCCCAGGCGTTGCTGAGGCACTGGGCCTGCTGTACCGCCGCGCCGGTGTCGCCGTACGTGAGGGTGGGCCGGACGCCCGACGGCACGTAGGAACAGTGGTGGTCGGGGGCGGCCGCGGCGGTGTGGGGCGCGGCCAGGCCCAGTGCGGCGGCCGCGCTCAGGGCCGCGGCCGAGGTGAGCAGTCGGTTCCGTCGCATGCGCGCTCCTTCAGGGCCGGCTCATGCCATGGTCGCGCGGGGGCGGGGAACTCCGCGACTCGGACTCGCGGGCGAAGGAGGGAAACGCGCCCACCGACTCGGCTGCCGGTTCGTCTGCCGTCCCGGCCGCCGCCCGGGAGCGTTCGGTACGGCGGTCGCGCACGCTGACGATCCCGCCGAGCAGTGCCATCCCCAGGCAGCCGAGCACGATGACGGTGGACGATGCCTTCAGCATCGACAGCCCCGACCCGGTCAGCAGGATGACCAGCGCCCAGCGCACCGCGCCTCCGGCGACCCGGCTGGAGATGACGGAGCCGAGCAGGACACCGGGGACGGCGCCGATCAGAAGGGTGGCCGCGAGTCCCAGGTCGGCGTCGCCGACGAGCAGGTGGCCCAGGGCCGCGGCGGCCACCATGGGGATGGCCTGTACCAGGTCCGTACCGACGAGATGGTTCGCCTTGAGACGTGGGTGGGCCAGCATCAGCATCACGATGATCAGGGAGCCCGAGCCGACCGAGGTCATCCCGACGATCACCCCGCCCACCAGCCCGATGAGCAGCGTCGCCACCGGCCGTACCGGAACGTGGGCGTCCTCGGCGTCGGACTCGGTGGCGGCGCGACGGCGGTCGAGCCACAGTCGGGTGAGCATGCCGACGACGGCGAGCATCAGCGCCGTACCGACGACGTACTTGACGCGTTGTTGCAGGTCGTCGCCGTCGCCGAGGGCGCGGAGCAGGAAGACGCCGCCGAAGGCGGCCGGGGCCGCGGTGGGCAGCAGCCAGCGCACGATGTCCCAGCGCACGGTGCCGGCGCGCTGGTGCACCAGCGCGCCGAACGGCTTCATGAACACGGACGCGGCCAGGTCGCTGCCGATGGCCGCCGTCGGGTTCACCCCGAACACCATGACCATGATCGGGGTCATGAGGGCTCCGCCGCCCATGCCGGTGAGACCCACGGCGAAGCCGACCAGGGCTCCCGCGATGATGATCGGGCCGGTGGAATCCATGGGGCGGACCGTAACCACCATTCCTATGGGAAAGGTATGGAACGCTCTGCTCCGGTTCCCCGAGGCTGTCCGCCGAGACCGTCCGCTGAAACCGACTGTCCCGCGCCGAGACCGTCCGCTGGAACCGCCAGCCCCGCGTCGAGACCGCCCGCTGAAACCGCCCGCCCGGCGCTGAAACCCGGCTGAAGCCGTGCTGAACCGCCGTGGCCGCAAGCTCTGCGGCATGACGACGACAGACAGCGAACTGGCCATCGAGGCCACCGGGTTGCGCAAGGCCTACGGGGACAAGACCGTCCTCGACGGCATCGACATCCGGGTACCGGCCGGCACGATCTTCTCCCTCCTCGGACCGAACGGCGCCGGCAAGACCACGGCGGTCAACATCCTCTCCACCCTGCTCTCCGCCGACGCCGGCCAGGCCCGCATCGCCGGCCACGACGTCACCGCCGAGGCCCAGTCGGTACGGGCCGCCATCGGGGTCACCGGACAGTTCTCCGCCGTGGACGGCCTGATCACCGGCGAGGAGAACATGCTCCTCATGGCCGACCTGCACCACCTCTCCAAGAGCGAGGGACGGCGGGTCACCGCCGAACTGCTGGAGCGCTTCGACCTCACCGAGGCCGCGAAGAAGCCCGCGTCCACCTACTCCGGCGGCATGAAGCGCCGCCTCGACATCGCCATGACCCTGGTCGGCAGCCCGCGGATCATCTTCCTCGACGAGCCGACCACCGGCCTCGACCCGCGCTCCCGTCACACCATGTGGCAGATCATCCGCGAGCTGGTCTCCGGCGGGACCACCGTCTTCCTCACCACCCAGTACCTGGACGAGGCCGACCAGCTCGCCGACCGCATCGCGGTGCTCAACGGCGGCAAGCTCGTCGCCGAGGGCACCGCCGAGGAACTCAAGCGGCTCGTCCCGGGCGGCCACGTACGCCTGCGGTTCTCCGACCCGGTGGCTTACGAGCAGGCGGCCACCGCGCTGCGCGAGACCACCCTCCCCCACGCTCGGCTTCGCTCGCGCGGGGGGACCCCCATCGACGAGGCGCTCGCCCTGCAGATCCCCAGCGGCGGCAGCCAGCGCGAACTGCGCGCCATCCTCGACTGGCTCGACGCGGCCGGTATCGAGGCCGACGAACTCTCCGTGCACACCCCCGACCTGGACGACGTGTTCTTCGCCCTGACGGGCAGCCCCGTGGCCGTCACCGCCAACGCCGCCAACGCCGCCAGCGCCGCCAACACCGCCAAGGAGACCGCCCGATGAGTACCGGGACCTACGCCTTCCGCGACAACCTCACCATGCTGCGGCGCAACCTCCTGCACGCCCGCCGCTACCCCTCCCTCACCCTGAACCTCCTGCTCACCCCGGTCATCCTGCTGCTCCTGTTCGTCTACGTCTTCGGCAACGTGATGAGCGCCGGCATCACCGGCGGCCACGCCGACCGGTCCGAGTACGTCGCCTACCTCGTCCCCGGCATCCTCTTCCTGACCGTGGCGATGACCTCCCTCGGCACCGCGGTGTCCGTGTGCACCGACATGACCGAGGGCATCATGGCCCGGTTCCGCACCATGGCGATCTCCCGGGCCTCCGTACTGGTCGGCCACGTGATCGGCAGCGTGATCCAGACGATGATGGCCCTGGTGCTGGTTCTCGGCATCGGACTGGCCATCGGCTTCCGGCCCGACGCGTCGCCGGTGGAGTGGCTCGCGGCGGCCGGCCTGATGGCCCTGGTCAGCCTCGCGCTGACCTGGCTCGCGGTCGGCATCGGTCTGATCAGCCCCAACCCCGAGGGGGCCAGCAACATCGGGACGCCGCTGGTCATGCTGCCGTTCCTGTCCAGCGCGTTCGTGCCGGTGGACGCCATGCCGGGGTGGTTCCGCTGGTTCGCCGAGTACCAGCCCTTCTCACCCTTCATCGAGACCCTGCGCGGCCTGCTGCTGGGCAGCGAGATCGGTACGAAGAACGCCGTGCTGGCCCTCGGCTGGGGCCTGGGGCTGACCGTGCTGGGCTACCTGTGGTCCAGGGCGAAGTTCAACCGCGAGCCGCGACAGTGAGTTCGCGCAGGGCCGCGGCCCGCAGCTCCTCCGGCCCCAGGGCGGCGTACGTCGACCTCGCGTCGTCGTACGCCGCCCTGTTGGCGTTCTCGGCGGCCTGCCGGGACCGCGCCCAGGACAGGGTCGGGAAGTCCTGCACCGTCGGCATCCGCTCCGCCAGAGCCACCAGCCGGACAGCCGCCGGGTCGCCACCGACCAGCCCGGCGAAGCCGAGTGCCAGCAACGCGGTGCCGCACGTCGGCAGCTCGACCGGAGACCGGTCCGCCGGAGACCGGTCCGTGGGAGACCGGTCCGTGGGAGACCGGTCCGTGGGAGACCGGTCCGTGGGAGACCGGTCCGTGGGAGACCGGTCCGTGGGAGACCGGTCCGTGGGAGA
>NZ_JBFBBR010000010.1:146584-217020 GCF_040682795.1 Streptomyces sp. NPDC051105 | reverse complement strand
CCGGTCCGTCGGAGACCGGTCCGCCGAAGTCCGGTCCGCCGAAGTCCGGTCCCCCGAAGAGCCGTTCTCCGAAGAGCCGGACAACATTGCGAGGAGCCGCTCCCGCAGCTGCCCGGCCAGCGCGGCCACCGGTTCGAGCCGGCCGTGCTGCGCGTGCGCCGCCACCGCGGCCGACTGCACCTGCAGCGCCCAGGGATCCACGAACGGATCACCGGCGAGCAGCACGCTGTCCTCCCGGATCCGCTCCACCGCCCGGCGCCACAGCCCGAGCCCGACCTCGGTCAGCCCCCGGGCCAGCGCGATCTCCGCCCGCGCCGCCAGGTCGGGAGCGTAGACGCGGACGGACTCCGGCTGCTGGTCCATCGCCGCGAGGTCCAGCCAGTACTCCGCCTCGTCTACCTCCCCGCGTTGCAGACAGGCGAACACCAGACCCCAGCGGACGCCGATCGAGTCGGGCCAGCCGTCGAACTCGTCCAGCGTGTGCAGCGCGGCCCGCAGATGGTCGTACGCCTCCGCGCTCCGCCCGGACTGGATGCACAGTTCGCTGATCCGCCCATGGCTGAGCAGTTGCATGGCCGGATTGCGCAGGGACCCGAGCGTGTCGGGCATCCGGCGGGCGCACTCCAGCGCGCGCTCCGGGTCGTGCTCGGCTTCCCACACGTAACTGGCGACGCCCCACGCCGCCCCCGCCAGCAGCGGCGCGCCGGACGCGCAGAGCTCCCGCAGTCGCGCGTACTCCGGCCGGCGGATCTCCGGGACGGCGGACAGGACGACGGCCATCGCCCGCACGATCGTGTCCGGCGGGGCGGGCGGCAGCCGGCGCAGGGTGGCGAGGTGCCGTACGGCGTGCGGGCCGAGGCCCACGAAGAGGGCCCCCGTGCATATCGCCGCCGCGCTGCGGGCCACCTCGACGTCCTGGGAGTACTCGGGGTCGTCGGGACCGGGGCGGAAGTGGGACAGCGGGCCGCCGGTCTCGGCGCACAGGCCGACCAGCCGGGCGTAGTTGGAGTCGGTCACCCACAGGGAGGCCAGTACGGCGGTGAGCGCGGCGGTGCTGGGACCGTCGGTGCGGGCCAGCGCGTACCGCAGGGCCAGGACCAGGTTGTCCTGCTCGGCCCGGATCCGGAACCACGCGGGCACCGGGTCGTCGCGGAACAACGCGTCGTGGTGCGCCCGTCCGAAGTCCCGGGCCCAGCCGAGGAACCGGCCGGTCACCGCCTCCTCCTCACCGGCCTCGGCGCGCCGGGCCGCGCTGAACTCCCGGAGCGTCTCCAGCATGTGGAAACGCACCCCGGAAGGACTGTCGCCGACCTTCACCAGGGACTGGCCCGCCAGTTGCTCCAGCAGGGTCAGCGCGTCCGCGTCCTCACCGAGGACCTGCTGGGCCGCGTCCTCGGTGAAGCCGCCGGGGAACATCGACAGCGCGCGCAGCGCGGCCCGGCCGTCGGCCTCCAGGAGGTTCCAGCTCCACTCGACCACGGCCCGCAGCGTGCGATGCCGTTCGGGCGCGTCGCGGGCGCCGCCGCGCAGCAGCGCGAAGCGGTCCCGCAGCCGGTGCGCGATGTCGGCCACGGACAGCACCCGGACCCGGGCCGCGGCCAGCTCCACGGCGAGCGGCAGCCCGTCCAGGTGCCGGCAGATCTCGGCCACCTTGTCGGCGGGCAGCTCCACGCCGGGCCGGGCGGCCCGCGCCCGCTGCTCGAAGAGCTCGACCGAGGTCGCGAGCGACAGCTCCGGCAGCGCGTACACGGACTCCGAGGTCAACCCGAGCGGGGCCCGGCTGGTGGCTAGCACCCGCAGCTCCCGCGACCGCGACACCAGGGCCTGGACGAGATCCGCCGCGCCGGGGATCACCTGCTCGCAGTTGTCCAGCACCAGCAGCGCGGGCCCCGTGCCCAGCGCGGCGACGATGCCGCTCACCGGGTCACCGCTCCCGCTGAACCGCCCGCCCTCCCCGGCGCCGACGGCCGAGGCCACCTCGCCGGCCACGTCGTCGTCGGCGAGGACACCGGCGAGGGTGACGAAGTACACCACGGGCTGCTCGGCGCCCCGGCTCACCGCGTGGGAGAGCCGGGTCTTGCCAAGACCGCCGGGGCCGACCACGCTCACCACCCGGGACGTGCGCAGCAACCCGCCCACGGCGGCGACATCCGCGTCCCGCCCCACCAGGGGGTTCGGCTCGTGCGGCACCCCGTGCCGGACCCTCGGCACGTCAGCCCGCACCAGCTCCTGGTACACGGACTTGAGCTCGGGCCCCGGATCGGTCCCCAGCTCGTCCCGCAGCCGGCGGCGGTAGGCGTCGTACCGGGTCAGCGCCGCGGCCCGCCCGGCGGTCGCGGCCTCGCACCGCAGCAGCTCCGCCAGCACCTCCTCGTCCCGCGGCAGCTCCCGGGCCAGCGCGCTCAGCGGCGCCGCGGCCTCCGCCCGCCGTCCCAGCCGGGCGAGCGCGAGAGCACGGGCCCGGACCAGCGCGCGATGCGCCCGGACCCGCGCGGCACGCAGCGCCACCACCGGATCGTGCAGCTCCTCGCCGGCCCCGGCGCCCACGCTCCCGTCCCACAGCGCCAGCCCCGCCTCGGTCTGCGCCAGGGCGCCTTCGTGATCCCCGGCCCGCGCCCGCGCGGCACCCGCCGCCTCGTGCAGCAGCAGCGCGGAACTGTCGACCTGCGTCTCGTCCAGCGCCAGCCGGTACCCCGTCGGCGTACTCACGATCAGCTCGGCACCCAGCTGCGACCTGAGCCGCGACACCAGAATCTGCACCGCCTTGCCGGGCCGCTCGGGCAGCTCCTCCGCCCACAGCCCCTCCACCAGCCGACCGGTGCTGCAGCCACCGCGCAGATCCTCCGCGAGCAGGGCCAGCAGCCCGCGCAGCCGGGGCGCGGTGATCTCCCGTCCACGACAGACGACTTGGGGCAGCAGGGTCAGCTCGGTGGTCACCCGTGCAGAGTAGTCAGCGGGTGGGCGGGACGGGTGGGAGGAACGGGGGCCGCGGCGGTCAGCCGCCGTGAGCGTGGGGCGAGGGCGTTCTCGGAGGGGTTCCTGGCGTTGTTCCTGGCGGTGTTTTTGCGGCGCGCTCGGAGGGGTCCTCGGAGGGGTTCTCGAAGGCGCGGCAGCCGCGGATCATCGCGGATAGACCTCGGACAGCCCTGGCCACCCGGGCCTCGCCGTCGGCCGACGGCGTCTGCGTCTACGCCTGCGTCTGCGCCACCCGGGCGGCCGTCATCCCCCTCGGCCGCCCTTCGGCGGGCGCCGTGCTGAGACGACGTAGTAGTCCAGCAGCCCGTCGCGATAGGCCGGCAGGAAGTTCCGCGGCCACTGCACGGGCAAGTCGATGCCGGACAGGAAGTGATCCAGGCCCGCCCAGACATGATCACCGATCGACTCGGCTCGTACGTCGGTCAGGCCGACGGCGTCCAGGGCGTCGACCAGGGAGGCAAGCGGGTGGGCCACGTCCAGCCCGGACGCGAAGCTGTCCAGCCGTGCGGCCAGTTCCCCGCCCGCGGCCTCGGCGCCGGCGGGCAGGAAGAAACTGGTGACGGCGAGCCGGCCGCCGGGCCGCAGCACACGCGCGGCCTCACGGCCGAACGCGGCCAGGTCACGGAAGTGCTGGGCGGCTTCGACGGAGTACAGACACTCGAACCGGCCGTCCTCGAACGGCATTTCCTCCGCCGCCCCATGAGCGAACCGAAGCCGATGTGGCGCCCGGCCGAGCCGTTCGGCGTTGGTCCGCCGCGCTCGTTCCAACTGCTCGGGATGGACGTCCAGTCCGGTCACGGAGGCGAACCCGAACTCGTCCAACGCGAGTACGGCGCCGAGCCCGAGCCCGCAGCCGACCTCGACGGCATGGGCGTCCGCACCGTCGAGAGCGCCCAGCACACGACGGTAGAGATTTCGCTGGCTGCGCACCCGGTCCTCGAGGGTCAAGGGCCGGTCGAGCGGAATCCCGTCCCAGTGACCGAAGTTGATGAACCCGCCTCCGAACGCCGGTGCGGAGCTGAGGTCCTGGGGCCCGTAGACGGCACGCACGGAAGGCGCGACGTCGTAGCGGATACCGTCCACACGATCTCCCTGTCCACGATGAGAGTGCCCGACCTCTGGAACGCATCGTGCCCCCTGTCCGGCCACGGCGGCCAGACCACCGACCCGCGCCACGTCCGGTTCGGCCGCGCCAGATGGTGACACCGCTGCCTGCTGCCTGCTGCCTGCCGCCCGCCGCACACAGCGAGCCGGGAAGAAGTCACCTCAGCCGATTGGCCCTCAGAACCCCCGGATGGCTTCCTCGATGAGCGCCGCGCCGGATGTCGATCTAGCCTCCGAAATGAGCGCTGAATTGATCTTTTGATGGTGCGCTCTACTCACCCCTAGGAGGAGAAATGAACAGTTTCCGCAAGGTCGCCGTTGCAGCCGCCATCATAAGCAGCGTCAGCGTCGTGGGTATCATCCCGGCCAACGCCCAGGCTGCGCAGCACATGGGGGGCGGCGGCGGGTGCAAGTCCCACGACCTGAACATCGACATCCTCGGCGAGGTGGGAATCCTCAACGGCCTGGGTGGAAACCTGATCAACGGTGAGGGTAGCCCAGGTGCGCAGGTTACCGACTTCGGTTCCGACTGCAATGGCGGCTGGTAGCCACCTCGCCCGTGTACACCTCGAATAGATGTCAAAGGCCCTGAGCCGTGACGGCGGATTCAGGGGCCGCGCAGACGCTCGGCTGGGATTTCCCAGCCGAGCGTTTTCGCGTAATCGGCCTCTGAATTCGGCGGCCATGGCTGCCAGGTGGTCGCGAGTCCAGACGGACAGGTCCTTGTGGCGTACGGCCCCCCTCGCAGCCGAGCGACGGTGAAGATCATCGGCAGGATGGCTACCGCACGAGGCGGAACACGATTCGTGGGAAGCGCACGTCCGCCGCGCCCGAAGGCTGTTCGGACTCACCAAGTACCTTCTGGCACAGGCGTGTTGGAATGCCCTTATGGCCACTCCCGCTGACGGAACCACCCACCTGAGTCCGGACGAGCCCGAGCACCGCCTGCGCGCCGAGATCGAGCGGCTGAGAGACGAGGCGACGCGCCAGAGGACACTCGCCCATCGCCGGGCCGAGTTCTGGACCAAGATGGACATCGCCCTCGGTTTCCCCGCGGCCTTGCTCGCCGGCACGGCGGGTACGGCAGGACTGGCCTCCGCGGACGCGCGCGTCCCCGCCGCCCTCGCCGCTCTGACCTCCGCCGGTTTCGCGGCGGGAGCGGGCTTCCTGCGCAGCGACACCAGGCGCCGCGCCAACAAGCGCGCCCGGCACGCGTGGGCCTCGGTCGAGGCCAGGGCCACGGTGGCACTGACCCAGGAGCACGTGACCCCCGAGATCCTCGGCACCCTGCTGGAGTGCCGCCAGGCCGCGCTGGCGGCCTACGACGGCGAGGAGCCCCGGCCGGGAGGGCCGTGATCCGCAGCCCTTCCACCCAGTGGCCGGCCGGACGGTCCGGCTGTCGCGCTTCGCGCAACCGCAGTTACTCAGCGCGGCCTCCCCGGATGCCCAGGACGGGCGGGGGAGAGGATGCGACGCTGGAGTGAGGGGCCCGCGAGTGGAGGTCCGAGTGCGTCTCATCCGGTCCGGGGCCCTCTCTTTCGGCCTGGCGACCATGTCCCGGTGCGGCTCAATGGATGCGACGCGACGCAGAATCGTGCGGCCAGTCTGTGAGCCCGCCGGCCGGGGCACCACTCACCGAGCGTCGCCAGGCGGCCTTACCGCGCGGATCCGTCCCGACGGGACCAGGACCGCGCGACCACCCCGGAAGGCAGGTGCGTCCCATGCGCACGTCGACCCGTATCGCCGGTGCCCTCACCGGCCTGACCCTCACCCTCGGTGGTGCGGTCCTCGCCGCTCCCACGGCCCGGGCGGACATCCCCGCCTGCACAAAGATGGCCGAACTGGCCGGTGCCACCGCCTCCGACTCCGTCACGGCGGCCTGCAGCCGTGGCGTGGTCGGAGACCTGCAGAGTTGTGTGACCGGGCTGACCGGGGCCGGAGTGGCGGGTGGCGCCGCGACCGGTGCCTGCCGGGCGGCGGCCCACGAACCGCGTTAGAGGACCGCGCGCGGCCGCCACCCGCCGGCACCGGTCGGAGGCAGTGCCTCGCCTCGCGGGCCTCATGCGGAGCGCCCATGCTGAGTAAGAGGGCGCCGTCGCCTCGAGACTTGTCCTTCCCGAAGGCCGAACGAAGGCGCCTGAGAGGAGGAGGGAGTCATGCGCATGCGACGAATCCTGGGCCTCGCCCTGGCCGCGGCGACCCTTGCCGGCGTGAGCGCCGTCGGCGCTGTCAGCGCCGGGGCCGCCTCGTCTCCGAACATCTCCAGAGACGACTGCACGGCCGCCGGAGGACAGATCGTTTCACGCCCCTACGCCGGCGACGCCTGCGCGCTGCCTGACGGGACCTCGCAGGCGATCACCTGACCGCTCGGCGCGCGGCTGGGCAACCAGTCCGCCCGGTGCACCCGGCGCGGTGGCTGCGGTGGCTATGGAGTGACGGCACCCGGTCCACCGCCGGGTGATACCCGCGTGCCCGTCCCGACACCGCGGCACTCGCGACGGTGGACGCCGACCGTCTCGAAGCCAAGGCCGTCACCGCTTCGAGACGGTCCGCGCCGTCCTGAACACCGTGCCCGCCGCCGTCCTGAACACCGTGCCCGCCGCCGTCCTGAACGGCCTCGGCCATGTCGTCACTCAGTGACCGACGAGGTCGTTCGCCTGTCCTGGCTGTTCCGATTCTCCCAGCTGCAGTGATTCGGATTTCCCAGCTGTACTGATCACGAGCGTTGTTGACACTCGGCAGACCCTGAACAGGCGCGGAAGAACGAGCAGTTACGCCGGCCTCGACCCGGGATGTCCGGGGACCGACGAGACGGCGCCGTAACAGCACGACCCACACGACCAAGGAGCCGACCGGCACGGTGCACCCGCCGGTCGGCTCCGCCGTGCTCCTGGACGAGCACGGGGACGACTACGTCGTTCGGCCCATCAAGGGCACCGGCTGCACCGCCGAAAAGGACCAAGCGGAGTCGCCCCACCCTCGCGCTCCGGTACGCCTCCGCGCCCCAGGCCGCCCCGATGACGGCAGTCCCGTACCCCGGCCGACAGGCCCGGAGGAAATCCCGCATGCGCGTCTTCCCTCTCCTGACCGCCGTCACCACCGCCGCGCTCCTGCTCGTCACGGTCACCGGCACGACTCCCGCCGCAGCAGACCCGAACCCCGACGACACACCACTGGTCAAGGTGTCCCACGGCGACCCGTACGCGAAGTGCGCCATCGGAGCGAGGTCCCCCGACAGCATCGTCTACCCGGCCACCGAGGTCGAGCCCTACCTGTCCGTCGATCCGCGCGACCCCAAGCGCGTGGTCACGGTGTTCCAGCAGGACCGCTGGAACGACGGCGGCGCCCGTGGCCTGGCGGCCGCCTGGACCACGGACGGCCACACCTTCCACCAAAACACGCTGCCGTTCAGCCTGTGCGCCCCCGGCGGCGCGGACTACGAACGGGCCTCCGACCCCTGGGTGAGCACCGGACCGGACGGCACCGTCTACGCGAGCGGGGAGGGCGTCGACTTCACGAAGAGCACGCGCACCGCCCTCCTGGCAGTCACGTCCCGCGACGGCGGCCGCACTTGGCAGAACCTCACCACCACGCACGTCGACGAACAGCCGTTCTTCAACGACAAGCCCTCACTCACCGCCGACCCGATCCGCAAGGGCACCGCCTACCAGGTCTGGAACCGCCTCGACAACGACCCACCCGGCCCCAGCTCCCTCGACGGTCCCGGCTACATCTCCCTCACCCGCGACGGCGGCCGCACCTGGAGCGAGGCCCGGCCGTTCGTCGACACCAGCACCGTGCCCAACACCCAGACCATCGGTCATCTGATCGTCGCCGACCGGTGCACCGGCATCCTGTACGACTTCTTCGACCGGATCACCTACTCCGACGACCTGAGCACCGTCGTCGAAGCCCGCTACGAGGTGGTCACCTCGAACGACGCCGGTGAGACCTGGAGCGCCCCGGTCACCGTGGCCCGGGACACCTCCGTACCGGAGGTCGACCCGAACGACCCCACCAAACCGCTGCGCGCCGCGGCCACCCTGCCGAGCCCGGCCGTCGACCCCGAGACAGGCACGCTGTACATGGCCTACGAGGGCTCGGACTTCTCCGGTGGAAAGTTCGACTCCGTCCAGCTGGTGCGGTCCACCGACGGCGGACGCACGTGGGGGACCCCGGAGCTGATCAGCCCCAAGGGCGTTCCGGCCTTCTCACCGTCGATCGCGGTCGACGAGCGGGGCACGGTCGCGCTCACCTACTACGACCTGCGCTTCCTCAAGCCCGGCAACACCACCACCCTGCCCACCGCCTACCAACTGGCCACACTGCAGCACGGAAACCCGAAGCTCCGGACCGAACGACGGATCTCGCGGGTGTTCGACTGGCTGCAGGCGCCGTTCTCCGGGGGCTACTTCCTCGGCGACTACCAAGGCCTGGTGGCAGACGGCAAGGGAGTACGGGCGGTGCTCACCGAGACCCACTCCGGCGCACCCCAGAACCGTACGGACGTGTACACCAGCAGTCTCCGCACCGGCTGACCGACACGGACGCCGTCGACCGGCCCGACCACCGACGGCTGCGGACAGGCCGCCACGGGCCGCCCCTGGTGGCCCCTCGGCTCTGGTCGCCGGGCGACTCTCCCGGGGCTACGCTCCCGCGGGAGCGCCCCGCGGCGCGTGACTGCGGGGCGCCTTGTGGGGTTCAGTCGATCTGCTCCCCGTTGTGCGAACCGCCCTTGCAGTAGTTGCCCTCCTCATTGAGCGCGGGCGTTCCGCCGCCCTGCTTGCACTGAGAGGGGGTGACGTAGGAGGGAGCACCCTGTGCGGTGGCGGTAACGGCGCCTGTGAGGCCGAGTCCGGCGAGGGCCGCCGTGGCGATGACGGCGGCGAGGATTCGTCGAATACGCATGTAGTTCCCCTTTCACGGATTGCCTCGATTGGGGCACTAGTCAGCTTGATCTTCACCCATGTGGGTGGCACGTCATGTTGCGCCATTCGGGTGACATTGCGGTCGGTGCAGGTTCGGTGAATGGGACCCCGTCTCTTGTGCCTCTCTTGACCCTCTCTTGTCCCTCACGGCCTGAGCCCGGGGCGCCCGACGGCGCCAGCTCCGCGAATCCGCCACTGGACTGGCTGTCCTGCGGCTGACCGCCCCGCACTGGGGCGCAGCGGTTTGGGGCGGGAACCCTTTATGCCGGCGGTCGGCGTACCGCGTTGTCGTCCGTCACCTCGTACACGTCGATGCGCAACAGCGCCCGAACATGTGCCGGAACGCGCTGGACGGCCTTGACGGACGAGGACGGCACCACCAGCGCGTACCGCGTGTGGGGTTCCTGGCTCGTCATCCTCCGCAGCAACTGCCCGTAGGCGATGTCGGCGTCGATTCCCTTCTCGCTGGTGCGGCCTTTGGCTTCGCAGATCAGCCGCTCATCGCCTCGCACGGCTTCGAGATCGGTCCAGCGCTCCGTGGGGTCGACCGTTGTCCAGCCCTCGGCGAGAAGCCAGGTACGGAAGGCGTCGGTGACCCGGTCCTCGTCGCTGTGGCGTGCCAGGATCCTCCGCAGCGCGGCCAGGTCCGTCTCCTGGTTACGGCGCAGTCGTCCGCGACCGTCCGCATCGAGATCGGCCGGCCGGATCACGATCAGCCGCAGCCCGTGCGCGGGAATCTCCGTATCACGCCGGGCGTCGTACAGCACCCGCTGCTCGCCCCGGTGGACGCCGCTGACAGTGAGCCTGTCGGGCTTGTCGAAGTGAGGCGTGGGTTGGTCGTGCTGGAGTTCCCGGTACTCGACCACGAGTTGGTGGCCGGGCCAGTAGGCGTCGACCGGAAGTTTGGCACGTCGGCCGCCCGTCCCGGGGTCTCCCTGCAGCCAGTCGAACTTGTGCTGGGCCAGCGCGGTCTCGCCGAGAACCTGGTTGCACAGGCCGACCACGTACGCCTCGTCACTGTCGTCTCTCGTTCCCATGAGCGCGCATCATGTCAGCGTTCGCAGGCATCGAAGTGGGTCTTTCGAGCCTGCTGCCACGCCGTCACGGACCCGGCGGTTGCCCCGCCGAAGCACTGGCCTGGCCACCATTCGGGTACCGGATACCGACCCCTCGATTCACGAAGGATCCCGAGGGATGTCCCATTCCCATTCCCAGGCCGGTGCCAGCCCAGCTGTGGGCCCTTGAGAGGCGCGGGTCGGGTCACACCTTATGGGCGGCCTCCAGTCCGACGGGCGCCGTGCCGACGCACCTCATGCTGTCCGGGTGGCAACTCCTCCTGCGCCTGCGGCGGGCGCACCGGCTTCGCCCATGCGCCTGCCGGCCCGCCATTCCAGTGCCTGGGGTTCCTCGGTGAACTCGATCAGGTGCTGTCCGGCGAACCGTTGCAGTGCGTCGCGCACCTCCGACGGGGTGGCGTAGAAGAACTCCTTGCGACTGTTGACCTGGTTGACCCGCTGTGACGCGAACTGCCGGTGGAGTTCCGTCTCCAGGCCCACCGCGTCCTTACTGAAGATCAGCGCGTGTACGTCGAAACGGAAGGGCACCGCCGCACCACTCAACTCGTAGACCCGCTCAAGAGGTTCGATTCGACGCGTCATGCCGATCTTCACCATGCGATCGCCGAAGGCGCCGATGTTCGAGATGACGTACACGTAGCCGGCGCGGATGTTCGCCGCGCGGGACTCGACGTCCTGCAGAGCGTTCTCGATCTCGGCCAGTTTGGCCTCCATCTCCGCCACACCCGCCTCGTCACCGCGCTCGCGCAGGCGGTCGAGTGCTGACTGGTAGTGGCCGAGTTCCTTGTTCAGCTTCTCGCGCTGCCGGTCGAGTTCCCGCTGGACCGCCGCCTCCTCACGCTCCCGGGCGCGTACCTCACGCTGGGCCTCCTTCTCCTCTTCCTTCTTCTGCAGGAAGTCGGCGGTGAGCTCCAACTCCCGTACGCGCGCGTTGTGGTACTCGTCTGTGATCCGGATGTGCATGGTGGCACCGAGCCGGGCGATCGTTTCGCGGCTCTTGTAGAGCCGGTCGACGAGGGAGCTCAGCCGGTGCGGCCGCATGGACCGCACCGCGTAGTCGGCCTCGGCGTTGTAGGCCCGAAGCATGAGCTTGGAGAAGTCGCGGACCATCTTCTGGCCTTCGCGCTTGGAGCCGTTGACCGTCCAGTCCGTGGCCGCCTGGACGGCGCGGCCCGCACGGGCGAGCGCCTTGATCTCGTTCTGCAGCGTGTCGAGCCGGCTGCGGTAGGCGATCGCGTCGTGCAGCGCGTGCCGGTAGGCATAGATCCCGGCCTCCTGCAGCATGGCGGTCTCGTCGGCGTTGACGATGCGGCCCTGCAGTTCGGCAAGCCGCCGCTCGGCGTCGAAGACGTCCTTGCGGTGCCGGTCGGCCTCCTTGCGGACCCGTTCGGTCTCCTTCGCCGTCCGGCGCGCGTCGCCGAGAATCTCCTTCGCCGTCTCACGCGCGTCCTTGAGGATCCCCTCGGCCTCCTCGACGGCTTCGGCGGACATCCGCTCACGCAGTGCAGCGGCCTCCGCCTCGACCTGCCGCACAAGACCGGCGACCCGCGCGGCGTCCAGCCCCTGTGTCCTCGCGATCCACGCCCGCAGCTCTTCGGCCTCGGACATTGCATCCGAACGCCGACGCCCGAACAGCCCTCCCTTCCGAGGAGCCGGCACCGCGGTCGTGCTCCCAGCAGTGGCCATGTCCGGCACCGCAGAGGCTCCCGTGGCAGGGCCGACAGGGAGGACGTCGGTGGTGGAGTCGGCCTCAGGAACCCACAGCTGCCATCCCGTCGGCATCGGGGGCCACGTGGGGTCGGGCCGCCAGTCCGGCGGCGGCATCCATCCCGCGGGTGGCACAGGCCAACCCGGCGGCGGATTGAAACGGTAAGTAGTCATTCCCCACCCCCTCGCCCCTGAGGCTCCCCAGCACACAGGGCGCCGGACATTCCCGGCAAACGTAGAGTGACCTTTTCTTGGTGATCAGCCACTTGATCATCCGCATATTCCACCTCGTGACCATTCTGTGACTATGTGTGAGGGCCTCTCCGGAGGAGGGTCATGAGTTCCAGGTGGGCGCGACGAAGTCCCCGACCGGTGAACTGGTCGACGAGCCACTGAGTTTCGTACGTGGAGAGAGCGTCGTCCGGTCAGAAACGCTACGGGGGACAGCGCGGATGGCCGGACGTGCTGCGGTGCCTCCTTGCGGCCGCTGCCGGGGCGAAGCAATCTCGCGCGATGCTTCGCAGGTCGGCGTCAACCTGGTGATGAGGAGGTCGCGCCGGTAGTTGTGGCAAACGCCCAGTGAGGGGTCCAACAGACCTGACTCAATGGGCACATGGAGATTGGCGAGCGCTGGGCCTACCGCGCGAGGCAGAAGGAGCTGGGCGGTGCGTTTCGCCAGCTACTCAGCCGGCGCCGCCCAAGGTGGAGCCAGATCCGTGGCGCGGTCTCATCGACGCACGTCAGACTCTTGCGGAGCGCACGGCGCACTCGAAGGCGCAACACCTCTCGCTGGGAGCCGCCGGGGAGCCGCTCCCCGAAGTCGGCTCCCAAATGGCTCCCGAAACAGGGCCGCAACGCAAATCAGGCCCGCTACTGATCTCTCAGTAGCGGGCCTGACCTGGTGTTTTGGCTGTCGGGGTGGCGGGATTTGAACCCACGACCTCTTCGTCCCGAATGAGGTTCGATCATGTTGGCCACCTGCTGTGGGTGGTATCTGCGCAGGTCAGCGCGTTGGTGGTAGTTGGTCTCGGGTGGTCTTGCGGGGGTTCTGGGAGAAGATCTTCTCCCAGATTTCTCCCAAGCGGCGGGGTGACAGCGTGATGGTCGCTTCAGCACGCCGCGTTACGCAGGCGAATTTGCACGACGCGGTGCGGTGTCAGCGGCCGCGTGGCGCGTGGTGCACCGCCGCCTACGCATCGCTCGCGCAGAGGAGATCGGCTGAACCGTCCTTTCAAGGACCTCGACGCCTCCCTGCTCTGCCAGAGGGAGTTGGCCCAACCCGGGCGTGCACCTTCACATTTGGAGCAAGAATGGCTGCCTGGTGGATCAACAGGGAACAGGGGGCTGAGTTCTGCATGACGAGCCAGGTGGAAGTAGTCGGCCTGAGGATCGCCAAGGCACTGTCGTACGTGTGTGGGCATCGGGACGAACTCGCCGCGCTGCTCGACGAGGATGACGCTCCCTTGCGTGCTGTCGAAGCCGCAGTCGGCAGGCCGCCCGCGGACGACGTCTCGCTCACTGCCCTTCTGGACGCCTTGCACGCAGCGGTTCGACGCGCAGGCGACCCGTCGGGGGTGTATGGGGGAACGGGCCGCAGCGCGATGCCGGCCGGTGTTGCTGATTTGGACGTCGTGTACCGGTGCCCCTTGCAGCTGTGCATCGGTCGATCCGGTCATGAAGTGGACGACGACGTGCCACGCTGCCAGTTTGCCCCCGCCGAGACGGCGCTGATCCGGGAGAGGCTCCCGTAGTGGGAGTACTTCTCGGCGAACTCGGCAAGAAGCTGGCCGAGCGGTGGCTGACCCTGCTCGTACTGCCAGGCGCGCTGTACTTGGCGGTCGCCGCAGCCGGACACACCCTCGGGCACAGTACCGCGCTGGACGTTGGCCGACTCGTCCACGCGATCTCGGATGCCGCCCGCTCTCCCCAGGTGACCACGGTGGGCGGCCAGGTCGTGCTGCTGGCTGGCGTCCTGGCCGGTGCGGCCGCCGCCGGACTTGCCGCCCAGTCCCTCGGCTCCGTCGTCGAACGTGTCGCTCTGGCCGCCGGCTGGGGTGTCTGGCCGTGGCCGTTCGGCGAGCTGGCCGAGTACCGCGTGGCACGCAGGCAGCATCGGTGGGACGAGGCGCGGGCGGAGTACGAAGCCCTGATGCTTCGGGAACGCGCTCCGCGTCCGGCTGACCGGCCCAAGACCCGGGAGCGTCATCGTGCGGCGCGCAAGTGCGAGCGCATCTCCGTAGAACGGCCTGAACGGCCGACCTGGAGCGGTGACCGAATCCATGCCGCGACGGCCCGGCTGGACCGAGACGCGCACGTCAATCTCCTCATCGTTTGGCCACATCTCTGGATCCTGCTGTCAGAAGAGATACGCGGTGAGATCGGAAGAGGCCGCGCCGCACTGACACGGGCTGCCGTTCTCGCTGGGTGGGCCCTGCTCTATCTGCCTCTGGCCTGGTGGTGGTGGCCCGCGGCGCCGCTCAGCGCCACGCTCCTGATCATTTCGTCACGTCGCCTCCGTACGGCTGCGGACACCTATGCCGCGCTGCTCGAGGCATCCGTGCGCCTTCACCTGACGGACCTGGCCGACAAGCTACGCATCGAGGAACAACCGATGGGACCTTTGCTGGGTGGCGAGGTCATGCGACGGCTGAACAGTCCGGCGCCCGTGTCGGAACCAGTTTTGTGAGCTCCATCGAATGCAAAGGTTCGCCTCGTCGGGCCTGAACGGTGCAGCAACCAGATCTACCGAGGAACGGGAAGTGACAGGGCGATTCATGCAGGGTCGTGAGCAGGACTTCGCAAGGGAAGACGAACTGGAGAAGCGGATTGCTGTAGTGGGCTTACGGCTGGAACGGATGGCCCGCGAACAAGACCTCGCTGTGGTGCTGGAGCCGGAAGCATTGGTTGAGGCACGCCAACTTGCCGCGATACTCCGAAACGACGAGTCCGACCTGGAAGGTCATCACGTCCTCGGCTGGTTGCACGCTTTCAGGTACCGGGCACTTCCCGAAGAGGCTGGGCAGCGGGACAGAGAGCAGGCCGTCGCCAAGTTCACGCCCTGCTTCCTGTTCGGTGCCGGTGAGGAGGAATTGCCGGACGAACTGCTTCCAGATGTGGCCCAGCGCGCGCTCGCTTTCGTCTGGAGGATCCAGCAAGGGATGAACCCTTCGCCGGACCCGGCGCTGCGCGCAAGAGTGACCGATCTCCTGCGGCGCATCGCAGGAGCTATTCCACATGGAGCAAGTGAGCACGCGGAAACGCTGTCCAATCTTTCCGTCATGCTGAAAAGCCACTTCGACGCCGGTGGCGAACCAGCGGATCTGGACGCGGCGATCGACGCTACCCAGGGCGCAGTGGAAAGCACGGCAACAGGGCACCCGAACCAGCCGGTCATGCTGTCCAACCTGTCAGGTGTGCTGATGCAGCGCTTCACCCATACAGGCGCGGCGGCGGACCTGGACGATGCGATCGCGACCGGCCGATTGGCAGTCCAAGCTTCCGCGGGCGCCCCTGCCGACAGGGCTGGCGGGCTCAACAACCTGGGTACCGCGCTGAAGACCAGGTTCACCGAGAGAGGCATCCTGTCAGACCTGGACGCGGCGATCGAAGCCTTTCAGGAAGCGTCAGACCTTTGTAGCGAGGACCACGAAAAGGCAGGAGTTCTTCATAATCTGGGGACCGCCTGGCACGGCCGATATGAAAGCACCGGCGTACTGGCGGATTTGGACAACGCGATCGAGTGCTGCCAGGCCGCAGTCGAAGCGGCTCCCGAGGAACATCCTGCGCGCTCAATGTTCCTGTCTGGGCTCGGCACCGTCACGCTGACTCGATTCCAGCGCACCGGTGAAACAGCATATTTAGACCGATCTGTCATTGCTTTCCGGGAAGCTCTGGAGATGCTCCCGCCGGGGCACCGGGCTCGTGGGCTTCGTCTCTCCGGCCTGGGTCAAGCTCTCCTGGCGCGATACCGTCTCGGCGGCGACAGATCTGACCTCGA
Organism: Streptomyces sp. NPDC051105; assembly: GCF_040682795.1. Lineage (NCBI taxonomy): Bacteria > Bacillati > Actinomycetota > Actinomycetes > Kitasatosporales > Streptomycetaceae > Streptomyces > Streptomyces sp. NPDC051105. The sequence continues at coordinate 201,232 of NZ_JBFBBR010000010.1, read as the reverse complement.
TACGGCGATCGAGATGAACCGCGCTGCCTCCCGGGAAATCTCCCCGCACCAGACCGAGTTCAACGCGGTCCTCAACAACCTGGCCATCTCCCTCGGGCAGCGTTTCGAATGCACTGGTGATATGACAGACCTGGACGAGGCGATCAGTGCCAGTCGCGCTTCCGCTCAGGCCACCGCGGACGGTCACGTCGACCGGCCGACCCGTCTGTCCAACGTCGGTCTGATGCTGTGGACTCGGTTCAAGAACACCGGGGCGTTGTCGGACCTGGACGCCGCGATCGAGTTCGCGCACGGAGCTGTGGATACGGCACCCCGTGAACACTCCGCCTTGGCGGCGATGCTGTCCAATCTCGCCACAGTGTTGTTGCAACGCTACGAACGGAACGGCGACCCTCAAGACCTCGACGAGGTGATCCGAAGGAACCGCGATGTCCTCGGCATTGTGGATGCAACCAGTCCTGACCGCCCTCGTTTCCTTGCGAATCTGTGCGCCGCCCTGCACGCCCGTTTCCAGCGCACTGGAGGCTTTGAGGACCTGGATGGAGCAGTCGCGGCGGGACATGATGCGACCGCCACCGTCCCGTCCCACCACCCTGAGCGCCCGAGGTACTTGTCCATGCTGGGAGGCGTGCTGACCGTCAGGTTCGAGAAGACCGGGTCTATAGCGGATCTGGATGACGCGGTGGTTGCGTGCCAGGCCGCGCTCGACGTCGCGCCCGCGGAACATCCAGAGCGCGCCGATTACCTGTTCCAGTTCGGGACTGCCCTGCATCGCCGGTATCAGCGGACCTACTCGCGACACGACTTTGATCGCGCACTGGCCGCCCACATGGAAGGCGCGCGAGCCGACGGGTCCAGGCCCTCGATTCGGATTCGGGCCGCTCAGGCAGCGGCCTCAATGACCGGACGGTCGGATCCTGATCTCGCAGCCGATCTCCTGGCCGGTGCTATACACCTACTGCCCGAAGTGGCAGACCGCCGGCTGAGCCGTCGTGACCAGCAGCACGCCATGGGCAAGTGGTCCGGGCTGGCCGGAGACGCTGCGGCACTGGCTCTTGCTTCTCACGAAGGCACACCCGCTGATCGGGCAGCGCGGGCACTGCAGTTGATCGAGGTGGGCCGTGGCGTCCTCCACAGCCAGGCGCTGGACATGCGGAGTGATCTCGCAGAGCTTCGCGAGTGCCATCCTGACCTGGCCCATCGCTTCGAGGTACTTCGGGACGAGCTCGACCGGCCGATGGAAATGGCCTCCCCCACGGAGGCCGAGGGGCAAGCCAGCGCCGCCGTACGTGCGGTCGATGCTGAGGAGCAACGACGCAGCCGCGCCGACCAACTTCAGGCCACGCTGGACAGCATCCGAACGCAGGACGGATTCGCCAGCTTCGCTCGTCCCCCCGCCGTCAGTGAGCTCCTGGCACAAGCCACCTCCGGCCCAGTGGTGAGCTTCAACGTCAGCCACTACCGCAGCGACGCACTGCTGTTGACGTCCGATGGAATCGAGTCCCTGAACCTGCCCGACCTCACGTACGACCTCGTCATCGACCAGATACAGACCTTCCACAGGGCCCTGGAAACCGTTGCGGATTCTCGCACATCGCCCCTCACTCGAAAAGAGGCGCAATCGACGCTTCACGCTGTCTTGGAGTGGCTGTGGGACGCGGCGGCCGAACCGGTCTTGCGTAGCCTCGGTTTCGCCGGTGAGCCCTTTCCCGGAGAGCCGTGGCCCCGCGTCTGGTGGGCACCTGGCGGGCTCCTCTTACTGCTACCCCTGCACGCTGCCGGCCGTCACTCCGAGTCGCCCCGGGCGGGCTTGAGAGACAGGGAACCGCCGACAGTCATGGACCGTGTCGTCTCCTCGTACACCACCACTATCCGCGCACTGCACCACGCGCGCCGTCATCTCACCTTCGCGCCAACTGTGAGCCGATCACTGATCGTCGCCATGCCCACAACCCCGGGCGTCCAAGGCCGCCTGGACCACGTCTCGGAAGAAGCCGCACTGCTGTGCGGCTTGCTGCCTGAGCCGACGCTCCTTATGGAGCCGGATGCAGAGGCTGAAGACGGCATGACTGTCCCCGGGCCGGAGGCACGACCGACCAAGGCTCGGGTCCTGAAGACCCTCTCCGATTGCGGGATCGTTCATTTCGCGTGCCACGGTGCCCACGACCCCGACGACCCGTCCCAGAGCCTGTTGCTTCTGCACGACCATGAACGTGATCCGCTGACGGTGGCGAGCCTTGCAGAACTGAGGATGGACTCGGCCCAACTGGCCTACCTGTCAGCGTGCCGAACAGCGTTCATGGAATCCGTGGAGCTGATCGACGAGGCCATCCATCTCACATCGGCCTTTCAGCTCGCGGGTTTTCCCCACGTCATCGGCACCCTCTGGGAGATCAACGACGAGGTGGCCTCGCATATGGCAGCTGATTTCTATGCTGAGCTCGGCGGGGACACCGACCAGCATGGTGGCCTCGACACGGATGCAGCGGCTCGTGCTCTGCACCACACCGTGCGTAAGGCCCGTGATCGTTATCCAAAGTCCCCCTACCTCTGGGCGGCCCACCTGCACGCCGGGATCTGAAAGCGAGCGGCTGCCGCGGCTGCTGAGCCGCGGCAGCCGCTCGCACCTTGGCCTCGACTGATCACGAGTGCGCGGTGATTGGTGTCCGTGACGCGAGTGCAGAGCTCACCCACCGTCCACCGCTGTCTTGGTCGCCCCCCCATGACGAGTCAAACGGGGACGCAAATCAATCCTGACGGCTCTTTGGGTGAACTGCCTGTCAGTAGCCTTCCCCGACCAGACATATGCGCTTCCGGGGGTCAAGGAGGCCATTTTGGCCGAGGTCAGTTCAGCAAGTGACGCGTTCGCCTTCTGGAGGTGCTTCAACCATGCTGGCGACGTGAATTTGTGGAGGATCACGAGGTCGGACAGCTCAATAAGGGCAATTGGCACAGACGGAGGATCTTGACTGGCGACCAGTACCGTCATCCCCTTGTGCCTCATCAGACGTACGCTGTCGACCAAGCCGGCGACTAGGTCGGGGCTATCGATGTACTTGTGGGCCTCGTCGAAAACGACCAGCTTATTGAAGCGATGATCTGCGTCCTGAGCTTCGGCGAACAGCTGCATCAGCACGACGAAGAGGCCCAGAGCCTCGTCCTTTTCGATGAACTCGTCTCGTAGATCAACGATGATCAACCGCCCCGGGCGGACCAGGTCCTTGACCCGAACGCTGTCGTCAATGTACTCGGCGGCCAGATCAAGGCGCTGATGTGCCAACGTCTTGATGTGGTCGGTGAGTGTGGACTCGTCAATGCCCTGGCGCAGAGTCTCCAGATCGAGGTCGTGCCGATGGGCACGCATGATCCTGCCGAGCTGGCGGATATACGTTGACTGATTGCCGACCGCACCCATCAGAAACCGCCAGTGCTCCGCCCGCAGCTCAGAGGACGCGAACTTGAGTGGACGCACTTCCAGCCCTGGGTGCTCGGCTTGCCGGTCCGCCAGTTGTGCCTCGGGTACCAGGAGCACGACATCCTCAAGAGCGGCCGGTCCCACTCCGTACCGCTCCTGGAGCAGGCGTACTTGATCCGGCTCGTCGTTCGCGGCGGCCATGCTGGTGAACTCTGGTGCGTAGTCGAGAGTCTGGCTGTAGTGGAAGACCACAGTAGCCAGCGGACTGGGCAGCTGGTTGACAGGAGAGGCCGACAGGGAAGCCGACTCCACGACTGATCCGAGTGTGTAACTCTTGCCGCCCCCCTGGACGCCGAAAAGGCTGATGGTGTGGGCTCCGTTGAGGTCGAGCGCGATGCGACGCCCCGCGACCTCCCCTAGCACTCCGTACTGGGGAGACTGTTCTGACACGCCCAGGTAGACATCCGGAGCATAGGCTGCCATGGCGGCCCCAGCAGACGGAGCTGACTCCGCTCCGGTCAGGGAGGCTTGCCCTCCAGTGCTCGTGTCACGTGACGGCTCACCAGCCGCTAGATCATCCCCGTGCGCGGCACTGTGGCTGGAGCCTGGTTCGTCTACGGTTTCCACGTGCTGATCCGGCTCCTCTACGCGCTCGGGTTCCGCCGACTCCACATCGAAAAGAGTCAGTTCGGGTGCTTCGGTGTGCTGTTCGGAGCTCGTTTCTCGAATTCGGCTCGGTGCCCGGAAAGCCGCCTGCGGAAGCCTGGGAACGGCCAGTTCCATCGTTGCGAGAGTTGTCGTGCCTTCAGTTGCGTCGCTGCCGAGAGATGGGTCGGTCGGCACCGCGTCGACGAGTTCGCGGATGAGGTCGCGGCCGATCCGGTGAAATTCGATACCACCCTCCACCTCCGTACCACTTCCGTTGCCCGCGAGGTCGAACAGCAACCCGGTGTGGGTGAACTCCAGCTCGTAGCCCAGGTCGAGAGCTTCCAGCACAGCGCGCGCCTCCGCAGCCGCGCCAGGCGTGCGCATGACGTCGTAGCGGATCGCGCGATCGAGGTGGAAGCGGAGCAAAGTAGCAAGCTCCGCATTCTTTACGACTCGGTCGGGACGGTCGGTCGATCCCACATCGCGTGCGAAGTGCAGTCTCAGGACTTCCTCACTGCGCCTGAGCTGCTCGGTCATCGTGGCCTTCAGCAGCTCGTGGGCGGCGATGCCGTCGAGCGAGCTGTAGCACTTGACCTCTACAAGGCGGCAGGTGATCAGCCTGCGCTGCGGGGCTGTGTGATCCAGTTCGAAGCCGAATAGGGCGAGATCGGTACGGCGCATACCCACCGTCTCGCCTACGGCGTCGGCACGCCGACGTGCTTCCCGGTAGAGGTTCTGATGAGCGTCCAACGGCACCAGCACCTGATCTGCGAGCACGCCCTGATAGTCCAGATAGAGACGTGCGAGCGCCAGCCCAAGGACTTCTGTCCGCTGCGTGGCCGATGCCGATGCCAGCTTGAAGGCCAGCCGTCCGGACAGCAGCCGCAGCTGGTCGAAGAAGGTGCCGGTGTGCCGCTCATCGAGAGCGATCGCGTGCCCATCGGCAACTGGAGAAAACAGGGTTCGTAGTTCCTGACTCGACCGTGAGCTCACGACGAGGTGATGTCCGAGTCCGCCAATGGTGTCGGCGTCGTAGTCGATCACGTAGTCGGGCCGGTCATCGCCTGCCGGGCGATCGAAGTAATCGACACCCATGGTCCGGTCCACGGTGATGACCCAGTCACTGATGCGATGGGCACGGTTCAGGAGAGCTCGCTCATCGGTGGTGAGCACCAGAGAGGTTCGGGGCACCAGGCTCCGGCCGGCCTGCCCTGTGGCGACCGTTGCCATGGCAGCAGACACGGCTGCGGGAAGCGAACCGAGTACGTCGCTGAGATCTTCAGCACCGGGCAGGCCGAGCGGGATGCCATGTCTGGGCCATTTACGCCAGGTGGCGTCCCCGCCCTCCTGGCGGTACTCCATCGCCATGTCCTGGACCAGGCCGTGCACTGGAGCGACCGAACGTGCGGCACTGGGAACCGCGTCCACTTGCTCGCTGCCGAAAACATCGAAGAGGAGTGTGAGGTGAGCGGCGTGCTCGGGTGAGGGGTCGTCGAGGTTGCTGAGAGGTCTCACAGCGACGGCGAGCTTGGCGGGGGCGCCGTCCGCGCTCGGGACATGGAAAGCTTCGGCGGCATTGACGGTGCTCCATTCACCGCGCAGCAGTTCGGCAAGTGCTTCACCGCTCCATTCCTGCTGGCCTGGGGCCGCATAGAGCCTCATGTCGTAGCGGATGTTCGGCACTGTGGCACGGCGCTCCAGTTCGATGAGCATGTCCGCCAGGTGCTCGGCCCGACCTGCACCAACCGCATTGATGATGAGGGTGCGGATGTAGGGATGAAGGCGTAGATAGCGCTCCACTCGGTCCGCCAGGGAGCCACCAGATACCACCGATGCGCCACCCCACTGCTGGGGCAGCTTAAGACCGGTCGCGAGCTGGGCGAGAATGCCTTGCGGGTCTTCCGTACCCGCCGGCAAGTACACGCCCCAGTACGGCGTGAGATCCACGGCCGCGGTAGCCAGTCGGCCGTCGGGACGCGGCACTGCCAGCGGAAACCCCAGCGGACTCAGGCCCTCCAGCAGTGTGTGCTCGATGGCTGCGAGAGTGGCCTTGTCGTACGTGCTGCTGTAAGGCTCATCCGACTCGGAACCACGGAGCCAGCTTCGTCCGAGTTCGGACCACGTCACCAGCCATAGCAGGCGCAGTGGATGCGTGGGCGGCACCAGGAGAGCTTCCTGGCGGCCCCCCAGCGGGTCGCTGTGCTCCACGGTGAGGGTGTCCAGCCGCAGCAGGCCGCCGAGCTCTGCGTGCAGTTGAGGCAGTTGGTCCGGGTCTGCGCTCTCGACCAGTCTCAACTGATGTCTGATCAGGGCTTCGTATGCTGCCGCGTATTCACCCGCGTCGGCGCGCAAAGCGGTCGGATCGCAGCCCTCGACCGTGGGTACCGGTGTGGCTGACCCGGTGTCTCCAGTGACAAGTTTGAAGATCGTTCGACGAGTCTGGAGAAAACGGTCCATCAGCTCGTCTTCGATGTGGCTCGGCCAGGGCAACGGCTGCGAACGCAGATCGCCCGTCTGGTCTCCGGAGATCTCCAGCCTGGCCTCGGTCATGTTGTCCGGGGTGGTGAGCACGGAACGCTGGTGATCGGTCAGCACCGGAGGCAGCGGAATCTCGACGGCACCGTGACCACCGAAGGAGGCCAGCAGGCTGTATTGGCCGCTTCCAGATGTGGCCTTGGCGACGGTGGAACGGAGCCGGACATCGGCAGGATCCCGGCGGTCACCAGCGGCTTGGACCCGCAGTCGGACGAGTGCCTGGGCAACTCCTATGTCCTTGCGAAAACGCTGGTCAGGAACCTCGTCGATGTCTCCGCCGGGAAGAACGAAGAATCGGTCGCTCTCCTGCGGCTGCTGCCGGTCGCCCGACGACCGCTCGACCGGCAGCGGCAGCCCGTCGGCGTCCACCGGTTCGACCCTCACGTAATGCCAGCCGGCGTCCAAGCCCGCTTTGTCGAGCTTTGTGAATGATGCCTTGAAGAATGTCTTGGCGGTCTTGGTGACATTCGCGTATGCCGTAACTCCGGTGGCTCCACCATCCTCGGAGATCAACTTTGCCGCGAAGCGGATCAGCCCGGTCACCTGGCGCGGGTCGGGTGACACTGCGAATTCCACGCTGAACTTGTTCATTCCCCTGGAACCCACGGGGAGGTAGTGCTGTCCGGAGATGGTGCCGAGGACCGGATCGGTCGCGTCTTCGGGACTGGCCCCGGCGACCGGTAGGGACAGTTCGGCTACGGTGACGCGGACCGCGGTCACCTGAGCCGGCTCTTTCAGCGGCCAGTGCTGAAAGGCCAGCGGCCAGTTGGTCCGGTCCACGGCGATGCTACGGGCCAGGGTCCGCGGGTCGTCAAGGCCCACCTTGTCAACGGCTTCCAGCAGCCGCTCCCGGAACTGCGGCTGAGAGAGTCCGAGATCCAGTACACGCTGCCGGGCCGTACGCTGGGGGTCGGCCAGGCTCTCCGCCACACGTACGTTCTGGGTAACTCGGCCGCGAATCGCGTCGGGATCGGCGAAGACGGTGAAGTCAGGCACCAGACCGACCTCGAACAGCGCTGCGCCTGCGGCTTCGGGGTCGTAGTCGTTGTGTTGAGCGCTGAGCAGGAATCGGGCCTGGTCCCGAGAATCGGCGCGGGCCTGTTTGGGATCCTTTGCCGCCGCCTCATCCAGGACTTCGAAAACCTGGGCGACGCCGTCCCGCAATGTGGTCGGCAGCGCTCCGCGCAGGCGCTCAACGAGGTCTGCGTAGACATCGCCTAGGTCAATCTGCTCGAACGTGGCCACCCCGAAGGAGTCCTCGGCGCTGGCGTGCGTTCCCGGTGGCACGAAGGCCAGCAGTGGCGGACGCAATACCTCCCCGTTGGGGGTGGGCATAGGGTTCCGCAGCTCCACGAGCTTTGTGCTGGTCACCGCAAGGTCCTCGGGTACCACGGCCGGGTCTCCGAGAACGTGTACTTGGGCACTCGTTCCGAGAGCGGACCGGATTCCTTGGGCCAGTCGTGCCGCCAACGGCACGTCCACGTCCGTGATACGCGCGCAGTGCCCGGCCCCTCGTTGCCGCATGAGTGCCACCAGGCGAGGGACCAGCATCTCCTCCAGCGCGTCGGTGAGATCATCCTCCCGGACCTCGCGCAGCCCGACCGGGACGGAGTTCTCGTGGCTTCCAGGCGTGCTCATGACGTTGTCCCGTCGGCAGAAACGGCGTATCGGGGCGTGATGGTCTGGGCGAGGTAGGCGTCGGACAGATCGGTGTAGAAGCCGATCTCCCGCAGCCGGGTGGTGAAGGCCGTCAGATTGGCGCGCAGTGCCGCATGGTCGGTGATGCTGGGGATACCGAAGCCGTCACCGGGAGGAATCCGGTCCACGTACAGGCCGTACCGTTCACGGATCACCTCCAGGAATTCGTCGATGCGGAGTGCCGCAGTGTGATAGCCTCGCGCGCCGCCGGGACGCAGCAACGCGATTTGGAGCAGTACCTCCAGCAGACGGCCGTCCAGGACGAAGCGCCGCCTGCCACCGCGCGGCTGAGTGATCATCGCGCCCGGTCGGTTCTTGAGGAGCAGGGAGTCGAGGCAGTCCGTGAGGTAGCGGCGGTGGAAGTCGACACGTTCCGCCGTGACAATCTCCACGAAGGCACTGAACTCGTCGAGTCCCAGGGCCAGAATCCGCTGGACGGTCTCGTCCTGCGCCGACTGGGCGGCGGCGATCACCGCCGACAGGCGGAAGTTGCCGTACGCCACACGGTCCGCACGGTACTTCGGGCCGAGCAGCCCGATGAGGAAGGGCACGGTGAAAGGTGTCGCACTCCGCTTGACGCCGTGCTTGTGCTTGGCCGCGAGATCGGCCGCGAAGTCCTCCAGCTTCCGGACGGTGAAGGTCGCGCGGACGAATTCCGGTATCCGCGCATACCAGGAGTCGGCACTTCGCTCAGCGAGCCGTGCGCTGTCGGTACCGGGCACTCCCGCCACGTCGAGGAAGAACCCGTAGGACTGCTGGACCGGCCCAGTGGCCCCCGGCTGCCGCACCATGGTGGGCAGCAGCTTCGTGGCCCGAAGGTGGTAGAGCGCCAGATGGAAGGCGAACAGCACCTTCAGGTACTCCACGAAGACGGAACGAGGCATCAGCGTCCGGTAGAACATCATCCGACGGATGTCCTCGACCAGCAGATCTGACCACGGCGCATGCAGCGGCTGATGAGAGACACGAGGTACGCGCTTGTCGGCGCTGTCGGCCACCTCGTTCCGCTTGGACTCCGAGAGGTTGATCAGCGCCTGGGTCTCCACATCGACATCGGGGCCCGGCGTGATGCGCAGCGTACGCAGATCGATGCCCGCGAAGAAGAAATCCTTCAGCTGCTTGAGGACTCCGTGGCCTGCGCCGGCCTGCGCGATCATCTCGTACAGGTGCTCATCGGCTCCATAGGGCCTGGCCTTGCGCGCATTGCGGAACTGGTACGTCAGTCCGTGCAGCGGTCGCAGCCCGGCCACGGACTGGGTGGCCCTGCCCCGCCCCACCAAGTCGGCCAGATTGGTCTCTACCCACCGGTAGGTCACCTCCCGGTTCTGGTCGAAACCGGCGAAGAGCTGCGGACTCTCCATGAAGAAGTCCGTGTAGTCCTCCAGCGTCAGCTCTCCGGTACGGGCCAGCCTGGCCGGCCAACCGTCATGCCTGAGCCGTGCCAGGAACGCGCTGAGTACCCGGTCCATCTCGACCTGTTTGTAGTCGAGGTAGCTCACACCGGCATGCCGGAACTCCTTGTCACCCGTGCCCAGCGTCACGACAGCTCCTCCTCGCGCGGGGCGGCGGTCCGCTCCATGACCAGCCGTCCGTCGTTCTCCCGGCGTACTCGGTGCGGCTCACGCCCGTTCGTGGTGAGCAGCACCTCCTGGTACGGAGCAGAGGACAGCGCGTTCTTGAAGATGGCCAGGCCCAGGTGGAGGCCCTGTTGTTCGGCCAGCGACGGCAGATAGCCACCGCGCAAGCGCTCTAGCAGCTCGAAAGTATCCAGGCGGATACGCAGGCTAGCCCGATGGCCCAGCGGCCCCCGGTAGTTGAGGGTGAGTGAGTCCGCTGCTTCTTCGATGTACGGGGACTGCGGGGCTCCCGATCCGCTGAGGGACAGGTGAGACGCCGGAAACACCCGGTAACTGCGGATCGTCGCTCCGGTAATCCGGCGGATCTGGAGCACAAGATCGGCCCCCATGACACCCGGTTCCAGCAGTCCTTCTCCCCTGTTGATCGCCGTGATGAGTTCGGGCAGAAGTTCTGGAAGCCGCTCCGGAGCGCCGAGTACGTTGAGGAAGCGCTGCGCCGACCGGTAGGGGAGCATCCTGGCGGCCCGCTCGCCGTCCAGGGACTCGAAGTAGAAGCGCCGCCGGGCCGCTGCCAGATACCACTGGTGCTCGGCGACCTGCTCCGGTGTGGGCGCGGCGGACCGCTCCAGTTCCTCATGGGTCCGACGCAGCAGAGCATGGTCGTAATCACCACGGCCGGCGAAGACCGCGAGCGCGGATCCGTCGTGAGGTCCGGTGTAGTCCAGCCGTCGGTCCAGTGCCGGTGCTGGTGTCGACGCCACGTCCACCTGTCTGAGCTCAGCCAGCAATCTGTCGTTTCCGCGCTCGGGTCCGATCCAGCTCGAAAAGTAGTAGCTGTCGAGGATCTCCTGCCGAGTGCCGTCCTGGTACAGCTGGTGGATGTCCGTGCAGTCCCGGCCGGAGGTGAGGGTGTAGGCGAGGGCCGACCGCAGATCGCGCAGGGTGATGTGCATGCGCCCCCGCAGATGCGTCAGCGCGTACAACTGGTGTAGTCGGGACCGTACTCGGGGCCCGGCGTCGGGATCGGCGAACGTTTGCGCATTGTGCCGTGCGTAGCACTGGTCCTTGAGAGAGCAACTGCCACAAGCGGACCACCGGACGGGGTCGCTGAGCTTCAGCAACATACGGTCGAAGAGCGAGCTGGAGCCGGGTAGTTCGCCGTCCGCAGCCTGAGTCGTCACGACACTGCGCCGGTTGAGGTTGACCACGGCGATCCGCTGTCCGCCGACTCCGCTTCCCGTCAACCCACCGTGCAGGACTTCGGCCAGGCGCTCGAATCGGGCCCGATGGGCGGTGAGGAAATCGACGAGCCGTCCCTCGTTGATGGCGATGAGTCGAGTGGCAGCGGCGGGGTTCCAGCTGCTCTCCGGCCCGCCATACGGGCCGAAGAACTCCGTCAGGACCTCGTCGTTGCCACGCGCTCCTTCGTCCTGACTGCCGTCGTTGTTGGTGTGGAACCAGCGGTCGCCCAGCTGGAAGTCCGCACCGTTGTCACGGCTGGGGCCCTGTATGGCCCCACGCTTGACCGCCTCTTCGAGGAGGTTCTCCAGGAAGGCTGTCTTGCCGTCACCGGCGTTGCCGGTGATGACCACGAGATCGAGTTCGCCCGACAACACATCCCGCAAGAGGTGATCGTCGAGAGCCGTACTGACGTAAAGGTGATGGATATCCCGGCCCCGCGTGCCTGCGTTGCTGTGGACGCTCTGGCTGTACAGCGATCGCAGATGGCCAAGATACGGATTACGGTCCGATACGGGTGCGGAAGTTGTCACGGGAACGGGGGCCACGGGCGGACTCGTGGAACTCCGCGCCTGTCCTACCGCCCTCAGTGTGGCCAGGAATTCGGCAGCGCTGCTGTAACGTTCGCTGCGCCGCGGGCTGATCGCACGCCGCACCGCTTGCACAAATGGCTCGGAAAGGTCGTCGAGCCCGACGAAGCCCCGCAGATCCGGTGCCGGCTGGCCGATCGGCGGCTGAGGCGCACGACCCCAGGGGTAGGCCCCGGAGACGAGCTGGTACAGCGTGATTCCCAGGGCGTACACGTCCCGGTCCGCGAGCTCGTCGGTGGTCGGCGTCCGGGTGCGGTCCGCGTCCGGCGGTACGTACTTGGGGGTACCGCCCGACTTCGAGAGGCTGTCGTCAGTCCTGACCGACACATTGAAGTCGATGATCAGGCAACCGCGGTCGGTGTTGATGAGGTTCGCGGGCTTGATGTCGCAGTGGAACACGCCATGGTCGTGCAGAAAGGACAGGCCGTCGGCCACCTCGCATCCGAGGCGCAGCACCTCGGCTGGCGACAGTGATCTCTCCGCGACCAGATGCGCGACGTCATGGCCTTCCAGGTGAGGGAAGGCCAGGTAGGGAAACCTGGTCCGGTCCACGTAGTTGGCCTCGATGACCTGGACCACGTGATCGTGCCGGGGTAGGGACAGCAGTGTCTGGTATTCCTGCCGGAGCCGCTCCACCAGGGACTCGGGATCCTTGGTGATGATCTTCACTGCGCGGTAGGTCGAAGCCAGGTCGTCGAAGACCTGATAGACCGCTCCGAACCGGCCCCGGCCGAGCTGTTTCACCACCGTGTACTTGGCGGTCAGCTGGAACCCCGGCTCCAGATTGCGGTAGTCGGGTTCCTCGGCGTCGGAGCCGGAGGACGGCACCATGCCGCCGCCTCCTCGGCCTCCGCTGCCGCCCCCGCCCAGTGCCCGCCGCAGGTCCCGCAGCGCCTCCGCCGCAGACGGACGACGATTCGGCGCCAGGGCGCACATACGTTGCAGAAGCCGGGACACAGCAGCGTCCACGCCCGCCCGCGCCAGCTCGGCTGCGGGGAGCAGGCTGCCCTTCTCCGCCTGGTCGGTCGCGGTCGCGAACGGCAGCTCGCCGGTGACGAGCTGATATGCGATGACCCCGGCTGCGTACACATCGGCGGCCTGAGTGAGCTGACTTGGCCTGCCCTGCGCCTCCGGAGCCACATAGTGTTCGTCCAGTACCGTTTCCAGCTGGTCGGCAACGGAGATCTCACGGGGCCCATCCGGCCGCGCGTAGTCGAAATCCGTGAGCAGCGCCCGGCCACCGGAACGGACGAGCACGGCAGCCGGGCTCAAGGCACGGTGAGTGATCTTGTGCGCGTGGACGTGGGCCAGCCCACTCAACAGATCGGTGATGATCCGCCACTTGGTGTCGGTCGCGGGTGCCTGGCGCGGGTTGACCAGCAACAGCTGGAGGGGTTGTGCCTGAACATCCTCCAGGACGAGCACATAACTGCTCTCGTCCTCCCCGGTGAAGAAATCCCGGTGCCGGACCACGCACTCGTGCCCCTGCATCCGGCGCAGCGCCGAGTAGGCGTTCGCAATCTTGTGCCGCTCGGTCTTCCGCTCGGCCTCGTCCAGCAGCGGATTGGCACGGTAGACCCGCAGCAGCGCGGTGTCGTTCGCCTCGCGGAAAGCTGTGCCTACCGCCCGGTAGTCCGTGACGCGGCCGTCAGGAGTGCCGCCGAGCCTCTCGGTCACCTCCCAGGAGCCGAACACCTTCGGGCCGGTCGGGAGCGTCACCGCTCCGGTGAGTGCTTGCACCAGTGGCGTGTGGTAGCTGCTGATGTCACGGACACAGGCGGGCTTGGTGACCCGTGCCGGATCGAGGAGTGCGGCGAGCAGGCCATCGAGTTCGACGACATCGGCGGCGTCTCTGCCGTCCCGGTCGATGAAATCCGCTTCATACGGGAGCACGACGAGGGAGTCCACAAACACCCTGGCCAATTCCGAATGCGACTGTGTCAGCTTCGACTTGAGCTTCCGCGCGACGTTCCGGATCTTGGCCACCGGAGACCCGTACGACTTCCCACTGCTCGTCACCCACTTCGGCCCGGTCACCTCGACCCGCCCCCGTACGCCCTTGACGTCGATCAGGTGGAGCGCGTGATCAGCGACCACGATGACGTCGATTTCGTACGGGCCTTCCCGGGTCGGGACCTCCACATTGCTCATCACGATCCAGTGCGGCGGACCATTCTCGACGAGATACCGGACCACCTTCCGCTCACCGTCATTGGCGAACGGACCTCCCGGGATGTGCTGTGCCATGCGCTGACGCGCCCCCTCCTGGTGCGTGGCGTGCGGTGCTGTGTCCTAGTCCGTTGCCTGCGCCCGTCCTCTACCGCCTACCGCGCCGCGTCCCGTACTGCCTCGTCGAGCAGCCGCAGCGCCTCGTCCTCAAGGCGGTCAGCCTCATCGCGATCACGGTACGCCGATCGGACAGTGTTGGTGATGCGTTCGCGGTCGGCCGGAGTGCAGAGGGGGATGGGGACTTCACGGCGGAGTATGGCGTGGATGTCCTGCGGGCCTGTGCCGACGCACAAGGAGCGCATAACTCGGAAGGACGCGTCGCTGCGCATGTAGGCAAAGAGGTATTCACCGGAGACGCCATACTTTTCGGGGCGCACCCGAAGGAAATGTTCAGAGAAGGCATATTTTTCACGCCATGCATCTGAGACGTAAGCAGCTCGACCGATAAGGGCGCTCTCAGTGAGCAGACCTTGTGAGGCGACAAGCACGGTACCCTTGTCAACTTGAACGAGCATTCGCTCCGATTCCTTAAGCGCGATCCTCCGCTCCACAGGACGCACCCAAAACACCTGGCGTTGCCCTACCAAGGGAATTCCATTTTCGCCTTCCACGTCAATTCGCTTGAACCTGTGCCCGCGCTCAAGTTCACCTCCCTCACAGATTTCACCCAGCGAGGCATGGGGCACTTCCCGAATCAACTTGGAAATCTCTCTGGCTCGCTCGTCGTGGTTGAGTGCCCTGAGAGACATCGAATTGATTCCCTTTACCTCGAAACCCAACGGCCGGGGCATCTCGTGCCATCGCAGGTCTGCCAGCGCTGGGAGCCCCGCGCTCTCGAACAGATCCTCCGTCGCTGCTCGGACCTTCCCCTGGAAGCCCGCCCGCAGATCAGCTGCAGTTTGGATCAGTTCGTGGATGCGCTCTTCGATCTCGTCCTCGAACCGTGGCACCGGAAGATTGGTGAGATGTGACGCCTCGATGTGCTGGATGATCGAGCCGGCCGCCTGCGAAACAATGATGGGGATCCCGTAACGGCTTTGCAGGAAGGCATTCAGATAGCCTGGGTGGATCTTCTCTTTATCCGGGCTTACTTTCATGACATGCTGAGATGACCAAATACCGGCCATATCCGCTCGGACATATGCCGTGCGCCCGACTGTGCCAGAGCAAGAGATGAGCGTCATTCCCGGCTCAATCTCCAGGTAAGAAAGCTTCTCGGCATCCTTCTTCCGCAAATATGGAAGCCAGCTGAAGTCGGCTTCCAGCATGTCGGTGCTACCCATGAAGGGCACGCCGTACTTGCTGTCGTCCATGTACACACGGCGAAACTTTGGGCCATTAAAAATTCCACCATCGTGTCCCTGCGTGAGGTGGTGCAGCGGCTCCTTGGGTACCGACAGCCGCTCCAGCAGCTTCCGCGCCTCATACGCCCCCGACAGGTACGGCGCCGCGTCCAGCCGCGCGCTCTGTTCAATGAGCCAGCCCGCACGCACGGGATTGTCGGTATTGACGAGCTTCACGAGTACGTAGTCTCCGGGAACCAGGCGCACAGAGTGTCGCGCAACAGTGTGAATGCTGGGTCGACGCACCCCTTGACCGAAATGCTGGCAGTGAGCCGTCTGAACGCCGCGTTGGACTGGTCGGCGCCGTGGTGCTTCTTCATGTGCTCCAGCGCCTTCTTGGGCAGGACCGGTTTCCGACTGTCCGTCGGCCAGTGGCCGGTCTTCTCCAAGATCTGCCGGTAGTCGCTCGGAATGCGGAGTTCCCGGGCGATGTTGGGGTTGTTCTCCTGCCAGAGCCATGACTCCAGCTCCGGCTTGAGGACGATCACAGCAAAGGAACCGGCCTCCCAGTCCTTGGCCATGCCGAGCTCGATGTGAGCGGTGATCGCGTCGGCGCCGGGGCTTCCCTCCCACTTTTCGTCGATCATCACGATCGCCCGTCGGTGGGTTTCTTGGTAGAAGCTGAGTAATCCCCGATGATGCCCGTAGACCTCGGGATCACAACGTGGGGCGACGACAATGTCCTCCAGCGGGTCGAAGTCGAACGACGCACAGCCAAGCCCCCGGTGGGCGTACTCGCGCCCCAGGTAGCCGTCCAGCATCTGCTGCATGCCGCCGTCGGCGACCAGGAAGACGACGTCTCGCCGTTCCTCCTCCCCCTGCGTCATGCCAGCACTCCCGCCGCGAAAAGGGTGCCGAGGTCGAGCCCGTCCACCGTGCCCTTCCAGTTCTTCATCCGAGGGTGCTCGGTGCCTGGCAGGACCTCCACAGCACCGTCCTTCCTGATCCGTGCTGCCAGGACCTGATCCAGTTCGGTGTGTGCGAGGACCAAGGGAGAGTGGGTGGAGACCCACACCTGGCTTCCGTACAACGAGCTGAGTGACTGGACGACGGTCTCGATCGCCCGGGGATGGATGCCGTTCTCCGGCTCCTCGGTAACCAGCAGGCTGGGTACGGCGTCGTTTGGCAGATACGGCAGCAGGGTCAGCGCCAGGACGCGCAGAGTCCCGTCGGAGAGGCCGGAGGACGTGACCTTGTGACCACCCCGATAAGCCACTGTGAAGTAGGCGCGGCGGTCCTCTTCTCGTACCCGCACCCCGATGTCCTCGACCTGGGGCAGCGCGGTACGGACATGGTCGACCCAGTCGCGGTGACGGCGAGGGTCGGTCTCGTACAGGTGGAGTGCGAGCCAGGGGGTGTTACGCGCGTCGGGCCGGACGGCGAGTTCGTCGCCAGGGGGTGCGGCTTCTCTCAGTCGCTCCCAGTCCGGGTCGTAGAAGACGGTGCCGTCCTTGAGGAAGCCACGCAGCCACAAGGCGGCCGGGAAGAGTGAAGGGTCCGGGAGGACAGCCTCCAGGGCGAGTTGGTCGACCGGCACCTTGAAGGCAGGCAGTTGCGGGGCGGTCGCGGTGGTCTCCGGAGTGAGCCGCGAGTAGGCCAGGCCATTACGGGCGATCACCGATTGCCAGTCGGGGTGCGCCAGGGTTCCACTCCCCTGGTCGGGCGCGCCCTGACCCCACTCGCCGGGTCGTGGTTGGTGCGCTCCCGGAATGACGCTGCCGTCCGGCTTCGGACCGGTGAAAAGGAACAGATACTCGGCGCCGACCTCGATCCGCTGCGGCTGAACCGTCAGCCGCAATTCGTACCGCAGATGGGTGGGCAGCGGGTTGTCGAGGGACGGAAGGGAATCCTCGGCGAGTTCAGCAGCTACGTCATCCGGCAGGCGTGCTTCGATGGCGAAGTCCACCGTCTCACCCTGACCACGGTGCAGCAGCTCGATCGGCCGGTGGGCCCGCGCGGTCCGGCGTTCGCCGAGGCGGCGCAGCACGGCGTCGGTGACGCGGCGCTCGCGCAGCAGATCACCGAGGAGCACTGGGATGTCGAGGAGTGTGGTCTTGCCCGCGCCGTTGGCGCCGGCCAGCACATGGTAGTCACCAAGTCCGAGGCTGAGCTTGGGGAAACAGCGGTAGTTGTATGCCTCGATGCGAGTGATCATCGCGGAAGCCCTGGCTCGGGGTGGACAGCGCGGAAACGCTGATAAGCCTCGGCGATCAGCGGCAGGTCGTCGTCGACGGCCTCACGGATACGGGGCACGGTGCGGATCTCGTCTCCCACCCGCTCGACTTCCTCGATGGTCTCCAGGATCACTTCTCCGTCAGGGCGGCGCTTGTGCACCGCCTTCCCACGGCGGTCCTTGCCGACCTTCTCGGCCACGGCCATGAAAACCGGATAGTCGGTCGGGCGGCCGTTCAGCGCCTCGGTATTGATCTCGTCCTGCGTCTTCTTCTTCAGACACAGCACAGTGGTGAGAATGTTGACGTTGGCGTCGGCGATGAAGGTCTCTACCGGCAGCTCGATACTGGCGAGCACCCAGCAGTTCTCCAGGATCCATTCGCGGATGCCCTCGTCGACCGGCCCGGGGTTCGACAGGATGCCATTAGGCAGGACCAGACCGATCCGGCCTCCCTCCTGCACCCACTGCACCGCACGCTCGATGAACAGCTGCTCTGGCGCGAGCGCAGTCACTGGCCGGTCCGCGACGATGACACCTCTGCTCGTCTTGTCACGTACGAAGGAACGTGCGACGCCAGCGCGGTACATGTCGAGGGTCTCGGTCTCCTCGATCTTGATGTCCGTACCGAAGGGCGGGTTGCTCATGAATACGTCGACACTGCCCAGCGGGATCTCGCGCTCCGCCTCAGCCACTCCGGACAAGTGTCCATGCGGGAAAGCGAGCGAGTCCATGTGGAAGACCTTGCCCGGCGCTCCGGTCATCAGCATGGTGCTCATCCGGGTGGCCCTGACGAGGAACGGGTCGAAGTCCGCACCGAACAGATGCCGGTCGGCGTACTCCCGCAACCGGGTCTGATGCTCGAGCAGGGCGTCCAAGTCATCCGGCAACTTCGCCGTGCCCTCGGCCTCTTTCCACTGTTTGAGCAGATGCTGCAGGGTGGCGCGGAGGAAGCCGCCGGTGCCGCAGGCCGGATCCAGGACCGTCTCGTGTTCCTGAGGATCGAGGATCGACACCATCAGGTTGACCGCACCCTGAGGCGTGAAGTACTGACCACGGTCACCGCGCAGGTTAGTACCCACCAGCTCCTGGTACGCGAGGCCCTTCACATCGATGTCGGTGCCGGAGAGGTTGTACGGAGCCAGCTCACCGACGATGAAAGCCAGCGCGTGGTCCGACAGTGAGATCTCGTCACGCACGGTGAACAGAGCGTATGTCTGCTTCACCTCGTCGAACAGTTCGAGTACCCGTTCACGGATCCGCTTGCGGCCCTCAGCTGTGAACGGCTCGTCGGGGTGAGCGAACAACCTCAGCGGGGTACGGCTGGCTCGGGAGGTCCGCTCATCATGCATCTTGCAGAACAGCAGATAGAGGAACTGCCAGAACGCGGCGTCCTTGGGCATGCCCTCGTTGCCGTGCACGTAGTTGTGGCAGCGGCGGAAGGCGGTCTTCAGCTTTCCTGCCTCACCGCGCCGCAACGTGGCGAGCGTGCCGGCCACGCTCCGGCTCAGCGCGGAATCATCGGCCATCGGCCAGTCCGAGCGCGGCTCGAACTGGGCTCCCATCCGGGTGACCTCTTTGCGGAGGAAGAAGAGATCAAGGCCGTTGGTCCACAGGCCATAGTGGATCTGCGGCATCTCCTCCGACCCCATGAGCTCCTTGAGCTCTTCCAGATCTTTGTTGGCCTGCTCGAAGGTACGGATCTTGGTCACCGCGCGGCCGGACTTCGGCTCGGGTTTGCAGACTACGACCCGGTGCAGGTTCTTCAGAGTGTGCTCCGCACCCGGCTCGAAGATCGCGATATCGAGTTTCTTGGTGCGCCGTCGCCCTCCCTCTGAGTGGACAGCGAGCGGAAAGTCGCGCTCCATGTCAGCGAAGCGAATGCCGTATTCATGCCACAAGGCTCGCGCCACCCACTGGCGCACCTGTTCCTTGGGGGTGTCCTTGACCGGCGAGTTTGTGATGATGTCGATCAGCTCGCCGTCTCCCAGCGAGGTGGTGGCGTTCGAGGTTTGCGGCGTGGCGGTCCCAGGCTGCACTGACTCTTGCGACTGTTCGCCGTCCGCCGCGTCGAAGCCCAGCTGCTCCACGACCCGTGCCTTCCCCTCTGACGCGTCGACCTAGGTCACACGTCCGCTTCTACCGGCTACTTTGTGTAACGGTTTGGGCTTCGCTCATTGCTCACCATGAACCGCAGGTGGTCCAGTCTAGTGTTCCGACCACGGGTTGATTCAGTGGTTCGGGTTCGCTGCGTGACAGGGGTGTGCCGATACCTGCTGTCCTCTCAGCTGAAGGCGAGTGCGCGGGAGGTATCGCGGACGTGGGTCAGGAACTGCCGATTGCGCACGTAGTGGAGCGTGTTGGTGGCAGGGTCGCCCATCAGCGCTCGCGAGGTGAGATCCGCATGCCGGTGCCGGTGATACTGGCGTAGCTCCCACGTGGCGCCGGCCGCGGGATACGTAGGCCCGGCAATCTTTTCGGCTACCAGCCGCACGGAGAACCTGGCCTCCAAGAGTGCCACGCAACGTCGTGAGGCCGGACACACCTGCGCCCACCACGGCTTGCTCTTCACGCCCCGCTCTCTTCTCAGCCCCAGCGCTCACCGATGGACCCGCGGGCAATTCCACTGACCAGCGCGCGCATCGCTGCCTTCGAGAACAGCAACGGACGACGGCTGATGTCCTTGGAGTCGCGCACTGCGGCTCGCTCGCCCAGTTCCGCAACTTCCACGCAGTCGTTCGCACCCCCGCTGTACGAGCTCTTCCGCCACCGCGCGTGCGCGAGATCGACGTCGTACTGGGCTGTCGTGACGTCATGCGGGGCAGCCATGCTGGGCGTGCTCACTCTTCGAGCTCCTTGCTGATGCGTGCGATGCGGGTGCGAGTCTCCGACGGGTCGAGGGCGCTTTCCCTCAACTGATCGAAGATTTCCGTGTAGTCGTCCACGTCCTCCGGGGACTCCAGATACACGGAGTTCTTGGGGTTCTCCAACCACACCAGGTCCGGCGTGGGATGCGGGAAGGTCAAGATGACGAACGGGCTGTACAGCCCGGGATGCGCGCCGAGCGAGAAGGGCAGCAACTGCACGGTGACGTTCGACTGCTCGCTCGCCTCCACCAGTTTCCGCAGCTGGTCGCGCATCACTTCTGCAGAGCCGACCGTCCTGCGCAGCACGGCTTCGTCGAGGACCGCCCAGAGCCTGGCCGGGGCCTCACCACCCAAGCGGCTGTTCTGCCGCTCCATGCGGACCCTGACCAGGGACTCGACCTGCGGCGGGGACAGGTCCTTCCTCATCTGGGAGATCACGGCACGGGCGTAGTCCTCGGTCTGGAGCAGTCCTGGCACGAGCATTGGCTGGTAGCTGGCGAGGTGTGTCGCGCCGGCCTCCAGCGCGAGGTACCCGTCGTAGCGGGTCGGGGTGAGCACCGTCGAGTACTTCCGCCACCAGGGCTTCTGCTGCTCCTTGTCCGCTCGCACGAGATCGAGTACGTCGGCGCGCCGGCCTTCGTCCTCGATGCCGTACAGGTCCAGCAGAGCGCGGACGAGGACCGGCGTCGTACCGCGTTCGCCGTTCTCGATCCGGCTCAGTGAGCCCTGGTTGACCTCCAGCTGGTCGGCGACCTCGGTGAGGGTGAGCCCGGTCGTGTCACGCAGTTCCTTCAGTCGTGCCGCGAGCTGTCGCCGGTAGACCGACTGCGGGACCAGGCTTCTCTTCAAGGCCATGCCGGAAGTCTCTCCGTACCGGCGCCGCCTCGACAAGCCCGTATGGGTCAACTTCTCAAGACATATTGCCTAGTTGAGGGTTGCGTCGGCATGCTGTCATGAGTCACGACGCGCGTTCGTACGGGTGCGCGCCGCAGCAGACCGATGGGCGATGTATCGCCACGACCCCGTCACCGGTGCGCGCCTCCACGCCGGTCCCGCACGCCGTACCAGGAGGGTGGGCCATGCCACGGACAACGCTGCTCCGGCAGCTGCTCCAGCAACGGCACCTGACGACGCACGAGGCTTTCGCCGCCCAGTACGAGCGGGCCGCGGTGCGGCTGGCGGAGCTCGACCGAGACCCTCGCCTGGCGTCCCTCCAGGTCTCTCCACGCCAGTTCGACCGCTGGTACGGCGGGGAGCTACTGACCCTGCCCCGTCCTGACGCCTGCCGGGTGCTGGAGCACATGCTGGGCAGACCGGTGTCCGAGCTGTTCTCCGCGGTGTACGACGGCGACTCCGAGTCCGGCCGCTCCGAGGAACCGCCCGCACGCCAGCAAGCGCCGAGTCCCCTTGCGCCACGAGAGGACGACGAGAACCCCCTGGACATCGTCGCCCGGACCCGGCAGCTCACGGCCAGCAACACCGACGCCGCGACGCTCGCGTTCCTGGATTCCTCCCTGGAGGGCATTGCCGGCCGGTACGAGCAGGACGGGCCGTACGCCCTACGCCCCCAGGCTCGCCAGGTGCGGCAGCTCGCCCACACCCTCCTCGACGGTCGCCAGCCACCAGGCACACGCCGCGAGCTCTTCCGCCTCGCCGCTCGCGCCTCCGGCCTGCTCGGCTACATGGCAGTGAACACGGGCGACTTCGCGCTCTCGGAGGCGTACTGCACCGAAGCCCGCGATCTCAGCCGCGAGATCGGCGACCTGGACACGGAGCTCTGGGCGCGCGGGACCCTCTCCTTCGGCCTCTACTACGCGGGCCGGTACGACGAGGCCGACGCTTGCGCCGCCGCTGCCGTCGAGCGCGCGCCACGCCACCCCCAGTCCATCCGCCTGCTCGCCAACGGCCGAGCGCGAGCCCTCGGCAAAACCGGTGACCGACGTGCCGTCGAGCAGGCGATCGGGCAGGCCCTCCGCCTCTCCGACCTCCACGAGGTACCCGTCGGGCTCACCTCCTGCATCTCCTTCGAGCCGTACGGACGGGCCCGGACGCTGGCCAACGCCGTCACGTCACACGTGGCCCTGCGCATCACGGCCCAGGTACTGCGTGACGCCGAGCACATCGACGACCTGGTGGAGCACTCGGCCTCCTCCTGGAGCCGTTCGCTCGTACGCCTCGACGTCGCCACCGCGCTGCTGCAGCAGCGCACTCCTGACATCGACCACGCGATGGCGCTCGGGGGTGAGGCCCTACGGCTGTGCGGAGACACCCCGATCAGCTCCGTCTACCAACGCTCCCGTGACCTGCGCGAGCAGGCCGGGCCGTGGCGTGATCACCCAGCGGTACGCGATTATGGCGAGGAGTTCCGGGCCTGGAGCTCGCAGCCAGCCGTCCTGGCCATGGCGTCATCCGCATCGTAGGCGCCGTCGATGTCGTCGTACGCCGGGGCAGTGTGAAGCCGAAGGAGTTCGACGGGTGCCCCTGCTCAGCGCCGATCCCGCCGCGTTCCCCGCCGAGCCTCCCGCCGACACGCATGATCCGGCGGTCACCGCGGCCCACGACTGGGCGGCGTTCAGCGCACTCGGCGAGATGACCGATCACTGGGCACGCCCCGGCTGGTCGGACGGCAGCCGGGCGTACTACTGGATGCTGACTTTCCCGGACGACCAGCCGCTCGCGACCCTCGCCGGACACTGCCAGGAGGAGCTGGCCCCACTCGGCCTCGACCCGGTGCCGACGGACGGACTGCACATCACCTTCGCCCGCGTGGGCAGGCCGGACGCTGTTGCCTCCGATCAGCTGGACAGCCTGGCGCGGGATGCGGAAGCGCAACTGCCCCCCGCGTTCTCCATACGCGCCATGCCGCTGGCCGGCTCCCGCGGTGCCGTCCGCCTGTCCCTCGGCCCGTGGGAACCCCTGCTTCGGCTGCACCACGCGCTGGCCAAGGCCGGAAGCAGTGCCGGTCTCGCCCCGAAGAAGCCGACATCCGCCTTCCGGCCGCACTTGAGCCTCGCCTACAACAACCGGCGGCGTCCCGCCGCCCCCGTCGTGGAGGCGGTCTCAGGTCTGCGTGCTCTCCCCGCTGTTGAACTCTCCGTGGACGCCGTTCAGTTGGTGGAGCTCCGGCGCGAGGGGCGGACGTACCGCTGGGATGTACGAAAGAGCGTCCCGCTCGGGTAGCCCACGGGCATCCAGGGGGAAGACCACGACCACTTCCTTGCCGATCGCGGTCGGCCGGACTGACCATTCGGAGGCCAGCGCCCCGACGAGCAGCAGTCCGAGACCACTTCCCGTCAGCTCATCCAGCGACGCCTGCGCTGGTCGCGCCTGGACCTTGGAGACGTCCCGTCCCGCGTCGTGGACTCGTAGTACCACTACGTCCCGGTAGACCTCGACGCACATGCAGTCCGGTCCGCCGGCGGTGTGTCTGACCGCGTTGCCCACCAATTCCGAGGCGATCAGAACGGCGTCGTCGACGCGCTCCGGTGAGGCACGTCCCTTGAGGGACTCGTGTACGTGTCGCCGCGCGAGGCCCGAAGGCTCGGCGCAGTCGGCCAGCTTCACCCAATGACGCCTCACCGGTGTCTGCCTGCAGAGGCGCTCTTCGTCTACCGCGTCCATCGCCGCTCTCGTTTCCGGTTGGGCACTGGACCGATCAGCCTCGCCATCCGTGAGCTGCGGCGGTACGCCGCAGCTCCGCCTCTTCGCGCGCCGCCGGACGGCGGACGAACGGCGTCCTGACGGCGTACCGCCGTCGGCCGCCCCCAGCGAGGCTCTTCTTCGAAGCGCCGGCCCTTGGCGTCTCGACCACAACCGGCTGGAGGTAACTCGGAATGAGCGGCAGCGCAAGGCAGATCGCACCGCACGAGGTGCCCCCGGGCGCGCGCCTGGTGCTGTACGCCTGCCTGCCCGCGTCGCTCGGTGAGATCGCCGACCACAGCGTGGCCAGCACACGGCGGTACGTCGCCGATGCCGGCTGGGAGGCGGTCGAGACATACGTCGACCGGGCGGCACCGTTCGAGAGCCGCGCCCTGTGCGAGGGCTGGCACAACGCTCTGGCCGCGGTCGAGCAGGGGAGGGCAGCAGGGATCGTCACCCCCCTGTTCGTGATGCTGGGTCATCTGGAGGAGGACAGGACGAACCTCGCGGCCTGGCAGGCCCGGACCGGGGCGTTGATCACGACGCCGTGGGCGGTCGTCGACGCCGCCGACCCGACGGTCTTACGGAGGACGGCGGCGTGATGACCACCATGCGGCGACGGCCTCTGCGGCAGCTGCTCGGCCAGATCGGATTGGTGCTGCGGCACCCGGCGAAGTATGTCGGCCGGTTCGGCTTCGGCGCCTTGCAAGTGCTGTTCCTGCCCGTCCTGGTGACCGGCACAGCGTTGACCACGCTCTACGCAGGCCAGATCCGGTAGCGACGGCCCGCGTCCTCGACTCCCTCTCCGGATGCTCCGAATCCCCGTCCCCCACGGAATCCGATCAGCCGGAGAGGGGCCGCACCGCAAGGTGCGAATGCAGGAACCCGGCCAGTGTGCGGCGCGGCGAACCGCACACCGGCCGGCCAGCAGTACGACGAACCGTTCGAACCCTTCCGACACGAGAGGAAGTGCGATGACCGCAACCACACTCAGCCCGATCAGCGCGCCACCGCCAGTAACGGCCGGCGCCGAGACGTACGTCGTGGCCGGCGCCCTCGACGTACCCGCCGACCCCTTCGACGTCGACCTCACCATCATCACGGAGGTCGACGCCGACCTGCTTCCCAGGGCGTGCGACACCGGTGACGGCTGCAAGCCGTCCTGCGCCTCGTCCTGCGCGAGCGCCGTCTGACAGCAGCTCGTACGCGAGGCCGGGGGCACTTTCGCTCCCGGCCCCGCCCCGGTCACAGCACTATGGCGGAGGCACTGGAAATGGGAAGTGACGGAAAGCTCTACCAGCACACGGGCGCGGCCCTGCTCCGGGCCGCCGCGACGCCGCTGACGAGCCTGCCGGGATGGTGGCCCGATCCGGCCGACACGGACGCCTGCCGCAGATGGCTGAAGCAGGTGTGGGCCGACGAGGGGTTCGCCGACGCCGTCCGGCAGACGAGCGGCGATCTTGCCACGCGGGTCGACGCGATCCGCGCGGGGCAGCCGGCACGTCCCAAGCAGGTCCGGCGCGCCGCCCTGGCCACCGTCCGCTATGCGCTGCGAGCCACCGGGCGGCCGACCCCGTTCGGCCTCTTCGCCGGGGTGGCGCCGGTCGGCGTGGGTTCCACACCGTACGCGAGATGGGGAGACGCACACCGGGCCGTGGCGCGGGTGGACACCGAGTGGCTGGACGACGTCGTCGCTCGTCTGGAGGCGAGCCCCGACCTGCTGGAACGCCTGGACGTGGTCCTGAACAACCTGGCGGCACGCCGAGGCGGACGCCTGCACGTCCCGCACGGCGGACCGATGGGGGCCACCGTCCGGCGCACCAGCGCGGTCCGTTGGATCGAGGACCTCGCGCGCGAGCCGGTCCGCTTCGCCGCTCTCGCCGAGAAGTTGGCCTCCGCCTTTCCCCGAACCGAGCCACGCCATATCACCGCACTGCTCGGCACGCTGGTGCGCGAGAAGTTCCTGATCACCAGCCTGCGCCCGCCGATGACCGACACCGATCCGCTGTCCCACCTGATCGAGCGACTGCACGGCGCGGACGTCGGTACCGTGCCGGAGGCCGCGCGGGTCCTACACGAACTGGAAGCGGTGCGACGCGCCGTGCACGAGCACAACCGGCTTCCCGCGAACCGCCAGGCGCCCCAACGGGAGGCGCTGACGCCGCTCTTGCGTCGGCTCTCCGGCGCGGGCCGAAGCCCTCTCGCCGTCGACCTGCGGCTGGACGCCGACGTACGGATCCCCGAGAGCGTCGCGCGCGAGATGGAGCGGGCCGCCGATGCCCTGCTGCGGTTGACGCGCCGACCGGCGGGCCAGGGTGTGTGGAAGGAGTACCAGGTCGCGTTCTGGGAGCGGTACGGCACCGGCACGCTGGTGCCGGTGAAGGAGGTCGTCGACGCGGCGGCCGGGCTCGGCTACCCGGCCGAATACCCCGGCAGCCGCATGACCGCGCCGCCAACGGTGGTCTCCGAGCGTGACGAGCGGCTGCTGGCCCTGGCCTGGCAGGCCCTGGCCGACGGCGGCAGGGAGATCGTCCTCACCGACGACCTGATCGACCGCCTAGCCGACGAGACGATGGCCACGCGCGAGGCGCCGCCCCACGTGGAGATGTGCGCGCGCCTGCACGCCGACAGTCTGCCCGCGCTGGAGCGCGGGGACTTCACGCTCACCGTGACGCCGGCCCGCGCCGCAGGAACACTCACGTCCCGGTTCTCACCGGTCGCCACCGGCTCGGGACTCGACAAGATCTACCGCCAGGTCCCCGCGAGCGTCGAGAACGCGCTGACCGCGCAGCTCTCCTTCCCGCCACTGTACCCGCACACCGAGAACGTCGCCCGTATACCCGCCTATCTCCCGCACGTGATCCCGTTGGGTGAACACCGCGGCGCTGCCGACACCGCGCCGACGCTCATCGGGGTCGATGACCTCGCGGTCACTGCCACGCACACCCGCCTGTACCTGGTCAGCATCTCCCGCCGTCGCATCGTGGATCCGCAGGTCTTCCACGCCATGGCCCTGGACAAGCAACCTTCGCCTCTGGCCCGGTTCCTGGCGCACCTGACACGCGCCTTCGGCCCCGCCTGGACCGGCTTCGACTGGGGTCCGCACGGCGCACGGCTGCCCTTCCTGCCACGCGTCCGCTACGGGCGCGTGATCCTCTCTCCTGGCCGCTGGAACCTGACCGCCGACGCCCTCCCAGGCCGAGGTACGGACACCCCGGAGTGGGTGGACGCCCTAGGCCGCTGGCGGAAGCGGTGGCACTGCCACGATGCCGTCGAGCTGCGGGAAGACGACCGGACACGGCGACTGCGGCTCGACGTGCCCGCCCATGTCGCTGTCCTGCGCGCCCACCTGGCCCGGGAAGGCCAGGCCGTGCTCACCGAGGCGCCACCCGAGGAGAGCTACGGCTGGATCGGCGGCCACGTCCACGAGATCGCCCTGCCGATGACCAGCACCCGCCCGCCGGCCCCCGACCCACTTTCCGGCCCCCTCCCCGTGCTCACCAACAGCACCCTCGGGCCCGTACCGGGATCGGTGTGGGCACCCTGGCTGAACGCCAAGATCTACACCCACCCCGACCAGTTCGAGGAGCTGATCGCCACCCACCTCGCACGGCTCATGGCCCAGCTCCAGGGCGCACCCGAGTGTTGGTTCGTCCGCTATCGCACCCCGCATGACCCCGACCACCTACGCCTGCGCATCCGCACCCGAAGCCCCGGGCAGTACTCCGCCCACACCGAGCTCGTCGCCCGATGGGCCGCCGGGCTGCGTCACGAGGGGCTCAGCAGCAGGCTCGTGTTCGACACGTACACCCCGGAGATCGGCCGCTACGGCCCTGGCGCCGCCCTGCGCGGTGCGGAGGCGGTGTTCACCGCCGACTCGGCCTACTCCCTCGCCGTCCTGCGGGGCCTCGGAGGCGACGGCGTCGACGGCCTCGACGGACGCGCGCTGGCCGCGGCCGGCATGGCGGACATCGCCTGCGGTCTGCTCGGTCCCGACGAGGGCATGCGTTGGCTGGCCAACCGTCCCGCTCCTCCGGCCCGAGCCGAGCGAGGCGTCAGAGACCAGACCGTCGAACTCGTTCGCCACACCACGCCCCGCGCCCGCGGCTGGGGCGAAGCGCTCGCACATGCGTGGCACCGCCGCGCGGTGGCCCTGAGGCTGTACCGCGAGCACCTCGCCGAGGACATGGACCTCGACTCGGTTCTGGAGTCCCTGCTGCACATGCACCACAACCGCCTGCGCGGCCTGGACCGGGAGGACGAGCGGATCTGCCGGCGCCTGGCCCGTCAGTCCGCTCTCGCGTGGACCGCACGGCCGGGGGAGAGCCACTCATGAACCACGACGCGTCGCCGACACCCACCAGGCCCGGCTGGGGCCAGTCGCTGTACTCCGGCGCGGCGGGAGCCGCCCTGCTGCACGCCGTCAGGGCCCACACCGGCGAAGACGACACGGACGCGCTCCGGCCGTGGGCCGCCGCCATGGTCAAGGGCCCGATACAGGCCGCCCCGGAGGCATGCGGCCTGTACGAGGGCGCGCCAGCTGTCGCGTACGTCCTCAGCTTCACGCACACGGACACCGCCACCCGCGCTCTCGCGACCCTGGACGCACACCTCACCGACGTCACCCGCGACCGCCTCAAGCGGGCGAACGCCCGCATCGACGGCGGCGCGCCGCCCAGCCTGGGCGAGTACGACCTCATCAGCGGACTGACCGGCCTGGGGGTCTACCACCTGCACCGCGGTCACCGGACAGAACTACGGGACACCCTCGCCTACCTGGTGCGGCTGACCGAACCGATCACCATCGAGTCCCAGCTCCTGCCCGGCTGGTGGACCAGCGAGAGCCCCGACCTGCGCCCGTCGCCGCGATGGCCCGGCGGACACGGCAACCTCGGTCTGGCCCACGGCATCAGCGGACCCCTCGCGCTGCTGGCCACCGCCGTGCGCCACGGCCACACAGTGCCCGGACAGAAACGAGCCATCATCCGGATATGCGGCTGGCTCGACCAATGGCGCGACGGTACGGGCTCGCGCGCCTGGTGGCCGGGCCTGGTCACCCGAGCCGAACACCGACGCGGCGCTCTCCAGCACTCGGTACCAGGACGTCCGTCCTGGTGCTACGGCACCCCGGGCATCGCCCGCGCCCAACAACTCGCCGGCATCGCCCTCGGCGACCGCGACCGGCAACGCCGGGCCGAACAGGCCCTTGCCGGATGCCTGGCCGACGACCAGCAGCTTGCCCAGCTCACCGACGCATCCCTCTGCCACGGCTGGGCGGGGCTCATACAGACCGCCTCCCGGGCCGCCGCCGACGCCGTTGACGACGAACTCGCGGCGCGTCTGCCCCGTCTTCGAACCCGGCTCGACGAGCACCTGGACCACAGCGGACTGCCGGACGGTGTCGGCCTGATGGACGGCACGTCGGGCATTCACCTGGTCCGTCTCACCGACCCCGTCAACACGGCGACCACCGGCCCCTGGGACCGCTGCCTGCTCCTGGCGGGATGACGCTCGTGAACCGCACCCCGCACCAGATCACCTGAGTACGCTCTGCCCCTGCCGTACGCACGGCCGGGCACCTTCCGGAAGGACGCGATGAACACCACCACCGGCGCCTCCCCCGAGGACCTGCGCAACCGCCTGGTCGACGCCATCCTGCAGCAGGACGTCTCCGGCCCTCGCGACGCACGCGTCGAAACCGCGATGCGTGCCGTACCCCGCCACGCCTTCCTCCCCGGCGCACCCCTCCAGGAGGCGTACGCCAACAAGAGCGTGACCATCAAGGAGAACCCCGACGAGGACGAACTCCCACTGAGCTGCGCCTCCCAGCCCGACGTCGTGCACTTCATGCTGGTCCAGCTCGCGGTCCGCGAAGGTGACAACGTCTTCGAGGTCGGAGCCGGCACTGGCTACAACGCCGCCCTGCTCAAGCAGCTCACCGGGACGTCCGGGCAGGTCACCACGTGCGACATCGCCCCCGACGTGACGGCCTACGCCCGCCGGATGCTGGACGCGAACGGATACGCCGACGTTCGCGTGGTCACGAGGGACGGCGCCCTCGGCGCCCCGGAGTTCGGCCCCTACGACCGAATGATCGCGGCGGTCGGCATGTGGGACCTCCCCGGAGCATGGTGGGACCAGCTCGCTGTCGGCGGACGCCTCGTGGTTCCGCTGCGATGGCGCGGGCTGTCCAGGTCCGTGGCGTTCCGACGGGAGAAGGACCGGATGCGGTCCGACTCCGTCAGGATGTGCGGCTTTCTCCCGGTCATCGGCCAAGACGGCGAGCGGAACGACAACATCGACGATGACCGGCTCGTCAGGCTCTACTGGGACGAGGACCAGCCCATCGCCCCAGAGCTGCTGCGCGATGCCCTCACCCGACCGAAGTCGGCCGTCTGGACGGACGCGACGGTCGGCTCCGTCGAGTCCTTCGACGGCGTCTGGCTGCGCCTGAGCGCCACCGAACGAGCGACCTGCCGCATCACTGCGAAGCCCGCGGCACTGGAAGCCGGCCTCCACCGCCCCGCCTCACCGGCCCTGAGCCCAGCCCTCGTCGAGGCCGACTCCATCGCCTACCTCACTCTGGAGCGCACCGCCGAGCCTCAAGCCACCGAACCCCGGTTCCGGCTGGGAGCCGTCGGCTACGGCCCGGCCGGCGCCGAGCTCGCCGAGCGGATCTGTGCGCAGATCCGTGCCTGGAGCCCGGCCAGGACCGTCGAACCCGCGATCACCGCCTACCCTGCGGACACGCCGGACAGCGACCTCGCCGACGGAGCCGTGATCGACCGGCCGTCCGTGCGGCTCGTCATCGCCTACTGACCCTGCTGATCCTGACGCAGGCGGGCGCGGCTGTCGGCAAGTACGGCCGCGCCCAACGAAGCGGGAGCAGAGTGGTGCTGGACGACGGTGGTCAGCCCTGGGCGAGGTTCGCCTCACAGGTGGTGCACCGCCGCACGGCCATCCGCTTCGGATTGCCCGCGGTGGCAGTCGCCGGGTAGGCGCTGCCCAACCGTTCCCAGAGCCCGTGCGGAGGATTCGGGATCCACCCCCACCGCGGGGGCCGTACGTCGTCCTCGGTCATGTGGTCGCACCAACCGGGCAGGTGCGCGCACTGCCCTGGGGAGATCAGGATGGTGTCATCCGGATGAGCACGCCACTCCCTCTTCACGGACGTCTTCGCCGAACGAGGGGCCGCCGAAGCGGACGAGCCCGGCGGGCAGTCGCATCCGAGCCCGATGACGATCTGGCTGCCGCACTCCTCGCAGCGCTCCACTTTCACAGTCCCACTCACCCTCACGCGGCGCCGGAGTCGATCCGGTAGACGATCTTCCCGTCGGACTCGGTGAACCCGCGCGACTCGTAGAAGGCCCGTGCGCCTGGGTTGTCGCGGTCAGCCATCCATTCCACCCGGCTGCACCCGGGACGCGCGGCGGCCAAGGTGCGGAGTTCGTCCATGAGACGAGCACCGATGCCCTGTCGGCGCAGGGTGTCGCGGACGTAGAGCTCCTTCAGGAACAGGGAGTGCGTGGAGCCGGCTGCCGGCCAGAGGAAGGAGTAGGCGGCGAGACCCACGATGTCCCCGGCCTCGTCCTCGACGAGAAGGGTGGACGCCAGCGGTGGCGCGCCGAAGAGGGCCTCTTCCACCTGGAGGCGGCGCTCCTCGATCGGCTGGATATCTGTGTCGGTTGCCCCGTAGAACCGCTCGACCTCCTCGATCAGCTCGGCCACGGCAGGCACATCCCGCTTCTCCGCGGGACGGATCGTCACGGTCATCGGCGCCTCCTGTCCATTCTCGATTGCTTCGGTATCTGCTGTATTCGCTCTTTCCAACGCGTGATCCCCTTCCGGCGGTACGGCACACGCGCCTACGGCGACGCCGCAGCCCGTGCGTATGGGTTCCAGCCGTGCTGCCGCAGGGAGCCCTGCACGTGTCGGATGAGGTACTCCAGGTCCGCGCAGTAGATAGACGGATTCCGGTAGCCCTGGGCTTCGCTGAAGCGGTGCGGGAGGTAGCCACCGCCGCACACGTCCACGAGTGGGCAGGCTCGGCACTGTTCGGCGAGCGCATCCTTGCCGTGCTGCCGGTGCAGCAGCTTTGGATGCGACAGAGCTTCGTCGAAGGAGTGGCGCAGGACGTCGAGCCCGAGCCAGGAGGCACCCTCCTCGACCGACCGCAGGGTGTCCACCGCCTCGATGGAGCCATCGGACTCGATTACGACGCTCGTCGGCGGTGCCAGGCCGAGCGTCTCCACCGAGCCGCGCACGCCTGAGCTGAGGGCCACGATGTCCTCCAGCATCCGGATACTGTGCCCGTACTCCGGCCGGGCGAGCCAGGCGTCGTAAACCCTGCTCATCCACAACCCGTACTCGGGCACGCTCGGGTCGGCGCGGTGCGGCGGATCGTCGTGGGTTGCGTGCGGCAGGCCGAAGTCGATCACGGGCGGTTCGAACGCCGCTATGTAGTCGTGGACCTCTACGGGGTTGTTAGCCAGGTCCACGACGGCGAGCAGCCCCGCGAACAGGTGTGGCCGCGACCGGAGGAGTTCGATGCCGTGCACGGCGGAGGCGGCGCTCGACCGTCCGGCGTGGGTCAGCCGGTGCCGGTCGTTCGCACGCGGCGGTCCGTCGAGGCTGACGCCCACTGCGACCTCGTACCGCTCGAAGAGGTCCAGCCAGGCACTGGACAGAAGCGTCCCGTTGGTCTGGAGCTCGAAGAGAACCCGGGTCTCGGTCGGCGCCTCGTCCCGGACGGCCTCCAACAGCTCGGCCATGTGTCGGATGCCGACGAGAAGCGGCTCCCCGCCATGCAAGACGACGTGGATGGTCCGAAGCCCGTGCGTGGAGGCGTGCTCACCGATCTGCCGGGCCGCAGACCGGGCCACAGCGAGGTCCATTCGGGCGGGCAGGCGCCGCGCCACCTGGTCCTTGGAGTTGAAGACGAAGCAGTAGTCGCAGTCGATGTCGCAGCGGTTGGCGACCTTGAGGATGAACGTCCCGAAAGGAACGGGGACTTCGGGTTCTGTCATCGAGCGGACGTGCTCACAACGGCCAGGGCCAGATGAGTGAGGCCGCGTGAGTACCGTCACCGAACCGGCTCGTCGCGCCCTCCTCGGCCTCCAGCCGCTGCCGTACGCGCGCGGCCACGCGGTCCAGGACGGCGGCTCCGGCTGGCGTCGGCTCCGCGGAGTCCGGGCTGACGGGCGTGATGGCGTGTGGCTCGGTGACGGACGTGGGTGACGGCATCCAACGCTCCTCGTGAGATACATGCGGGAGGCGGCACGGTGCGACGGGGCTGAAGCGACAGATCAGCGGGGAACATAGCATCCTCAACCACCCATCCAGCACCGGAAATTCGGCCACATGGTCGGCTTCAACCGGACCGCGGCACCAGCAACCGTTCGATGTCGTCCACGGCCACGCTCACTCCCAGCCGCCGGTACACGCTTACGGCGGCTCGCAGTGAGCCCACGCCGTGACCAGGCCCGTCAACCGTCCAGTCACAGCGGCCGATGCCCTCCAATGCCCGCGCCTCCTCCAGCGGGCAGCGAATCTCCCGCGCGAGCGTGAGGGCCTGATCGAAGTGCCGATGGGCGGCAGCCGCTTCACCCGAGTTGAGGATCAGCATCCCCCAGTGGTTCAGCACCTCTGCCTCTCCGCACCGGTCGCCCAGGCCCCGCAGGATCCGCAGTCCACCCTGGAACGCCTCAATCGCTCCGTCCAACTCCCCAACGATGCCGCGCGCCACACCCAGCTCACTCAGCGAGGCGGCCTCACCCCCGCGGCTGCCGAGTTCGCGGTAGGTCTCCAGGGCCTCCTCCAACAGCCGGATCGCCTCTGCCGCGTCCCCGGAGACGCGGTCCACGACGCCAAGGTGGCGGATGCTGTTCGCGCGGCCGAACCGTTCACCGAGCTCGGTGAAGTGCGTCAGGGCCTGGCTGTGTGCCGTCCGAGCTCCCTCGATGTCTCCGGTCAGCCGTCGGACGACGCCCAGCTCGTTCAGTGCGTAAGCCTGGTGAGTACGGTCGTCGAGCTCCAGGTAGATGTCGAACGCTTCCTGGTGATGCCGCTCGGCCACGTCGTATGCGCCCATGAGGCAGTGCACGACGCCCAGGTCGCGCAGGGAGTTCGCTTCCCCGTACCGGTCACCGAGTTCCCGGTAGATCGTCAGGGCCTCGCTCTGTGCCTCCAGCGAGGCATCGAACCGGCTCAGCTGCCGGTGTGTCATGCCGAGATCGGCAAGCGCGTTCGCCTGTCCGAGCCGGTAGCCCAGCTCGCGGTAGAGGGCGAGGGACTCGGCCTGGGCACGGGCCGCGTCCTCGTTGTCAGCGGTCAGGTACCAGACGATGCCGAGCTGGTTCAGAGCATCCGCCTTCCCCCGCCGTTCGCCGACCGTCTCGTACGCCGTCACGGCGTCGCTGAGGGCCTCGATCGCCTGCGGATAGGCGGCCATGAAGCGGCGCACGACACCGAGTTCGGCGAGAGCGTCGCCCCGGGCCCGCTGGTCGCCAGTGTGGCGGGCGGCCTCGGCGGCGGTCCGGTGGAGCCCGACGGCCTGGTCCCAGGGACCGGCCTGGCGCAGGAAGGGCGCCATGGCCGCAGCGAGCTGGACCACGAGGTCGTACAGGGAGAAGCCGTTCGCCCGCCGGACCGCGGCGAGGATGTTGGCCCGCTCGGTCTCCAGCCAGCCCAGGGCGTCCGCCCGCGACTCCAGGACCGGAGTCTCCACCCGCGAGGCGTCGTCCGGGGCCGGTGGCACGGCGGCGCCGCTACGCACGATGTGCCCGTTCGCGACGGCGAGAGCGGCCAGGTAGTAGGTACACACACGCTGGACGGTCTGTACGTGATCCATGCTGTCCCCCTCGGCGGCGAGACCGCGAGCGTAGTCACGCAGGAGATCGTGCAGCCGGTAGTGACTCCCCGGTTGCTCGTCGATCAGGTGGTCGTCGTAGAGCGCCTCAAGGTACCGACGTGCCACCACGACCGAGACCCCACCCAGAGCTGCCCCGACGTGCACGTCGAGATCCGTGCCGGGGAAGAAGCCGAGCCGCCGGAAGAAGCGCTGCCGCTCCGGTGCGAGATCCCGGTAGGAAAGATCGAACGTCGCGGTGACGGTTCGCTCCCCGGCCCGCAGTTCTCCCAGCCGGTCCCGCGCCGCCACCAGCCGCCCGCGCAGGTCCTCGGCGATCCAGGACGGATGGTGCCGCAACCGTGCCGCGAGCAGAGACACCCCCAGCGGCAGACACCCGCACAGCCGGACCAACTCGTCCACCACATCCCGGTCCAGCGCGTCGGCCGGCCGCCCACTGAGCCGCACGAAGAGATCGACCGCGTGATCCGGCGGCAGCGCGTCCACCGACATGACCACCTCCTCGTTCGCCACCAGTCGTTTGCGGCTGGTCACCAACACCAGACATTCGCCCCCACCGGGAAGCAGAGGCTCCAGCTGCCTATAACTGGCCGCGTTGTCGAGAATCAGCAGCGCTTTCTTGTCCGCGAGTCTGCTCCGCCACATGGCGGCCCGGGCTTCCGTCACCGCTCCGACGTCGTCCCCGACGGGTATCTGCTGCGTCGGCACGCCGGCAGCCGCGAGAAGAGAGGCCAGTGCCTCGCCGGCCTGCACCGGAGTGCGACCCGGCGTGTATCCGTTGAGGTTCACGAAGAGCTGCCCGTCGGGGAACCGCTCGGAGAGCAGGTGGCCGGCGTGCACGGCGAAAGTGGTCTTTCCGACGCCCGGCATCCCGTCGATCACGTGAACGGGCAGCCCCTCGCCCTGCTCCTGCGATGCCCGTACCGAGCCCACCAGCTGTTCCAGCTCCGCAGCCCGGTCGGTGAACGCGGCGGTGTCGCGCGGCAACGAACGCAGTACCTGGGCGGCCCCCGGCGGTCCCGTTCCATCCTCCGGCCTCGCTGTCGGCGCGGGAGGCCGCGACTCGGATAGCCCGGCGAGCAGAGCAGTCATCCCGGCCATCGTCACGCCCAACACGACGAACGAGAACCAGGCGTGCTCCTGTAACCACCCCAGCCAGCCGGGCCACCGCGACTGGTTGGACACGGCATTCGTGACGAGCCCGACCAGCAGTGTGGTCACGGCGCCGCCTCCGGCGACGACAGCAATCGCGACCCCGCGCCGGAGTCTCATACGGAGGCCCCAGCAGCCGGGGGAGCGGCCGATTCCCCCGTGGTGTCGCTGATGAGACACCACGCACCGCCAACCGACTTGGTCACGAAGGCAACCCCCGAGTCCGACGCCCCAACTTCCCTAACCGAACAGTCCTCGTAGACCTTGGTCAAGAGCGCGTCTGAGCCACAGCGTGCGCCAGCTTCCGCAAGGCGCGCTGTCTGCTACAAGCAACGGTGCGAGGGTTTCCGCACCGGACTCGGCGAGGGCCACGGCCTGTCCGTCGCTGAGTCCGTCTACTCCGTCGTCACCTGCGGGTCCTGGCAGCCGTGCCGTACCCACTCACGGCGTCCCGCCACCGCGCTTGTAGCCCTCCCACAACCGGCCGCCGACGTGCCCCAGTACCTCGTCCACCACGCCGACGAGGGAGTCGTCCCGCCCCTCCAGCACCTCACGAAGGGCGTGATGCAGATCCATGCCGAGCCTCGGCGCTGCGGACTCCAGACGCCGTGCCAGCCACTTCCCCCCTCCACCCCAAGATCCTTCGATGGCCAGCGCCAACTCGCCCGTTCGCCGTGTGAGTTCGGTAGCGATGAACAGTCGCTCGCTTTGGTCGGCACTCCCCGAGAGGTCGTCGAGGAGGTCAGTGATCGCGTAGCGGCGGTCATCGATCTCTTCAGCCGGCGCAGGCGGTGGTCCGGCCGCAGGCCGCCTTTGGGCTTCGTCGTCGAGGCGCGCACCGACTCCGTCGGTGTCGAAGAGCAGCAGCCCGTCGGCGCACATCCACAGCAGGGGTGACCGGCGCTTACGGATTTCCCGTTCGACGTACGCGTGCCAGGTTTCCTCGGTGTGCACGAACAGCTCCACCGGCCAGTCACCGTGCCGGAAGCTTGCCCGGTACGGGGCTGGGGCTCCATGCAGGAGCACCACGATGTCGAGGTCCGACGTCGCCGTGCGGCGGCCCGTCACGACGCTGCCTCCCAGGAACGCCGCGCGAGCGTCAGGGTGGTGTTCCTCGACAACGGCTCGCGCCGTGTCAATCGGATCCATGGAGTAACTATCCGGACTCTGTGGGCAGCGCGCACGGGGTTTTGCTGCGGCACCCGCGATGGCACCCGCAGATCCCGACGTCGGCACAGTTCGCCGGGGGCAGACACGAAGATCCCGGCAATGACTGGTGCACTGCTGCAGAGACATGTCAACGTACAACGCCTGAGGGAAAACCCTTCCCCTGAGCCTACGGAGGCGCCCCTGCGTCCGCATCACCCCAGCGAACTGTCCTCTTCCGGCTCACCGGACCCGGTGTATTGGGTCTCCCCGCGCCACCTGGCCGGTGATGACGGCGTTCTCGCCGAGCAGATCGGCGCTACCTTGGACGGCCTCGGTTGGCGCATGTGGCCCACCTCCCGCCACACCCTGTTGTACGTCAGCCCGGACGGGCTGCGCGGTGCCGAGTGGATCCTCGCGGCCTACCCGTTCGAGCTGGGGGGGACTGCCGGTTGCCTGGCAGCTGAGCGCCCGCCCGCTTGCCAACTCCGCGATGACGGAGTGGAACGCGTATTTCACCACCGGCGTTCCGTACGAGGCGCTCGCCGATCTCCTCGTGGCGATCGATGCCAGTGAAGTGCCCAACGTCGGATTGGATAGGCCCGAGACGGTCGTTGACACCCTCAGTGCCCAGGGCTGGGTCCGTGACGTGGACCGGCCTCGGACCACCGCCATGGACCCCGGGTTCTCCGTTAGCGTCTCCCTGGAGATGCTGCCGCCGCTCGTTCAGGACGCCGATCCGCACCCCGACCTGATGGGCTGGCAGGCGTGGGCGGAACCCGTTTTCGGCGCCCCCTACCTGTGGTGCGCCAGCTTCAGCGCCAGCGTTCCGGACGACTTGGTCGCCGCGTTCGCCACGTCGCTCGCCTCACCGGTCCCAGTGCCCCGCCGCACCGTGCCTGAGAGTGCTGTGGGTCGGCTCACTGTCGTCCGCCGCAGCTGAGGAACCTCTGCCTCTGGAGAAGCCGCCGGTTTTGACTGGGTGGTCACCGTGACCGTTGCGGATAGGACGTTGGCGGTGCGACCGCCGAAGGGGGCTGCTCGGCGGCCCTCGGCCTGGAGGGGGCGTCAATAGTGGTGCTGCGCGCTTGTGCGGCACGGGCGCGGGGGCTGGGTGGGTGGCGTTCGCCGAGGCGCTGGATGCGCCAGGTGAGGACTTCCGCCGGGGAGTGGGCATCGTCCAGCGGGCGTTGCCCGGCCGCTTGTTGGAGCAGGATGGCGGGGTCGTGGCCCGCGCGCTCGGCGTCCGCGAGCACGGCCGCCAGTGCGGCCCAGGCGGCCTCGCCGAGGACCTGCTCGGCGTAGGCGGGTACGGCCTTGCGCAGGTGCTCGGCGTATCGGCGTGTGACGTCGGGCGGCGGCTTTCGTTCGGCGAGCCGAGTCAGCGGGACCGGTGCGGCCTGCCCGTACGCGGTCTGGAGGTGGAGCAGGGCCTGCTGGGCTGCGGCCACCTGCTGGTCGTGCTGCTGCAGAGCGCTCCTGCGGCGCACGGCGATGACCACGAGGATGGCGGTGTCCACGAGCATGGCCACGAGACTGTCGTCGGCGGGGTGGGAGCGCATGGTCTTCAGGGCGCCGCGCAGCATGCGGGCATGCTGATGGTCCACGCGGGCACGGGTGTTGACCGCGTACTCGAATGCGAAGGCCGCTTGGCGCAACTCGGCGCGGAGGTGAGTGGGGGCGAGGGCGGGCAGGGCGTAGAGGATCTCCCCGAACACCACCAGGTGTGCCGAAGCTGCCGCCGAATCGTCCTGGGCGAGGTGGTGGGGGATGCGGTCGATGCCAGCGGTGGCCTGGTGCCATGGGTTCGGCCGGGGCCGGCCTGCTGGCTGTGGGGCGGCAGGGTCGGTGGCGGCGAGGCGTTCTTGGATCTTGGGTAGGGACAGGTCGGTGGCGAGACTGGAGCCGGAGTACCAGATGGGCTCGAAGTCGGCGTTGGTGTCGTCGGGGAGGGCTACCTTGTAGCCCTTGAGGTCGCCGGAGGGCAGGGTGCGGGTTTCGACCTGCAGGCCCGCGTCGGCGAGCAGGTTGAGGAACTCCTCCACGCTGTGAGCGTGGGAGAGCGCGGTGCGCACCATGATGCGCAGCTGCTCGCGCACGGGCCGGTCGCGCCCGTTGCGGGCGGCCTTCTCCGTCTCAGCCCGGGTGGGGCGCTTGGTGGCGGACCAGGTGTCACGGGCGCGGTTGACCTGGTGGAGGCCGAAGTCGGTCTCGATCTGGGCGAGTTCTGTCATGGCGCGGTGGTAGTCGTTCCAGTTGCGCGGCGGGCGCAGGTCCCCGCGCATCTTGGTGGCGACGATGTGGATGTGGTCATCCGCGTGGCGTACGGCGATCCAGCGGCAGCCGTCCGGATCACCGTCTGGGGCGATGCCGGTGGCGTGCAGGACGCGGCGGGCGATGGTGGCCCATTCGGCGTCGGTCAGGGTGCGGTCCTCGGGTGCGGCGCGGAGCGAGCAGTGCCACACGTGTCCCTCTGGGGCCTGGTCGCCGGCCTGCTTGACCCGCAGGTCGAGGGCTTGGGCGAGCTGGTCCATCCGCTCCGTGTGGCCGGGGCTGCCTTTGGGGCCGGGGTCTGGGGCGAAGCCGTCCCAGGAGGCGACGATGTGCTGGTCGGTGTGCACGGTCGCCGTGCCCGGCCCGAAGAGGTAGATCAGCACGCCCCGGGTCTTGTTGCCCGGTTTGACGATGTTCGCGATCACGCTCGGCCCGCCTTCTGCCCGGCGGCCCGGAAAGCTGCCTCGTCCACGGCCTTCACCGCGTCCTGGGCAGTGGACAGGACGCGTTCGGCCCGCTCCAGGACGGCGGCGTCCACAGGGTGTGGATCGCCCTCGGAGTTGAGGCGGCGGGCGATCTGGTTGACGTTGGTGCCGATCCGGGCGATCTGGGTGCGCAGGGCGGCGAACTCGTCGATCACGTCGTCGTAGACCGTGCGCTGGTCGGGCAGGTGTGCCTCGCCGTTGACGAAGGCCATGACGACCGCGCCGACCAGGTGCGCGCCGGTGATGCCCAACGTCTTGGCCTTGGCGAGGATCTTGGACTTCTCGTCGACGCTGTAGCGCACGTCGACGCGCTTTTCGCGGCGCTCGTCAGCACGTTCTCGGCGACGGGCGACGCGGTGGAGCGCGGCTTCGTCGGCAGCGGGTACGACGACTGGCGACTGTTCGGCGACAGCGTCTTCGCCCACCCCCTCCTGCTCCGGCGCGCCCTCGCGCCGGAGCCTCTCCTCCGCCACCCCCGGGGCGGAGGAGTCTGCGATGGACCGGCCCTTGGACGGTCCATCGCCATTGCTTGCTGCCGTCGAGGTGGGCGTGGTGATCTCCCTTTGGGTGTCGTGTAGTTCGAGGTGCGAGTCGTGCATTGAGCGGTCTTCCTCGGATTTTGGGGGGCGTCTCAGCGCGGGTGGCCGGCGGGCGCGGTCGGCAGCTCGGCCTTGACGGCGCGGACCACCTCTCCGGCGGTGTCGCTGGCCACGCTGTAGCCG
This sequence comes from Streptomyces sp. NPDC051105, assembly GCF_040682795.1. Classification (NCBI taxonomy): domain Bacteria; kingdom Bacillati; phylum Actinomycetota; class Actinomycetes; order Kitasatosporales; family Streptomycetaceae; genus Streptomyces; species Streptomyces sp. NPDC051105. Next base: position 160,636 of record NZ_JBFBBR010000010.1, on the reverse strand, counting down.
TCCTTGCGCACGGCTTCCTCCAGCAGGTCGCGGGAGAGACGTCCGTGCTCGCGGTAGAGGTCCTGGGCGTACTTATTGAGGAGGCCCCGTGTCGCGCGCGGTTTGGAGCCCGGGCGCTTCGACTCCGCCCGCGAGGCCGTGCCTGGATCGTCGCCTGGTGGCCCCTCGCCCGGTTCTGGTTCCGGGCTGACAGTGGTGCGGGCGGGCTGTTGCGGGCGGGTTTCGGGCTGAGGGCGGGATGCCCGGTCGGCGGTGTCATCGCCCGCGACCTTGGTGGGCGGGCGGCCCGGAGTCTCTGCCCGTTCTTCTGCCGTGGCCCGCGGGCGGGCCGTCGCGGAGCCGCCCCTCGTGCGCGCGGTGGTATCGGGCCATCGCGCGGGCAGCGGCTTGGAGGCCAGGGCAGTGGCCTGTTGGCGGGTGGCGAGCTTGCGCAGCAGCAGCTCGTCTTGGCGTTCGTCGCGGTCGATGTCGGCCTGCTCCAGGGCCTGGTGCAGGCGGCGGGTGAGGCGCTGGCCTCGCCACTTGGTGCGTTTCGAAGGCGTCATGGCTTCTGCGCGGAGAATCAGTGTGACGGCCTGGTCGAGGGCGCGCTCGCGGATGATCCGGGCGGCGTCCGCGTCCCGGTCTGCGATCGAGAGCCGGGCGAGGAGCCGTTCGCGTGCCTGTCGGGCGAGGACGGCGGCCAGGCTCCGGGAGTCGGCGTGCGGGCTGCGGTGGCGCAGCTCGATGCCCATGGCCAGGTGCCAGAGCATGGCCGCCATGACCGGGCCGACGAAGCCCCGCACCGTTCCGCCCACCGGCCCGGATTCGGCGTAGGCGGGCAGGACCTGCACGGCGGTGATCACCCAGGTGAGGGTGCCGGGCAGGCCGGGTGCCTGCTTCGGGCTGTTGAGGTTCTGCCGGGCCAGCAGGGCGGTCGCGAACAGGGCGAGCTCGGCGGCGGCGAACATCGCGGCGCGCTCGATGGTGCTGCCCATGTCGAGGTAGTCGGCGGCGAACCGCCAGCTGGTGTCCGCGCTGTAGGCAGTGCAGCCGATCGCGGCGACGGCGGCGATTGGGATCGCGGCGGTGTTACGGCGCCGTCCGGCGTCCTGCGTTCGTAGGCGCCGACGCAGGAGCCGTGTGGCAGACAGGACGGCGACGAGGAGCAGCGCCGCGATGGCCGCGGGAGCGGTGGTCCAGTGCGGCATGGGTGTTCCGGTGCCATTGGCGCTGATGAGCGTGGTGGTGCCAGGCGTCATGCAGAGGCTCTCCAAGGGGCCCTCACGTTCGAGGGCAGGCGGAAGCGCGGGCGGGCGATGCGAGACGGTGCGGAAGAGAGCGCCAGCCGGTCAGACGGCTGGTGCGGTGCGGCGTCGGTCGGGGCCGGTGAGGATGACGCGTTCGGTCATCTCGGCGAGGCGGGAGGCGACGCGGTCGCCGAGGGTGGCGCGGAGCTCGGCGGTGGGGAGATTGGTGGTGATGAGGGTGGGGAGCATGTGCTCGTACCGGTGGTTGATGAGCCGGTAGGTCAGCTCCTCGGTCCACTCGCTGGTCTTGGCCGCGCCGAGGTCGTCCAGGAGCAGTAGCGGGCAGCGGGCCAGGGTCTGCAGGTCGCGTTCGGCGTCGTGGCCGGCACGCGGACGGATGCGCGCGTGCAGGTCGGCGGAGGTGGTAGCTTCCTAGCGCAGTCGGACGCCGCGGCTGAGGAGGCCGCGGACGGCGCCGTACGCCTGGTAGGTCTTGCCGGTGCCGGTGGGGCCCGCGATCAGTAGCGACGGGCCTTCGGCGATACCGGGTCCACCGGGGCCGGGGCGTCCGGCGCGGGCGATCTCGTCAGCCCAGGCGGTGACCTGCGACTGGTCGGCCAGGGCGCGGCGGTAGCGGGCGGGGATACGGGCGTCCGCCAGCTCCAGGGCCGTGACAGGCTCCGTCGGCGGAGCCTTGGCTGTGGCACCAGGGTCAATGCCGCGGCTGGCCAGGATGCCGTTGAGCCGGTCGGTGAGCGGGCCGACCCGGTGGGGCTCGCGGGTGAGGGTGGAGGTCAGAGGTCACCTCCGAAGGCGGCTTCGACGTCGGTGGGGTTTGTCCACGCCCTGTGGGCAACCGGCGCGGTTGGTGTGGCGGGGGTCGCGTTCATGGCCTCGTGCACCAGGCTCGGCAGGGTGCTGGGGTGCAGGCCCTTGGCGCGGTGTCGTTCGAGTCCGGCCCGGATGTGGGCGGGGGTGATGCCCTCGTCGACGAGCTTGCGTATCTCCCGGCCGAGGTGGCCCAGAACGCCCTTGGGCGGGCGGTGTGCGCAGGCGGCGGCGTACTCGGCGATGAGCTGCTGTGTCGAGGCGGTGTCGGGTGCGGGGTCGCTCGCGCCCCCCGAAGGGGTATTTCCTAGATCCATGATCCTAGGTCCTAGATCCAGACCGTGAGGCGTCACTGCTGTCTCACTGATCCCTCCCTGCTCCCTCACGGAGGGCTCCGTGAAATCGCTCTGAACTGCGGGTTCGTCATCGGTGCAAGGATTCATCGCAGGCTCGCGCACTTGCCCGGAGCTGTCACGGAGGGTTCCGTGAGGCTGCACTGCGGGCTCCGTGATGCTGGCCCGCGCGGTCAGCGCGACGACGCCTGGCGCGGGGCCGACCGGTGTGTCGTGGTGGGGGCAGGCGGGGAGGCGGCTCTTGCTGGGCCGGTTGATCTTCTGGTGCTGGTGCCAGGTGACGATGTGCAGGTAGCGCTTGTCGTCCGGCCCCTTGTAGCGGCAGATCAGCCCGGCGTCAGTGAGCTGGGCGAGGTCCGTCTCGACATCGGGCGGGGTGTGCTCCGGGCGCAGGACCCACAACTGGCCCGCGATGATCGCGGCGTGGTCGCGATGGCGGCCTTGGTCATCGGCCTGGGTAAGCAGGCCGAGGAAGGTGCGCTCCGCGGTCAGGGAGACGGTGGCCAGGGACTCGGAGACGAAGGCTTCGGGCTTGATGGTGCGGATTCGTGCCAAGAGCGGGGCGGTCCTTACTCGGCGGCCTGTGGGTGGACACCACGGCTCACCGTCGGTCGGGGCGGGATTCGAACGGAGGGGGCGGGCTGTTGGCGCGGGGTGCACTGCGAACCGACTGCGTTTTCCGGGAGGTGTCGTCAACATAGCCACACCCAAGTCGCGCAAGTCCAGCCCGATCCGGCGCAATCTCTCACGGCAGAAAGGCCGCAAGAAATCAGGCTGGTAGCGGGCGGGACCAAAACCGTAGGGCACGATCGCCGGTTGACCAAATAGTTGCCCTGTCGACCGAGCCAGAAGCATCACACCGGGAAGCCGTTGACGCGTCGGCAACGGCGAAGCTACAACACAACACCCCACGTCAGAAGCACATCGAGGTGTCTGTGTCGGGTCGCGTGACGTCAGAGTGGGGGACTGGAATTTCGCCCTGCTCGCTGACCAAGCGGGCGCAACATAGCCGACGATCCCCGGTTAACCAAACCGGGGAATGCGCGCTACAAATGGAGCTATGGCAGCACGTTCTCTGGAAATGGGTCCGGCGGGAATACGGACCGCCCACACCATCGAAATCCTCCGCACCGAACGCGGTCTCGCCCAGCGCCAGTTGGCCGACCGCGTCACCGCCCTTGGCCGGCCGATGTCCAACACGATGCTGTCCCGAATCGAACGTGCCCAGCGGCGCTGCGACGTCGACGACCTCGTCGCGATAGCCGAAGCACTCCTCGTCTCACCCCTCGTGCTGCTGGAGGGACCGAGCACCACCTGAGGCGGGCCCGCCACCCACCGCCCCTGACCGAGCATCCTCCACCGAGTAAGGACCCACCCCTCTTGCCCCACCCCCCGATGCCCCCTTCCCTTGCACGCCTTCCGCACCGAACGGATGGTGAAGCCGCCCTGCCCCGTCTCTACCGCGCCGAGGAGATCGCCGAGACCCTCGGCTGCTCAGCCTGGTGGGTCAAGGACCGCGCGCGCCGGCGTCTGATACCGCACACGCGAGTCGGCCGCGCGTACCGCTTCACTGCGGACCACCTGGCCGAGATCATCCGCATCCACGAAGAGCCGGCGCCACAGCGAGCCCAGGGGACGCCGTCACCGGCCGGTCTGCCGGAGTCGGCTATGACGTCGCCGCGTCCGACTCGGCAGACGCGGCCCTCCACGTCCTCCGTCCCACGTCTCAGGGCTCGACCGCCCCGCAGGTCCCAGTACGGCACTGCTGCGTAGCTGTACCCGGCACATCCGAGGAAGGAGGGGTACGAGGCTTGGGCTTCGCAGAGAAGCGCGGCAGTTACTGGCGCGGTCGATACAAGGTCAGCGAGGGCAAGTACGGCACCGTCATCGACCCGACGGGCGCGGTGCTCAAGTTCGCCACCAAGCGGGAGGCCAAACAGGCCGCGGACGAGGAAGAAGCCAAGGTCCGGCGCGGCACCTGGCGCGATCCGGCGGCCGGACAGGAGACGTTCGGCGGGTACGCCAGCCGCTGGTACGACGCCCAGGACCTGGCCGCGTCCACCATGCAGAACTACCGGCGCCACATCGAGGAGCATCTGCTCCCGGAGTTCGAGGACAAGGCTCTCGCCGGCATCCTCCGCACGGACGTGGACACCTGGGAGAAGCGGGAGAAGGCCGTCTATGCGGCATCCAGTGTCAAGACGTGGCGCTCGACGCTACACCTCATCCTGGAAGACGCCGTGGACGAGGGCCTCATCGCCTCCAACCCCGCAGCCAAGCGGCGCGGGCGCGGCAAACGCGCCGGCCGCTCCCGCGACCGAGGTCCGGAGAAGGTCATCACCGACCCGCTCGGTCTGCTCCTCATCGCCGAACGCGCGGCCCTGCTGTCCGGCCGCGACGACGAGTTCGTGGCCGTGATCCTCAAGGGCTACACGGGGATGCGGTGGGGCGAAATCGTCGGCCTGGAGACCGAGTTCGCCCGGCCCGGCGCCATACGCGTCGAACACCAGCTGTACGAACTGGACTCGGGTGAGCTGATCCGCTGCCCGCCCAAGGACGACAGCTACCGCACCATCGACGCGATGGACTGGCTGTCGGCCCTGGTCGCCGACCACGTCGCCCGTACGAAACCGACGTCGTGCCCCTGCCACGGAAGGCGCTACGTCTTCCGCGGCCAGGGCACCGCCCGCACCGGCGGACACACCGGTGCCAAGCTGGTGGACGTCGCCCGCCGCGCGGACGTCTCCACCGGCACCGTGTCCAACGTCCTCAACCATTCCGAACGCGTACAGGAGGACACCCGCGCTCGCGTCGAACTCGCGATGGCCGAGCTGAACTTCGTACGTGGCGGCACCCCGACGGAGAACGCCGCCCACTGGCGCCGCAACGGCTTCGCCACCTGGCTGTTCGCGCCCGCCACCTTCGGCTGGTACCCGAAGAAGGCACCGCAGGAGGCCCGCCCGGTCCCGCTGCTCGGCGAGCCCTGGCCCGGTGTCCCGGTGCGCGGCCGCAACGCCCACGGCCGGGCCGACGCCTGCTGGCTGCCCATCGCCAGGGGGCTCACTCCGCATGGGTTGCGCCACTCCCACCGCACGCACATGGAGGACCTCGGTACCGAGAAGGTGCTGATGGACGAACGCATGGGCCACATCGACGGCTCAGTCTCGGCGCGGTACGCCCACGTGACCCCTGGCATGCGTGAGCGTCTCAAGGCTGGTCTGACCGGGCAGTGGGAAGCAGCGCTCGACGTCCGTCGGAACCTGCACCCACGCTCGCCGGTCACCGTACTCGATCGGCTACTGCGCGCTCGCACCACGACGATGGCCTGATGGTCGGGAGACGGGCTCCGATTACCTCGAACGGAGCCTGTCTTTTCCGATCTCGGCGGAAGGCATGAGAATGGAGTACGGTCACCAAAGATCCGATGGGGGCGGAGAGGAGGAACGCGGTGTCGTATGAGCCCAAGCTCGCCGCAGCCCTTTCCGGCGCGACCCTGCGGCAGCTCTCCCACTGGCGCCGCGCTTCCGGCACGAAGGGCGCGCTCCTCGTTCCGGAGGTCTCCGACTCACGCCCGATCCTTTATTCCTTCCGCGACGTGGTCGCTCTGCGGGCCTGCGTGAAGCTTCGCAAGGAGACGTCGCTGCAGAAGATCCGCAGGGCGGTGGACACGCTCCGAGAGGACCTGGGCGAGCGTGAGCACCTGTCTTCCTACGCGCTTGTCGCGGGACCGGACACGATCTACCTTGCGGAGCCCGAGCAGGCGGTCGATCTGATCAGAGGCGGGAACGTGGTCATCCACCAGTTGGTGGATGTACTCGCGCCCTTTTACAAGGACGGCCGCCACATTCCGGACCTGCTGAAGCCGCGTGACCACGTCGCCGTCGACTCCGCGGTGCGTGGCGGTGAACCCGTCATCGAAGGAACGCGGATCCCGGCGGCCGAGGTGGCTGCCCTGGTGCGGGATGGTGTCCCCCCGGACCGGGTCGGCGACTTCTACCCAGGGGTCAGTGCTGCGGCTGCACGCGACGCGGTCGATTTCAGCGACTACGTGGACAGCTACGTCGATGGCTCTCGGCAGGTTGCCGCTTGAAGCTGCTGCTCGACGAGAACGTCCCCAGGCCCATGGCAGAGATCGTGCGCATTCTCCTTACCGCGCACGACGTGGTGCACGTCCACGAGCTGGACGGTTGGGCCGGCACGAAGGACATCGAGCTGTACGCGAAGGCCAAGGCGGGGGGCTTCCAGGTGATCATCACCAATGACGCCAAGCAACTGAACCGGCCCATGGAAGTCGAGGCGATCGCGCGGTCGGGACTCCACCGCATCCAGTACCGCCAGAACAACAAGCACGGCGGCCTGGTCGGCCTCGGCACCGCGATAGCCACCGTGTGTGCCGCGCTGCCGCACGCCATTGCCGAACTCGAAGGGGCCGACGGGCAGCGGCTGGTGTCCCTCACCGCCGTCGACCCCTCGCGCCACAACCGTCTGCAGATCACCGACCCAAAGGCATCCCCGCCGAAGCACTGGCCCACATCCTGAGCCCGGGTCGCCCGCCAGCGTCAGCTCCGCGAATCAACGCCGAACGGGCTGCCCTGTGGCTGGCTCGCCTTGCACCGGGGCGCAGTGGTCCGAGACAGGAACCCGCCTATGCCAGCAGTCGGCGGACCACGTCGTCGTCCGTCACCTCGTACACGTCGATGCGCAACAGCCTGCGAACATGTGCCGGAACGCGCTGGACGGCCTTGACGGACGAGGACGGCACCACCAGCGCGTACCGTGTGTGGGGTTCCTGGCTCGTCATCCTCCGCAGCAACTGCCCGTAGGCGATGTCGGCGTCGATTCCCTTCTCACTGGTGCGGTCCTTGGCTTCGCAGATCAGCCGCTCATCGCCTCGCACGGCTTCGAGATCGGTCCAACGGTCCTTGGGGTCGACCGTTGTCCAGCCCTCGGCGAGAAGCCACGTTCGGAAGGCGTCGGTGACCCGGTCCTCGTCGCTGTGGCGTGCCAGGATCCTCTTCAGCGCGGCCAGGTCCGCCTCCTGGGTGCGGCGCAGTCGTCCGCGACCGTCCGCATCGAGGTCGGCCGGCCGGATCACGATCAGCCGCAGTCCGTGCGCGGGAATCTCCGCATCACGGCGGGCGTCGTACAGTGCCCGCTGCTCGCCCCGGTGGACGCCGCTGACGGTGAGCCTGTCGGGCTTGTCGAAGTGGGGCATGGGCTGGTCGTGCTGGAGTTCTCGGTACTCGACCACGAGTTGGTGGCCGGGCCAGTAGGCGTCGACCGGGAGTTTGGCACGTCGGCCGCCCGTCCCGGGGTCTCCCTGCAGCCAGTCGAACTTGTGCTGGGTCAGCGCGGTCTCGCCGAGAACCTGGTTGCACAAGCCGACTACGTACGCCTCGTCACTGTCGTCTCTGGTTCCGATGTGCGCGCATCATGCCAGCGTTCGCAGGCATCGAGGCGGGTCCTTTGACGCTGCTGTCACGCTGGCACGTACGGATTTCAGAGGTCGTCTTCATCAACGGGTTCGCGGATGTAGGCGAGGTCGAGGACGTAGCGTTCGGTGACGGGGCAGTTGTTCCATGCTTGGGTGAGGCGGTCTTCGAAGGTGTCGTCCGTGGGGTGGTCGAGGCTGTTTCTCGTAGTAGTCGGCGGTCGCCTGGCGGCCTTCCCACCACGCGTGGCCTTCGTAGACGCCGGGGCGAGGCAGGGTCATTTCTCCTGCTGGGCCGTATTCGAGTTGGTTGACGACGAGGATGCCGGTTTCGGACTCGATACTCACGGGGACCTGGCCTTCCACGTCGGCGGGCGGGGCCGGCGGGGTGTCCCAGACACGGATGGTGACCTCGACGCCGATGTCGGGTTGCAGACTGCGGATGTACAGGTGGTAACCGTTGCCGGCCACCACCTGCCTGTGGGCGGCGGCCATGGCCTCGTCGTCGCTTAGGTAGGCGTCGGCGTCGTACACCTCCACGACACGGCGGGCCGGTGTGGCCTTGCAGCTGTATTCGGCCAGGAGCGCCATGAACCGCTGCCCTTCTGCTAGTCGGTGATCTTCATGTAGAAGGCGTCACCGTCGAGGATCCGGTTGAGGGTGTACATCTGGTCGAGCCTGCGGCCGCCGGTCTCGTTGCCGTCGCCGTCAATCAGCCGGACTCGATGCGTAGTGTTCGTGATTGAGCGGATTCCTTCCCGTCGTGCGGCACATCCCTGCCAGGATCAGACGCGTGACATACGTAGTGACCGTGGACGCCCACATCCCGGAGGGCACTCCGGAGATGGACCCACTTCAGCGCGCCGGCGCCGTGGCGCTCATCGAGGACGGCTTCGACTCGGTCGAGGCCATCGAGGGACCCGACGGCATGGAAGTCGATCTCCTCGACTGCATCGTGGCCGTCTACCCGGGCGGAGCGCTTCTGAAAGTGTTCGTGGATGCTCCTGCCCTGGAATTCGCCGAGGAGGCGGTGCGTTCCGTCGTGGGTGAACTGCTGGACCGGTCCGAGCTGTTGGCTGACTGGCAGATCGAGCGATGCGAGGTCGAACTGCACCCGGAGCTCGCTCAGGAGAGTCTCGACGCCGCAGACGGTCCCGAGGCCCCGCCCGATAATCCGGCTGACCGTAAGGCCCGGCATACCGAGCATCCCACGGCCGAGGACGACAAAGAGAGCTACGACGCCGAGGCGAAAGCCGAAGAAGTGCGCGGTCAGATGCTGGCACTGGCAGACGAGCTGCGCTCCTTCCCGCCCGTAATGTTCGGCGTCCTCGACGACGAAGACGACGAAGACGACGAGGAAGAAGACGGTGACAACGAGTTCACCGTCTCGCCGGAGGACGCCAAACTCGCTGCTGGTGCCTTGGTGTACGCGACGGACATCTTGGTGGAGGAGCTGTTCCAGGACGTGCAGACCCTGACACAGGAGGAGACCAACGCCGCGGAATGCGACTGACCTCTGTGGCACTTCGAGGACCTTCCCGAGCGATACGCCCTCCAGTACGACGCCCGCTTCGCCCGCCGCTTCCTGGTGACAGTGATCGCCATGACCACACGCTTCACGGACGGCAGCTTCCAGCAGTTGAGCTGCGTCGCCGAGGAACTCGCCCTGAGGCTCCTGCTGAATGAGACGAACGTAACACTGGAGACCTTCGGGCTGCTCAACGACGGCGTCTCGGCCGCTCTCGACGCGTTCGCGAACAACGTCTACGAGGACATGGATCACGAGTGGCTCTACGACGATTCCACGGACGGGATTGACGAGAGCGCCGTCGGGGCGGCTCTCGGAGTAGCGCCCATGTCGTTCAAGGCGTGGTTCACCCCGTTCAACGAAGGAAGGTACGTCCACCCGTCCGCAGCGGACGAATCCGAGGGGGCAGCGCAGTGAGGTCCCCCGAATCGTATGGCGTCATCCATAGCGGCTTCTGGCTCGCTGCGGAGACCGGTTCCGCGGCCAGCGACGGATCGAGGACAGCGGCGAGCCATTGGGGCCAATGACCGCCCGGCTCGTGCTCCGCTCCCCAAGTCTCCTGCCCAGGCGCCCGGGCGAGTCAGTACGGGGCGGCGAGGCGGTCGGCCGGTCCACCCGAAAAATGCCCACGTCGATGTCAGCGCCTGCCCGTATCGTCACGACATGAGCAAGTCCTCCGAGAAGGCGAAGCTGAAGCGCCGCCATCACACCGTTCCGCGCCTACTCCTGCGACGATTCGCCGACGGCGAGCGTCTCGTTCGCGTCCCCCTCGACGGAAGCGAGCCCCGCTTGTGCGGGATCGCCGACGTCACAGTTCACCGCGACTTCTATTCGATGCGGGACGCGTCGGGCGAGCTCGACGACACCGTGGAAGACCTGCTCGCCGAGTTGGAGGGGAAGGCCGCGAAGGTCATCCGCAAGGTCATCAACGGAACATGGCCCCTGTTGGTCGAGGACCGGGCGATAGTCGCCGAGTGGATCGCAGCGCAGCACGCGCGGATCCCGGCCGCTCGCACAGCCCACAAAGAGATGGCGGACCAGCTCGGCAAGATCCTCATCGCCATGGGAGGGAAGCCCGAAATCCGTCGACGCCTCGAAGAGGACGCCGCAGGGCCCGTCTCGGATGCCGAGGTGGAGGCGCTGTGGGAGGAGATGACGGACTTCGACAGCTACTACGTCGAGATGCCGGTCAACGACCACATGGCGTCAATGGCTCAGTCCATGAAGACGGCCTACGAGGTGTTCATGAGGCGCTCCTGGGGCCTGTGCCGGTTCCAGCGCCGGACGCTGCTGATCCCGGACCATCCGGTGACGCTGATGCGCCACCCGGAGACGCCGAGTTGGCGCGGAGTTGGCATAGGCAATGCAGCCGCGATCCTCATGCCGATCGACCGGAGGGCGGCCATCATCATGACGTCACCCGGACCGGACTTCGTATTCCCGGCGACCACCAAGGTGGCCAAGGAGCTGAACCACCGCCTCGCGTGGAACGCGCGCAAGGAATTGTTCCACCATCCGGAGGACAACCCCCTGGAGGGGATCGAACTGCCGCCAGTGCGAGAACGCGAGATGGAGATCAGCCAGCCCCTGGAGAGCTTCCTGCTGCCAGACGGCCCTGCCGGTGCCCCCGAGGCCGCTGCTGCTGACGGGCCCGCCGCCTGAATTGCATACTCGGTAGACCCCGGATTCGCGAACGTGTAGCAGCCAGCCCCTGGATGGGACGCACCCCGTGCGACAGGTGCTGGCACCCTCTGGGAGAAGCCGACCAAGATCTTCTCCCAGATTTCTCCCAAGCGATCTCCAGGAACCACTCAGGGGCCCGACCCGCGATGCGGATCAGGCCCCTGACCTGGTACTTCAGCGTCGGGGTGGCGGGATTTGAACCCACGACCTCTTCGTCCCGAACGAAGCGCGCTGCCAAGCTGCGCTACACCCCGATGTCGCTGCTGTGCTGCTTGCCGCGGCGACGTCGTTTACTCTAGCCCACTGGTGGCTGGAGACGAAATCCGGTTTATGGGCGGCGGCCGACCGGGTTCGGGCGGGTGTGGTCCAGGGCCACCAGGAGCACCGCCAGGGCGTAGAAGGCGAGGCCCACGAGGAGGGCGTTGGCGAGGGCGCCGCGGTAGCCGTGTTGCTCTGCGTCCAGGAAGGGGTAGAGGTAGCGGCCCGGCGTGCCGGGGAGGAGCAGCTCCGCTCGGGTGAGGAAGAACGCCAGGTAGGCCAAGGGGTAGAGCATCCAGGCCGCCGTCTGGCGGAGGTGGAGGCGACCGGGGGGCGTGAGGATGAGCCAGTCCACGAGCGCGGCCACCGGTGACGCCGTATAGAGGAGCTGCAGGGCCAGCCACTGGCCGTGCCAGGCCACCGGCGGGTGTGCCGCCCCCGTCATGGAGAAGGGGGGAGTGGTGTGGCCTAGGAGCAGGTGGTAGACCAAGGCCGAGGCCACGATGTAGAGCAGCGCCGCGCCGGTCAGGGACGAGGTCAGCGGGCGGGATGCCTGCCAGGCGCGGCGGGCCGAGGCCAGGCTGACCAGGGCCAGGAAGATCGCCGCCTGTATCCCGAAGTAGCTCATGATCCGCCCCGGGCTGCCCAGGAGCAGCTCCAGGGCCGCGCCCGCCGACGCCAGCGCGGCCGTCAGGAGGCGGAACACCGCGGTCAGGGGGCGGCGGGTGGGGGCCACCACCGCCGTCGCCGGAACGTATCCGGGCAGCAGCACGGGCGTGCCCGGGACCGCGGGGAGGTCCGGGATGTCCCGGGGTATCGGAGCCGTCATGCCCTCAAGGTAGGAAGAAAGGGGCATGGACGGCATGTTGGTCTACGCCGAGTGGGTTACGAGGCGAGCGGCTACCCGGTGGGTGGGTTACCCGGGGAGAGGGCGGTTCCCGGGCGGGTGATCCGGTGATTCCCGGCCGGCTCCCCGCCCTCGCCTCGTCCCTCTTACTCCCGCCCCACCAACGTCAGCAGCGTCGCCTCCGGCGGGCAGGCGAAGCGGACCGGGGTGTAGCGGTTCGTGCCGCAGCCCGCCGAGACGTGGAGGTACGACGTACGACCCTCCGCCGTGTGCCGCGAGAGGCCCTTCACGCGGTCCGCGTCCAGGTCGCAGTTGGTGACCAGGGCGCCGTAGAAGGGGACGCAGAGCTGGCCGCCGTGCGTGTGGCCGGCCAGGATCAGGGGGTAGCCGTCGGCCGTGAAGGCGTCCAGGACGCGCAGGTACGGGGCGTGGACCACGCCCATCGAGAAGTCCGCGGTACTGGACGGGCCGCCCGCCACCTGCACGTACCGGTCCCGTTTGATGTGCGGGTCGTCGAGTCCCGTCAGTTCCACCGAGACGCCCTCGATCTTGAGGACACCGCGTGTGTTCGTCAGGTTCAGCCAGCCCGCCCCGTCGAACGCGTCCCGCAGGTCCTCCCACGGGAGGTGGATCGCGCCGACCACCGGCGGATTGCCGTTGAGGCCGTGCTTGCCGCTCGTCTTCTCCAGCAAGTAGCGGGCGGGGTTGCGGGGTTTGGGACCGTAGTAGTCGTTGGAGCCGAAGACGTACGCGCCGGGAAAGTCCATCAGGGGCCCGAGCGCGTCCAGGACCTCGGGGATGCCCTCCGGGTCGGACAGGTTGTCACCCGTGTTGATCACGAAGTCCGGGCGCAGGCCCGCCAGCGACCGCAGCCAGCGCTGCTTCTTGCGCTGCCCGCTCACCATGTGGATGTCGGAGACCTGGAGCACGCGCAGCGGGCGCATCCCCGGCGGGAGGACCGGGACCGTCACCCGGCGCAGGCGGAACGAACGGACCTCGAAGCCGGCCGCGTACAACACACCGGCGGCCCCGAACGCCGCGATTCCCAGGGGTACTCCGTATCGAGCGCGCATATGACCATCGTGTCAGACGCGTGGCGGGACTCGTGACCGGCCGCCGACAGGGCGGGTAAAACGGCGGGCGGCCCCCGTGCGGCACCTGCGACAATCGGAGCCATGACCACCACGCTCAAGTCGAAGCTGCACGACGACCTCAACTCCGCGATCAAGGCACGTGACGAGCTCCGCTCCTCGACGCTCCGGCTGACGCTCGCCGCGATCACCAAGGAGGAGGTCGCGGGCAAGGAGAAGCGCGAGCTCTCCGACGACGAGGTGCTCAAGGTGATCGCCAAGGAGGCGAAGAAGCGCCGGGAGGCGGCCGAGGCCTTCGCGCAGGGCGGCCGTACCGAGAGCGCCGAGCGGGAGAAGGCGGAGGGCGAGCTCCTCGACGAGTACCTGCCCAAGCAGCTCAGCGACGAGGAGCTGGGCGGGATCGTCGCCGCGGCCGTCGAGGAGGCGAAGGCGGCGGGCGCCGAGGGACCGCGGGCCATGGGCGCCGTGATGAAGATCGTGAACCCGAAGGTGGCCGGACTGGCCGAGGGCGGCCGCGTCGCCGCCGCGGTGAAGAAGCGGCTCCAGGGCTGACACCAGAAGCACCGGAGACACCGGAGGCACCGGCAGCACCGGAGGCACCGGCAGCACCGGCAGCACCGGAAGCCCTGGAGGCACCGGAAGCCCTGGAGGCTCCGGCAGCACCGGAGGCTTCGGGCGGTACGACGGCGGGGCCGCGCCTCTGCGAGAGGGCGCAGGGGGGGGGCCCCCCCGGGGGAACCGGGTGTCAGCCCGCAGGGAGCCAGCCGGGCTGTGGGACGAGGTGCCGCAGGGAAACCCGGGGCC
>NZ_JBFBBR010000010.1:0-146574 GCF_040682795.1 Streptomyces sp. NPDC051105 | reverse complement strand
GGCCGCGCCTCTCTCGCAGAGGCGCGGCCCCGCCGTCGTACCGATAGGAAAGCCAGCAGGAAGCCAGCAGGAAGTTGGCAGGAGATCCAGCAGGAAAGCCAGAGGCAGGTCAGCCTCAGCCCCTGCGTCCTCCGTTCCCGTTGTTCCCGCCGTTCCCGTTGCCTTGGATGAAGCCGTCGGGGAAGGAGAAGGTCGGGGTCGGGTTGGTGGTGCCCGCGGTGGTCGCGCCGCCCGTCGTGCCGCCGTCGCCCGTGCCGCCGCCGATCAGACCGCCGATCAGGCCGCCCGTGTCATCGCCGCGGCCGTTGCCGTCCCCATTGCCGTTTCCGTTGCCCTTGTCGTGGTTGTCCTCGTCCGGGATGTCGATGAGGTTGAAGGACTCCGTCTGCTTGCCCTCCAGGGCGCCGGTCATGGCGTCCTTCCAGATCGGGCCGGGCGTGTCGGCGCCGAAGACCTCGTCGTGGTAGACACCGCCGATGGTGATGTGGTTCATCTCGATGTTCTGCTTGGCGCTGCCGACCCAGACCGCGCCCGCGAGGTTCGGCGTGTAGCCGACGAACCAGGCGTTCTTGCGGGAGTCCGTGGTACCCGTCTTGCCGGCGCTCTCGCGGTCGTCCAGGCCGGCCTCCTGACCGGTACCGGAGTCGACCACTCCGCGCAGCAGGGTGTTGATGGTGTCGGCGGTCTTCTCGCTCATCGCCCGCGAGCAGGTCGACTTGGGCACGGGCAGGGACTTCTGCTCGTTGCCGACCTTCTGGGTGATCGACTCGATGGCGACCGGCGTGCAGTACATACCGCGGTCGGCGAAGGTGGCGTACGCGCTCGCCATGGTCAGCGGGGAGAGGCCGATCGCGCCGAGGGCGATGGACGGGGTCTGCGGGAGCTTCGAGCCGTCGCCCTGGTGGACGTGGAGCGCGTCGGTCATCTTGACGACCGGGCACAGGCCGATGTCGGAGATCAGCTGGACGAAGTAGGTGTTGATGGACTTCGCCATCGCCTTCTTCATCTGGTACGGCCCGACCTCGGACTCGTTCTCGTTCTCGACCTGCTCGTTGTCCGTGTTGACCCACTGCTTGCCGTCGCACTGCTGGACGGGGCTCGGGTAGTTCATCTTGTACGGCGCCGAGTACTCCTGCGTCGCCGGCTTGCCGCCCTCGATGGCGGCCGCGGCCACGAACGGCTTGAACGTCGAACCCGTCGGGAAGCCGTAGTTGGAGCCGCCGTAGTCGCGGTCGACCGAGAAGTTGTACTCGGTCTCGTTCTTGTTGTAGCCGTACGGCTTCGACTGGCCCATCGCCAGGATCTTGCCGGTGCCGGGCTCCACGAGGGTGGCGGCCGCGGCGACCGAGTCGGCCTTGTAGACGTGGTCCTTGATCGAGGTCTGCACCGACTCCTGGGCCTGCGGGTCCAGGGTGGTACGGATGGTCAGGCCGCCCTGGTTCCAGAGCTTGGCGCGCGCCGCGGCGGTCTTGCCGAAGGCAGGGTCGGTGAGGAAGACCTTCTCGACGTACTTGCAGAAGAACCCGGCGCCCTTGGTGGCGGTGATGCAGCCGTTCTTGGGCTGGGTGACATGCAGACCGAGCGGTGCTTCCTTGGCCTTGTCGGCCTCCGCCTGGGAGATGTCGCCGAGTTGGGCCATGCGCTCAAGGACGACGTTGCGCCGTTTGGTGGCCTCGGCCTCGTCGTTGACCGGGTCGTAGCGGCTGGGCGACTGCACGATGCCGGCCAGCAGGGCCGACTGCTGGAGGTTGAGATTCTTGGCGTGCTGGGAGAAGTAGCGCTGGGAGGCGGCCTCGATGCCGTAGGCCTGCTCGCCGAAGAAGGTGATGTTCAGGTAGTTCTCGAGGATCTTCTTCTTGCCGAGCTTCTCCTCCAGCTGGATCGCGTACTTCAGCTCCTTGACCTTGCGGCCGAGGGTCTGCTGGGTGGCCTCGGCAACCTTGGTGGGGTCGTCGCCGGCCTCCTCGATGAAGTAGTTCTTCACCAGCTGCTGGGTGAGTGTGGAGGCGCCCTGGGCGACCCCGCCGCTCACCGCGTTCTTGTTCAGCGCGCGCAGGACGCCCTTCAGGTCGACGGCGCCGTGCTGGTAGTAGCGCGAGTCCTCGATCGCGACGATCGCCTTCTGCATGTACGGCGAGATCTCCTTGAGGTCCACCACCGTGCGGTCACGGGAGTAGACCTGGGCGATCTGGTTGCCCTGGCTGTCGAGGATCCTGGTCCGCTGGCTGAGCTGCGGGCTCTTGAGGTTGGCGGGGATGTCGTCGAAGCCCTGGACCGAACCCTTGGCCGCGAGGCCCAGGGCGCCGGCCGCGGGCAGCGCGATGCCCGCCATCACGGCTCCCGCGAGCACACTGACACCGAGGAACTTGGCGGCCTGCTGCGTGGCCGACAGACCACCGCCCGAGCGCTTCTTTGGCATGGGGGCAGCCTAATCCGTAGGGATGAGCATTCCGCGTGAGCGGGCGGCTCTCGGGATGTTCGAGTGCCGGATCGTGACATAGAGGACGACGCGACCAGAACACGGGGTGCGCTGCGATCCGATCCGTCTGACGGCATGGTGGCGCCTCGCCGACGGCGCGACGACATGAACGGCCTACCTTGCCATTCGCCGGACACGCGCGCAGGCCTTGGCCTAAGCTGCTCTCAACTGTCACAGCAGCGCGGCCACGTATCAATACGTCCGGCGACCCCGAATCGTTCCGGAACCCGCCCACTTTTTTTCGGGTGATGTGTTGATGGTGTGTCCGAATCCGCCTCGTGTGTCATCCGGCGTCCGTTGTGGCGCACCATAGCTGTCCCGGTTTGCCGGAATGATCACGCATGTCGCCAGCTCACTCCCGCGGGTGATCTGCCGCTTACCCATAGTCCGTTCGGGCCATTCAAGATTGGGCCCGAAGGGGGTGTTGCGCTGTGCCCACCTTCCGTAACGTCCTCAACTGGCGGCGGTGAATATGCCGCTGCCGCCGTGGGGGAGCCTCGATTCGGGAGAGGACGGCGCCGGTATGGGCTGGGTAACCGACTGGAGTGCGCAGGCTGCCTGCCGCACTACCGATCCGGATGAACTGTTCGTTCAAGGAGCAGCGCAGAACAGGGCCAAGGCGGTGTGCACCGGATGTCCGGTACGCACCGAATGCCTGGCCGATGCGCTGGACAATCGCGTCGAGTTCGGCGTGTGGGGAGGAATGACCGAGCGGGAGCGCCGCGCACTGCTGCGCAGGCGGCCCACCGTGACCTCCTGGCGCAGGCTCCTGGAGACAGCGCGCTCGGAGTACGAGCGGGGGACCGGCATCGTCCCCCTCGACAGCGACGAGGTGTACGAGAACTACGCGGCGGTGAGCTGAGTCACCCGGCGCACCACCGACTGAACCACCCGGACTGAACCACCTGCCGAACTCGCCGAGGGCATACGCCCCCCGGAACCCAGGCGGGCATACGACTACGGGCCTGCGGCCGACTACGGGCATGTGACTACGGGCCTGTGGCCGACTGTCGGCATGCGGCTACGGGCCCTGGCCGACTACGGGCATACGGCTACGGGAGCTCCGGCCGGCCGGCCGCGAGCCGGTCGCCGATGTCCCGCAGTCCCGCGAGGTCGTGCACATCGCCGGGCAGCGCGGCCACTTCCACCATGGCCACCTCGGGGTGGCGCGCGGTGAAGCGGTCACGTGTGCGCTGCTCACGGGAGAGCAGCTGCATGCGCTCGACGTGCAGCCTCAGCAGGCTTGCGGTGAGCTGGTCGACGGTGCGGTCCGGGCCACCGGAGGAGTCGGGCTCGGACGCGTCAGGCCCGGGCTGGGACGAGGGGGATTCGTCTGCCTGGGGTGCCTGAGGTGCCTGGGGCGTCGTCGTCGCCTCGAGTCCGGACGAGGGGGAGCCGTCGGACTCGGACGCGGATGATTCAGAACTGCCGTACGTGTCGGGAGAGTTACGAAGTCCAGCTTTCCCGTCACCCTGATCCACAATGCGGGGCTCCTCAAGATTTTCCGCGACCTCGAGATTTTCCGCGGCGGCGAGCGCACGCTCGGCGGACAGCCGGTCGGCGCCGCTGCCATGGACGCGGTTGAGGACCAGACCGACCAGCGGCATGTCCTCCGCGGCCAGCCGCTCCACGAAGTACGCGGCCTCACGCAACGCGTCCCGCTCCGGAGCCGCCACCACCAGGAACGCCGTACCGGGCGCCTGAAGCAGCTTGTACGTCGCGTCCGCGCGCGTGCGGAACCCGCCGAACGTCGTGTCCATCGCGGCCACGAACGTCTGGACGTCCTTCAGTAGTTGCCCGCCGAGCAGCTTGCCGAGCGTGCCGGTCATCATCGACATGCCGACGTTCAGGAAGGCCATGCCCGCCCGGCCGCCCAGCTTCGCCGGCGCGGTGAGCAGACGGATCAGTTTGCCGTCCAGGAAGGAGCCCAGCCGCTTCGGCGCGTCCAGGAAGTCCAGCGCGGAGCGGGAGGGCGGGGTGTCGACGACGATCAGGTCCCACTCGTCCCGGGCCCGCAACTGGCCCAGCTTCTCCATCGCCATGTACTCCTGCGTGCCCGCGAAGCCCGCCGAGAGCGACTGGTAGAAGGGGTTGGCCAGGATGGCGGCCGCCCGCTCGGCGTCCGCGTGCGCCTCGACGACCTCGTCGAAGGTGCGCTTCATGTCGAGCATCATGGCGTGCAGTTCGCCGCCGGTCCGTTGCCCGCTCTCCTCCGCCGAGTCGCCGCCGGTCCGGTGCCCGCCGTCCTCGGCCGAGTCGCCGCCGGTCCGTTGCCCGCTCTCCTCCGCCGTGTCGCCGTCGGCCCGCCGCCCGCCGTCCTCGGCCGAGTCGCCGTGCGGTGCCCCTGCTCGGTCCTCGGTGCCCTTCACCTTCCGTGGCACGTTGTCGAGCGAGTCGATGCCCATGGACTGTGCCAGCCGCTTGGCCGGGTCGATGGTGAGCACGACCACCTTGCGGCCGCGCTCGGCCGCCCGCAGCCCCAGCGCCGCCGCGGTCGTCGTCTTCCCGACCCCGCCCGAGCCGCAGCACACCACGATCCGGGTGTTCGGGTCGTCGAGCAGCGCGTCGACATCGAGCGCGGGCGCGTGGGCCAGTCGGCGCGTACCGTCCTGCGTCGGCTCCGAGTCCGGGTCCGAAGTCATGACATCCCCTGTTTCCGCAGCTCGGTGGCGAGTTCGTACAGGCCCGCCAGGTCCATTCCCTCGGCGAGCAGCGGCAGTTCGTGCCGCGGCAGGTCCAGCTCGGCGAGGACCGCGCGCTGCTCGTGCTCCAGCGCATACCGCTCGGCGTACTCGGCGGCCTGGGCGAGCAGCGGGTCCACCAGCTGCCCGGCCTTCCCGCCACGCCGCGCCCCGCCCAGCCCCGCGGCCGACAGCGCCTGCGCCACGGCGGTGCGCGGCACCGTCCGTACGAGTTCCAGGTCGGCCGCGTCCAACACCTCCGGCCGGACCATGTTCACGATGACCCGGCCCACCGGCAGCCGCGCGGCGCGCAGTTCCGCGATGCCGTCGGCGGTCTCCTGGACCGGCATCTCCTCCAGGAGGGTGACCAGGTGCACGGCCGTCTCCTTGGACTTCAGCACCCGCATCACGGCCTGCGCCTGATTGTGTATCGGGCCGATCTTGGCGAGCCCGGCCACCTCGTCGTTCACGTTCAGGAAGCGGGTGATGCGGCCGGTCGGCGGGGCGTCCATGACGACGTAGTCGTAGATGAAACGGCCGGCCTTGTCCTTCCTGCGCACCGCCTCGCACGCCTTGCCGGTCAGGAGGACGTCTCTCAGTCCCGGCGCGACTGTGGTGGCGAAGTCGATCGCGCCGAGCTTCTTCAGGGCCCGGCCGGCCCCGCCGAGCTTGTAGAACATCTGGAGGTAGTCCAGAAGGGCCAGTTCGGGATCGATGGCCAGCGCATAGACCTCACCGCCTCCCGGCGCGACCGCGATTTTCCGCTCCTCATAGGGCAACGCCTCCGTCTCGAAGAGCTGGGCGATGCCCTGCCGACCCTCGACCTCCACGAGAAGCGTCCGCTTCCCCTCAGTCGCGAGGGCCAGCGCGAGTGCGGCGGCGACCGTCGTCTTTCCGGTCCCGCCCTTGCCGCTGACGACCTGGAGCCTGCTCACATCTTCGAGACTAACCAGTCGGCCGGACACTCACGCGGGAGGCTGTGGACAACCGTGCGTGCGGTCGGCCGCCGGGGCCGGTGGCCGACCGCCGTGACCTGCCCGGCGGTCGGCCACGTGTCCCGTTCGTCACAGCGGATACAGTCGGCCCATGACCAAGTGGGAATACGCAACCGTGCCGCTGCTCGTCCATGCCACGAAGCAGATTCTGGACACCTGGGGCGAGGACGGCTGGGAGCTCGTCCAGGTCGTGCCCGGGCCCAACAACCCCGAGCAGCTCGTGGCCTACCTGAAGCGGGAGAAGCCGTGACGAGCGCCGTCGAGGCCAAGCTGGCCGAACTCGGTCTTTCGCTGCCGGCGGTCGTCCCGCCGCTCGCCGCCTACCAGCCGGCCGTCCGGTCGGGTGCGTACGTCTACACCTCCGGCCAGCTGCCGATGGTGGACGGCAAGCTCCCGGTCACCGGCAAGGTCGGCGCCGAGGTCACCGCGGAGGAGGCCAAGGAACTGGCCCGCACCTGCGCGCTGAACGCCCTGGCCGCCGTGAAGTCCGTCGCCGGTGACCTGGACCGCATCGCGCGTGTGGTGAAGGTCGTCGGCTTCGTCGCCTCCGCGGCCGACTTCACCGGCCAGCCCGGCGTGATCAACGGCGCCAGCGAGCTGCTCGGCGAGGTCCTCGGCGACAAGGGCGTGCACGCGCGCAGCGCGGTGGGCGTCGCGGTGCTGCCGCTGGACGCACCGGTCGAGGTCGAGGTCCAGGTCGAACTGCTGCCGTAACCGCATCCGGCCGCGGCCGCCGACGTAATCGCATCCGGCTGCCGCCGCGTCCGCGTCCGGCTGCTGCCGCGACCGCGTCCGGCCGCCGACGTGGTCGCGTCCGTCCGGCCGCGGACGTGATCGCATCCGGCAGCTGCTGTTACGGCATCCGGCTGCTGTCGCGACCGCATCCGGCAGCTGCCGTAACCGCATCCGGCCGCGGCTGCCGCCGCGTCCGCGTCCGGCCGGCCGCGGACGCGATCGCATCCGGCAACTGCTGTTACGGCATCCGGCTGCTCTCGCGACCGGCATCCGGCCGCCGGCGTGGTCGCATCCGGCCACCGCCGCGGCCGCGTCCGGCCGCCCCGTGGCACCGCCGGGGGCCCCGGAGCCCCCTCTCGAACATTCGCTCCCCACGGGATAGCCTCCGGTAATGGCCGATGGACAGTGGTATCCCCCGGAGTGGCCGGACCGCATCCGCGCGCACGCGGAGGGCACCCTCGCGCCGGTGTCCCCGAAGCGCGCCGCGACCGTCCTGCTCCTGAAGGACACCCCCGGCGGTCCCGTCGTCCACATGCTGCGCAGACGCGCCTCCATGGCCTTCGCCGGAGGCGCGTACGCGTATCCGGGCGGCGGTGTCGACCCGCGTGACGACGACCACCAGGTCCGCTGGGCGGGCCCCACGCGCGCGTGGTGGGCGCAGCGGCTCGGCGTCGACGAGGCGGCCGCCCAGGCGATCGTCTGCGCGGCGGTGCGGGAGACGTACGAGGAGGCCGGCGTCCTGCTCGCGGGCCCGGCCGCCGACGCCGTGGTCGGGGACACCACCGGGGACGACTGGGAGGCCGACCGCGCGGCCCTGGTCGCCCGTGACCTGTCCTTCGCCCAGTTCCTGGACCGGCGGGGCCTGGTCCTCCGCTCGGACCTGCTGGGCGCCTGGACACGCTGGATCACCCCGGAGTTCGAAACTCGCCGCTACGACACCTGGTTCTTCGTCGCCGCCCTCCCGGAGGGCCAGCGCACCCGGAACGCCTCCACGGAGGCCGACCGCACGGTGTGGATCCGCCCGGCGGAGGCGGCCGCCGGCTACGACAAGGGCGAACTGCTGATGATGCCGCCCACCATCGCGACCCTGCGCCAGCTGACGCCGTACGCCACGGCCGCCGAGACGCTCGCGGCCGCGCCCGCGCGGGACATGACCCCGGTTCTGGCCCGCGCCCGCCTGGAGGGCGGCGAGATCGTCCTGACCTGGCCGGGCCACGGCGAGTTCACCAAGCGCATACCGACCGACCTCACGACCGGGGGAGCCTGAGCATGACGAACGCAGCAGCCCTGCCCGGCCAGCCGCGCGGCGGGGTCCTCTCGGGTCCCGCCACCGCGCGGGCCGTCAACGTGCTGGCCCCCAACGCCTCCGTGATGACCCTGGACGGCACCAACACCTGGATCGTCGCCGAGCCCGAATCCGACCTGGCCGTGGTGATCGACCCCGGCCCGCTGGACGACGGCCACCTCAAGAACGTCGTCGACACGGCCGAGAAGGCCGGCAAGCGCATCGCGCTCACCCTGCTGACCCACGGCCACCCCGACCACGCCGAGGGCGCCGCCCGCTTCGCCGAGCTGACCCGCACGCGCGTGCGTGCCCTCGACCCGGCGCTGCGCCTGGGCGACGAGGGACTGGCGGCCGGCGACGTGATCACGACCGGCGGCCTGGAGCTCCGGGTCGTACCCACACCCGGTCACACCGCCGACTCCCTCAGCTTCCACCTCCCGGCCGACCGCGCGATCCTGACCGGCGACACCGTCCTGGGGCGCGGCACGACGGTCGTGGCCCACCCGGACGGCCGTCTGGGCGACTATCTGGACTCGCTGCGCCGGCTGCGCTCCCTGACCGTCGACGACGGCGTCCACACGGTGCTGCCGGGCCACGGACCCGTCCTGGACGACGCCCAGGGCGTCGTCGAGTTCTATCTGGCCCACCGCGCCCACCGGCTCGCCCAGGTCGAGACGGCCGTGGAGAACGGCCACCACGGTCCGGCCGAGGTCGTCGCCCACGTCTACGCGGACGTGGACCGCTCCCTGTGGCCGGCCGCGGAGCTGTCGGTACGGGCCCAGCTGGACTACCTCGGCGAGCACGGGCTGATCTAGCTGTATTGACCACGAGCGTTGGCAACAGTGCGCGGCGGAGACGTGATCAAGGTTGGCGGCGTGTTCTGGGCACGGGGAAGCCGACCGGAGCCGTGTGGTCGCCCACTGTCTCATCTCGTGGACGCCGCTTCATCGCACGATCTCTCCTCGGGGTTCACCCCGCACGTCGGGGCCTGACGCACGATCAGGCATGCGGTGCGCCACCGTCCGCCGCCAGGCGCGTGAGCCACTCACGCAGCAGGTGCTGCTCGGCGTCGCTCAGGACATCGGCGTCGTCGGGGAGGGCGGCGCGCAGCGCGCGGGCCGCCGCGGCGGAACGGGACTCGGCGGCGGGGACCACCGGCTCGGCACGAGTGACGGCCGCGACCATGGACTCGCGCAGGATGGTCAACAGCGCCCGGTTGCGGCGGTCCGCGGGGGTGGAGTGCCAGACGGTGACCGCTCCCTGGCCGGTTGCCTGGATGATCTGGGCTGCCAGCTCCTCGTCGACCCGCAACCATCCCCCGGCCGCCAGCCGACGCACCCGCCCATGGAGGATCTCCAGGCCCGCGTGGTGTGCTGCGTCCGATCCCTGGCCGACGGCCCGGTTCATCACCGCGAACAACTCGGGGCGCGAGACCCCGAACTCGACCACCATGTCCCAGCCGCGGCGCAGCTCCTCCACCGGGTCCTGTGGGGCGGGGTCGAGCTGCGCGTGCTTTCTCTCCAGGAACTGCGCGTAGCCGTGCTCGGCGACGGCCTCGAGGAGCCCCTCCTTGTCGCCGAAGAGGCGGTAGATCGCCGGGGGCTGCATTCCAGCCGCGGCGGCGACCGCGCGGGTGCTCACCGCGTCAGGGCCGCCCTTCTCCAGCAGCGCGACGGCTGCCTCGACGATGCGGCGCCGAGGGCTGCCGGTTGCGTCACGCGTATCCATGAACCGATGATACCGAGGAACTGTTTCCATCGGAAATTCCAGTGTTACCTTGTGAGTGATTCCATCGGAAGCAGCGTCGGGAGAACCCAATGATCATCGTCACCGGAGCCACCGGAAAGCTCGGCCGCCGCACCGTCGAGCGCCTCCTGGAGCGCGTACCCGCCGACCGCGTCGGCGTCAGCGTGCGCGACCCCCGCAAGGCCCAGGACCTCGCCGGTCGCGGCGTCCGCGTCCGGCAGGGCAGCTTCGACGACCCCGCCTCGCTCGCGCACTCCTTCGAGGGCGCCGAGCAACTGCTCCTCGTCTCCCTCGACCGCACGGGCCAGGAGTGCGTCAGCGGCCACCGCGCCGCCATCGACGCGGCCGTCCAGGCCGGCGTAGGCCGCATTCTCTACACCAGCCAGATGGGCGCCGCCGACGGCTCCCGCTTCCAGGCATGCCGCGACCACGCCCAGACCGAGAACCTGCTGCGCGCCACCGGCCTGCCCTGGACCGCGCTGCGCAACGGCTTCTACGCCTCCAGCGCCCTGCAGTTCCTCGAGTCCACCCGCCACACCGGCGACATCGCCCTGCCCGCCGACGGCCCCGTCGCCTGGACAGGCCACGACGACCTCGCCGAGGCCACCGCGGTGATCCTCGCCGAGGAGGCCCGCTTCGAGGGCCCCACCCCGCCGCTCACAGGCCCGGCAGCGCTCGACTTCGACACCGTCGCCGAGATCGCGTCCGAGACCACCGGAAGGCCCTTCACCCGCACCGTCGTCCCGGACGACGTCTTCCGCGAGCAGGCCCTGGCGCACGGCGCCCCGGCCCCGATCGCCGACCTGATGCTGAGCATCTTCGCCGCGGCGCGGAACGGCGAGTTCGCCGCTGTCGACTCGACGCTGGCCGAGCTGATCGGGCGAAAGCCCGCCACCTTCCGCACCCAGCTGGAGCGTGCCTGGGCCGAATAGATCCCTGGAACTACTCCCAGCCCTCGGGTCTGGGCGCCTTCACACCGTGCACGCGCGCGTACTCGTCCGCCAGCCACGGGCCCAGGTCGTCGACATATGTCCGCAGCGCCGCGCGGTCGCCGACCGGCTCGTACCCCAACCCGGCCGCGCGGCGCAGCTGTTCGGATCGCTCCGGGTAGAAGTCGGCGAACGCCTCGGCCATCTCCCGCAGATCGCTGGTCCAGCCGTTCCAGCGGGGCATGACGAGGGTGAAGCCGGTGCGGACGAGGTGCCGTGACATGAAGCGCACCAGGGGCCGCAGGGCCTCCTCGGCGTCGCCCGCGGCCGCGATCCGGTCCCGCCAGCGCGGCAGGTACCGGGCCAGGTCGCCGTTGGTCTCGCGGGCCAGCAGCGAGTCGGGGCGGTAGCGGGGCAGGAACTCCGCGAGGTCCTCGCCGAGCAGCGGAGTGCACAGGCAGGCCACGAACCAGCCGATGTCGTACCGCTCCAGCTCGCTGAGCACCCGCGTGCGGGAGTAGAGCAGGGTTCCGACCCCGTCGATCTCCGGGAACTCCTTGTCGACGGCCTCGCCGAGGGCACGGGCCGCGTCCCGGTCGGCACCGGTCGGCTCCGCGCGCAGGACGGCCACCAGGTCCAGGTCGCTGCGTCCCACGCGCGCGGTGCCGCGCGGGATCGACCCGTTGAGGTAGGCGCTGTCCAGTCGCGCCCCGAAGACGTCCAGGAGCCGGTCGCGGGCGGCGGCGACCACGGGGCGGAAGACGTGCGGCACGCGCGCGTGCGAGCCCTCGCGTTCGATGAAGCCCAGGGGATCGAGACCCCGGGACGCGACTGTTTCAGGCATGGGAACCCAATATCAGCCCGTCCGGTGCTTGAGGACGCGGCCGAAGGCCGATGCGAAGGTCTGGGGGCGGTGGCCCCCAGAAACCGGCGCCTATCGAGACCGCTTCGCCAGACGCTCGACGTCCAGCAGGATCACCGCCCGCGCCTCCAGGCGCAGCCAGCCACGCTGGGCGAAGTCCGCCAGCGCCTTGTTCACGGTCTCGCGGGACGCGCCGACCAGCTGGGCCAGCTCCTCCTGCGTGAGGTCGTGGACGACGTGGATGCCCTCCTCGGACTGCACGCCGAAGCGGCGCGACAGGTCCAGCAGGGCGCGCGCGACCCGGCCCGGGACGTCGGAGAAGACCAGGTCGGACATGGCGTCGTTGGTCTTGCGCAGCCGGCGGGCGACGGCGCGCAGCAGGGCGGTGGCCACCTCCGGGCGGGCGTTCAGCCAGGGCTGGAGGTCGCCGTGGCCCAGGCCCAGCAGCTTGACCTCGGTCAGCGCGGTCGCCGTCGCCGTACGCGGGCCCGGGTCGAACAGCGACAGCTCGCCGATCAGCTCGCCGGGGCCGACGACGGCGAGCATGTTCTCGCGGCCGTCGGGGGAGGTGCGGTGGAGCTTGACCTTGCCCTCGGTGACGACATAAAGCCGGTCGCCCGGGTCGCCCTCGTGGAACAGGGAGTCGCCACGTGCGAGGGTCACCTCACTCATGGAGGCACGCAGCTCCGCGGACTGCTCGTCATCGAGCGCCGCGAAGAGCGGGTTGCGCCGCAGAACGTCGTCCACGAGTTCTCTCCTTGTCGACCTGCTCAGGGGATCTTGCTCCCCCTTGGTACCAGGGGACCGTGCTCCCCATTTTGCCGGAGGAATCAAACAGTGTGATCTGTCACAAGGATGCCGCACAGGTGTGCCGAGGTAAGCGGCAGGGGTCCAATCGGGGGCTGATCTTCCGGGTCCGGGGCGGATGTCGGTGCCGGGCTCTAGGCTGGCCGGGTGTCCAAAACGCCGGTGAGAGCACAGGCCAAGGGGGCTGGGCGGGTGGTTGTACGTCGTGATTCCGCTGTGGGCGAACAGGGGTCCGATGCTGTCCCTAGTGAGCCGAAAAAGGCAACAAAAGCGGCAAAGGCCGTAAAGAAGGTCGCTGCCGCGAAGACTCCGGTCGCGACGAAGAAGACGGCGCAGAAGAAGGCAGCGCAGAAGAAGGTAGTGGCGAAGAAGGCCGTGGAGACGAAGGCCGTGGAGACGAAGACGGCACCGGCGAAGACCGCTGCCGGGCTGACGGCTTCGAAGCCGCCCGCGTCCAAGCCGCCCGCGTCCAAGGTGCCCGCGTCCAAGGTGCCCGCGTCCAAGGCGGCCGCGTCCAAGAAGGCCGCTGCCGAGAAGCCGCAGGCGGCCTGGAAGCCCGAGTCGCACACCGCCCTGGTCCGCCGCGCCCGCCGGATCGACCGCGAGCTCGCCGAGGTGTATCCCTACGCCCACCCCGAGCTGGACTTCGAGAACCCCTTCCAGCTCCTGATCGCCACGGTGCTCTCCGCCCAGACCACCGACCTGCGTGTCAACCAGACCACCCCGACGCTGTTCGCGAAGTACCCCACCCCCGAGGAACTGGCCGAGGCCAACCCGGAGGAGGTCGAGGAGATCCTCCGGCCGTGCGGTTTCTTCCGGGCCAAGACCAAGTCGGTGATAGGGCTCTCCAAGGGCCTGGTGGAGTCGTTCGGGGGCGAGGTCCCGGGGCGGCTCGAAGACCTCGTGAAGCTGCCCGGCGTCGGCCGCAAGACCGCTTTCGTGGTGCTGGGCAACGCCTTCGGGCGCCCCGGCCTCACCGTGGACACGCACTTCCAGCGCCTGGTGCGCCGGTGGCGGTGGACCGCGGAGACCGACCCCGACAAGATCGAGGCGGCCGTCGGCGCGTTGTTCCCCAAGAGCGACTGGACCGACCTCTCGCACCACGTGATCTGGCACGGCCGCCGGATGTGCCACGCCCGCAAGCCCGCCTGCGGGGTCTGTCCCATCGCGCCGCTCTGCCCGGCCTACGGCGAGGGCGAGACCGACCCGGAGAAGGCGCGGAAGCTGCTCAAGTACGAGAAGGGCGGCTTCCCCGGCCAGCGCCTCAACCCGCCGCGGGCGTATCTGGACGCGGGTGGCAGGCCGGCGCCGCCGCTGGGCGCCGCATCAGGGACATGACCTAGGGATCTTCTGAGGGGCGAGAGACGGAACGATCAAGGAGTCTTCGGGCGTTGGAACGGGCAGGCGGGGGCAGTAGGGCAGGACGGGGGACGCCATGACACAGGGCGGCAAGGCGCACACGGGGGATCCGCACGCGGGTGTGGCACTCAGCAAGGACGGCCTGCCGGAGTGGCTGGACCCGGTGGTGCGGGCCGCCGAGACGGTCCAGCCGGTCCAGCTGAGCCGCTTCCTGCCGCCGGAGAACGGCGCGGGACGGCAGTCGGCCGTGCTGATCCTGTTCGGCGAGGGCGAGGGTGAGCAGGGGCCGGAGTTGCTGCTCATGGAACGCGCCGGCTCGCTGCGCTCGCACGCCGGGCAGCCCTCGTTCCCCGGTGGCGCCCTCGACCCCGAGGACGGCGACCCGAAGGCCGACGGGCCGCTGCGGGCCGCTCTCCGCGAGGCGGAGGAGGAGACCGGGCTCGATCCGGCCGGTGTGCAGCTGTTCGGGGTGCTGCCCAGGCTGTACATCCCGGTCAGCCACTTCGTGGTCACCCCGGTGCTGGGCTGGTGGCGCGAGCCGAGCCCGGTGGGGGTGGTGGATCCGAACGAGACGGCGAGGGTCTTCACGGTCCCCGTGGCGGATCTCACGAATCCGGCCAACCGGGCCACCGCCGTGCACCCCAGCGGCCACCGAGGTCCGGCATTCCTGGTCGAATCGACCTTGGTGTGGGGGTTCACGGCCGGGGTGATCGACCGGCTGCTCCACTACGCGGGATGGGAGCGCTCCTGGGACCGCGAGAAGCTGGTCCCGCTCGACTGGCGGTCATGACAGGGTGTCCACCGTGAATGTGCTGGACATCCTGTTGCTGGTCGCCGCCGTGTGGTTCGCGATCGTCGGCTACCGCCAGGGATTCGTCGTCGGCATCCTGTCGGTGATCGGCTTCCTGGGCGGCGGCCTCGTCGCCGTCTACGTCCTGCCGGTGATCTGGGACGCGGTGACCGACAACGCCGAGGTGAGCACGACCGCCGCGGTGGTCGCCGTGGTCGTCGTCATCGTCTGCGCCTCGGTCGGCCAGGCGCTGACCACGCATCTGGGCAACAAGCTGCGCCGGTACATCACCTGGTCCCCGGCCCGCGCGCTGGACGCCACCGGCGGCGCGCTGGTCAACGTGCTGGCGATGCTGCTGGTCGCCTGGCTGATCGGCTCCGCGCTCGCGGGTACCACGCTGCCGACGCTCGGCAAGGAGGTCCGTAACTCCAAGGTGCTCCTCGGGGTGTCCAGAGCGCTGCCCAACCAGGCCGACACCTGGTTCGCGGACTTCTCCACGGTCCTCGCGCAGAACGGCTTCCCGCAGGTCTTCAGCCCGTTCGCCAACGAGCCGATCACCGATGTCTCGCCGCCCGACCCCGCCCTCGCGCACAGCGTGGTGGCCACCACCGCCAAGCGGTCCATCGTCAAGGTGACGGGCACCGCGCAGAGCTGCGGCAAGATCCTGGAGGGCACCGGCTTCGTCTTCGCCGACCGCCGTGTCATGACCAACGCGCACGTGGTCGGCGGCGTCGACGAACCCACCGTCCAGATCGGCGGCGAGGGCCGCAAGTACGACGCCAAGGTCGTCCTCTACGACTGGCAGCGCGACATCGCCGTACTCGATGTGCCAGATCTGCCGGCGAAGGCCCTGAAGTTCTCCGCGGCGGACGCGGCGACCAGCGACAGCGCGATCGTCGCCGGGTTCCCGGAGAACGGGTCGTACGACGTCCGTGCCGCCCGCGTGCGCGGCCGTATCACCGCCAACGGCCCGGACATCTACCACCGAGGCACCGTCCGCCGTGACGTCTACTCGCTCTACGCGACCGTCCGCCAGGGCAACTCCGGCGGCCCGCTGCTCACGCCCCAGGGCAAGGTGTACGGGGTCGTCTTCGCGAAGTCACTGGACGACGCGGACACCGGGTACGCCCTCACGGCCGACGAGATCCAGGCGGACATCGCCCGGGGTCGTACCGCGAATCAGCAGGTCGGGACCGACAGCTGCGCACTGTGAGGGATCATGCGCGGGTATGGCGCAGGCGGACCGAGACCCAGCGGGCCCGGCGCCGCAGGATGTGCGGAATCCCCACCCTGAGGTCCGTGCCCGGCAACTGCGGGGCGGCTCCTCGATGGGAGTTCAGACCGCCTGTCGTACGGCGGTTGCGGGGTGCGTCACTGTAGTCGTGCGTCCAGCCCATACCCCGACGTCTGCCCCCGCCCCAAGGTCGATAACCTCCGGCACGGCCCTCAATCGGCCTATGCGCGGGGCATGTGGCCGTTCGTAGAACAGGTGTGCAGATCCGGATACCGGGCGCATCGGCGCGGTCACCGATCGGGCTCGGGGTCTTTCAGCCAGTTGACCAGTTCGGTGGAGAACGCGGCCGGGTCCTCCTCGTGCGGGAAGTGCCCGAGGCCGTCGAACAGCCGCCAGCGGTACGGGGCTTCGACGTACTCGCCGGAGCCGGCCGCGCTGCGGGTGCGGGCCACCGGGTCCAGGGAACCGTGCAGATGCAGGGTCGGGACGCGCACCGGGCGCTTCATCCGGCGGTTGAACTGGATGCCGTCCGGGCGGGCCAGCGAGCGCACCAGCCAGCGGTACGGCTCGATCGAGCAGTGCGCGGTGGACGGGATGCACATGGCCCGCTGGTAGGTCTCCACCGTCTCGTCCTCGGGCAGCCGCGGCCCGGACCAGTCCCGGATCAGCCGGCCGACCAGCGCGCCGTCGTCGGCGATGAGCTGCCGCTCGGGCACCCATGGCCGCTGGAAGCCCCAGATGTAGGAGGCGGCGGTGGACTGCCGGCGGTCCCGGAGCATCGCCGCGCGCCAGCGCCGCGGGTGCGGCATGGACACGACTGCGAGCCGTCGTACCAGCTTGGGGCGCATGGCGGCCGCCGTCCACGCCAGATAGCCGCCCAGGTCGTGACCGACCAGCGCGGCGTCCGGCTCGCCGAGGGAGCGGATCACGCCGGTGATGTCGAGGGCGAGATTGGCCGGGTCGTAGCCGCGCGGGGTCCGGTCGCTGCCGCCGACCCCCCTGAGGTCCATGGCGACGGCCCGGAAGCCCGCGTCGGCGAGCGCGACCAGCTGATGCCGCCAGGCCCACCAGAACTCCGGGAAGCCGTGCACCAGCATGACCAGCGGGCCGTCGCCGAGCTCGGCGATGTGGAAGCGCGCGCCGTTCGCCGCGACGTCCCGGTGGGTCCAGGGGCCTTCGAGCCGTACGGCCGAGGGGGCGGGATCGTTCATGACGACGAGCGTCCCACAGCCTCGATGGCCGGCACGTCATCCCTGGGGAGTGCCGGACGCGGATGCGGCTTGGCGTTCTGCAGTACGCCCGCCGTCTCCTTCACCGACGCGGCGACCTTCTGCGGGCCCTGGCCCTTCTTGGCCTTCTTCGCGAACACCACGCCGATCAGCGCGAGGCCGGCGGCCACCAGGACGTTCGCTGCGAAGGAGAGCAGGAAGCAGATCGCGAGGTTCCAGTGGCTCCAGGTCCGAATGCCGTACGCCAGCGCGAAGTTGAGCATCGGCAGGGAGAACAGCAGGAGCACACCGGCCGCCGAGAAGGCGCCGCCGCTCGTCGCGCCCCGCTTGACGTCCTGCTTCAGCTGGGCCTTGGCCAGCGCGATCTCGTCGTGCACCAGCGCCGACATCTCGGCCGTGGCCGAGGCGAACAACTGGCCGATGCTGCGTTCGGCACCGACCGGGCTGCCGTCGGGTGCGCTCATCGCGGTCTCCCTCTGCGTACTTGTCATCGTCTTTTGTACCGTCTCGTCAGATCATGCCGGACGGTTGCCCTGCGCGCCTGCCCCGCCCGGCACTTCGGTACGCGCGTCGTACCCGTGCGGGCCCTCGGCGGCCCCTATCCGGCGGCCTGCCCGG
The DNA here is from genome assembly GCF_040682795.1 of Streptomyces sp. NPDC051105. NCBI lineage: Bacteria > Bacillati > Actinomycetota > Actinomycetes > Kitasatosporales > Streptomycetaceae > Streptomyces > Streptomyces sp. NPDC051105. The sequence goes on along the minus strand of NZ_JBFBBR010000010.1, from coordinate 128,825 downwards.
CTTTCTCGGCGGCTATGCGGCGGTGTTCGGCGGCCTTGCGGTCGTAGATCTCCGCCATCCGCAGGTGGTACGCCGGGTCGTCCTGCTCGTAGACGTCCGGGATGCCGTCGAGGTCCTCGTCCCGCTCCTCGGCCTCGACCAGCCGCCGGTAGCGGGTGTTGCGTATCTTCAGCAGCACGGTGGCGCACAGGGCCGCGATCAGCGAGCCGGTGAGTACGGCGGCCTTGACCTCGCCGGTGAGCACGGCGTCGCCGGCGAAGGCGAGTTCACCGATGAGCAGCGACACGGTGAAGCCGATACCGGCGAGCGAGGCGACCGCGAAGAGGTCGCCCCACGCCAGGTCCTCGCTGAGCGAGGCCCGGGTGAAGCGGGCGGTCAGCCAGGTACCGCCGAATATCCCGACCGTCTTGCCGACCACCAGCCCGAGTACCACCCCGAGCGTCTCGGGCTTGCCGAACACGTCCCCGAGCGCCCCTCCGGACACCTTCACGCCGGCGCTGAAGAGTGCGAACAGGGGTACGGCGAGCCCCGCCGACAGCGGCCGCACCAGATGCTCGATGTGCTCGCCGGGGGAGTGCTGCTCACCCTTGCGGGTGGTGCAGCGCAGCATCAGGCCCATGGCGACACCGGCGATGGTCGCGTGTACGCCGCTGTTGTACATCAGCGCCCAGATGACAAGCGCGAGCGGCACGTACACGTACCAGCCGCGTACGCCCTTCCGCAGTAGCAGCCAGAAGACGGCGAGGCCGAGGACCGCGCCGCCGAGCGCGGCGAAGTCGATCCGGGCGGTGAAGAAGACCGCGATGATCAGGATCGCGAACAGGTCGTCGACGACCGCGAGGGTGAGCAGGAAGGCGCGCAGGGCGCCCGGCAGGGAGGTGCCGATGACGGCCAGCACGGCCAGCGCGAAGGCGATGTCGGTGGCCGTGGGCACCGCCCAGCCCTGGGTGGAGCCGCCGCCGACGAGGTTGGTGAGGGTGTAGACGAGGGCCGGTACGGCCATGCCGCACAGCGCGGCGACCACCGGCAGCACGGCCGCCTTGGGGTCACGCAGATCGCCGGCCACCAGCTCGCGCTTGAGCTCGATGCCGGCGACGAAGAAGAAGACCGCGAGCAGGCCGTCGGCGGCCCAGTGGGTGACGGAGAGGTTCAGGCCGAGGGCGCCGGGGCCGAGGTGGAAGTCGCCGACGGTCTCGTAGCTGTGGTGCAGCGCCGGTATGTTCGCCCAGATCAGCGCCGCTACCGCGGCGATCAGCAGCAGCACGCCGCCGACGGTCTCGGTCCGCAGCGCGTCCGCCACGATGGTCCGCTCGGGCAGCGAGAGCCGGCCGAGGGCCTTGCGGGCGGGAGTGGTGCGGGGCGCGGACACGGGGACCTCCGGTCGGTGGGCAGGACGGGGCTACTTGCCGACCAGACTTCCCGGCACACCTTGAGGAACGCGCTACTTTGCTTAGTTTACCTAAGGTGTGGCGAGAGTTGCCAGGTAAGTCTCACGGTAGGGGCAAAAAGGGCGCCCGGCGCGTTTCGCGCAGGGCGCCCCTCGTGGCCGTCGGTCCGGGTCAGTCCTCGCTCGGCGACGCCGGGAGCTTCGCCTGGATGAGGTCCATGACCGTCGAGTCCGTCAGCGTCGTCACATCACCGAGCTGGCGGTTCTCGGCGACATCGCGCAGCAGCCGGCGCATGATCTTGCCGGAGCGGGTCTTCGGCAGCTCCGCCACCGGCAGCACCCGCTTGGGCTTGGCGATCGGGCCGAGCGTGGCGCCGACGTGGTTGCGCAGCTCGTTGACGAGGCCCTCGTCCTCGGCGTTCGCCGTGCCGCGCAGGATCACGAAGGCGACGATCGCCTGCCCGGTCGTCTCGTCCGCCGCGCCGACCACGGCCGCCTCGGCGACCGACGGGTGCGACACCAGCGCCGACTCCACCTCGGTCGTCGAGATGTTGTGCCCGGAGACCAGCATGACGTCGTCCACCCGGCCGAGCAGCCAGATGTCGCCGTCGTCGTCCTTCTTCGCCCCGTCACCGGCGAAGTACTTGCCCTCGAAACGCGACCAATAGGTGTCCAGGAACCGCTGGTCGTCACCCCAGATGGTGCGCAGCATCGACGGCCACGGCTCGGTCAGCACCAGGTAGCCGCCACCGCCGTCGGGCACCTCGCGCGCCTCGTCGTCCACCACCGTGGCCGAGATGCCGGGCAGCGGGGTCTGCGCGGAACCGGGCTTGGTCGCGGTGACGCCCGGCAGCGGCGAGATCATCATCGCGCCGGTCTCGGTCTGCCACCAGGTGTCCACGATGGGGGTCTTGTCGGCGCCGATGTGCTTGCGGTACCAGATCCAGGCCTCGGGGTTGATGGGCTCACCCACCGAACCCAGCACCCGCAGGCTGCTCAGGTCGAACTTCGCGGGGATGTCGTCGCCCCACTTCATGAACGTGCGGATCGCGGTGGGCGCGGTGTACAGGATCGTCACCCCGTACTTCTGCACGATCTCCCAGAACCGGCCCTGGTGCGGGGTGTCCGGGGTGCCCTCGTACATCACCTGCGTCGCGCCGTTGGCCAGCGGCCCGTACACGATGTACGAGTGGCCGGTCACCCAGCCGACGTCGGCCGTGCACCAGTACACGTCCGTCTCCGGCTTGAGGTCGAACACCGCCCAGTGCGTGTACGACGCCTGGGTGAGGTAGCCGCCCGAGGTGTGCAGGATGCCCTTCGGCTTCCCCGTCGTACCGGACGTGTAGAGGATGAACAGCGGGTGCTCGGCGTCGAAGGCCTCGGGCGTGTGCTCGGCCGGCTGCCGCTCCACGACCTCGTGCCACCACACGTCCCTCGTGTCGTCCCAGGCCACTTCCTGCCCGGTGCGCCGGACGACCAGCACATGCTCGACGTTGCCGGCCTTGCCGACCGCCTCGTCCACGGCCGGCTTGAGCGCGGACGGCTTGCCGCGTCGGTAGCCACCGTCGGAGGTGATGACGACCTTGGCGTCCGCGTCCTGGATGCGGGTGGCGAGCGCGTCCGCCGAGAAGCCGCCGAAGACCACGGAGTGCGCGGCGCCGATCCGGGCGCAGGCGAGCATCGCGATCGCCGTCTCCGGGATCATCGGCATGTAGACCGCGACCCGGTCGCCCTTGCGGACTCCCAGCTCCAGCAGGGCGTTCGCCGTCTTGGAGACCTCGTCCTTCAGCTCGGCATAGGTGATCGCGCGGCTGTCGCCGGGCTCGCCCTCGAAGTGGATGGCGACCCGGTCGCCGTTGCCGGCTTCCACGTGCCGGTCCACGCAGTTGTACGCGACATTGAGCTCGCCGTCCTTGAACCACTTCGCGAACGGCGGGTTCGACCAGTCCAGCGTCTCGGTCGGCTCCTTGGCCCAGGTCAGCCGACGGGCCTGCTCGGCCCAGAAGCCGAGCCTGTCAGCCTTGGCCTGTTCGTACGCCTCGGCCGTGACATTGGCGTTCTCGGCCAGGTCAGCGGGCGGCGCGAAGCGTCGCTCCTCCCTCAAGAGGTTGGCCAGGCTTTCGTTGCTCACGACATCTCCCTTTCCAAGGGTGTCCGTTGTGTCCCAGGCCACAGCTCATCAGACCTGGGGGTCCGGTGACAAGGGCCGTCGGCAAATGGTTTAGACCTGTCGGGTACGGCAGAACGTGAGGGCCCGCCGGTGCCGGCCTGGACGGCGCCGACAGGCCCCCGCCGCCCCTTCCTCAGGCCGGGCTGCGCAGCTCCTCCGCGCCCGGTACCCCCTCGAACACCTCTCCCGCCTCTTCGCCTTCGGCCCGGCGCAGCAGATACGCCTGCGCCTCGCCCACATGGAAGTACATCCCCTGCAGCTCCAGCTCACCGGCTGCCAGCGCCCGCGCCACCGAGTCGTGCGCCCGCAGATGCTCCAGCTGCTGGACCACATTGGTCATGCAGAGCCGCTCCGTCGTGTCCGCGGCCCGCCCGGCCAGCCGGACCCCCGGCCGGCCGTGGTCGGCCAGCCGCGCCAGGCTCGGCAGGCCGTGCCGCAGCCAGCGTCCGAGCGGACTGGTGCCGCCCCCGGACCCGGCACTGAGCAGCGCCTGCATCGCCCCGCACCCGGAGTGCCCGCACACCGTGATGGACCGTACCTTCAGCACGTCCACCGCGTACTCGATCGCCGCCGACACCGAGTCGTCGCCGTTCTCCTCACCCGGAAGGGGGACCAGGTTGCCGACGTTGCGGACCACGAACAGGTCCCCCGGACCACTGGAGGTGATCATCGATGTGACGAGCCGGGAGTCGGCGCAGGTGAGGAAGAGCTGCGACGGCTGTTGCCCCTCGCGCGCCAGCCGGGCCAGCTCCTCCCGCACCAGGGGCGCGGTGTCGCGCTGGAACACGCTGATCCCACGGGCGAGCTCGTGATCGGCACCGCCCGCTCTGCCGCCGCCCCACCGGGCGAGGCCCGACCTGACGAGGCCCGATCCCTGGGCGAGGCTCGGTCCCTGGGCGAGGCCCGGTCCCTGACCGTGACTCGCACGAGGCTCGCGACCGTCCTCGTCCTCCGGTCTTCCGCCGTACTCCGCTGAGCGCACGCCCTCCCGGCAGCCGGTCAGCTCGGCGGAGCCGCCCTGCGCGGTGTGGGCCCTGCGCCAGTCCCGCAGTGACTCGTACGCCGCGTGGTCCATGAACGAACCGTCCAACTCCACCACGGCGTGGGTGCCTTGGGGTACGAGATGCAGGGCTCTGCTGAGCCGGGGTACGGCGAGGAACGTCAGCTGACCTCTTACATGTACGCGATGGACTCCCCCCTTCTCTTCATGGGTGATGCGGGTGCGGGTGAGGCGGTGCAGGGCGACGGCCACGGCCACGGCGATCCCGAGGAGCACGCCCTCCAGGACGCCCAGGATCACCACGCCGAGTGTGGTGACGACGTACACCGCGACTTCACGGTGGCGGGTCACCGTGCGGATGTGGTGCAGGGACACCATCTGGATGCCGACGGCCATCACCAGGGCGGCGAGCGAGGCGAGCGGGATGAGATCCAGGACCGGGACCATCAGCAGCGCGGCGACTACTACGAAAACGCCGTGCAGCATCGTGGAGTTCCGGCTGACGGCACCGGATTGCACATTCGCCGAACTGCGCACCGCGACCCCCGCGACGGGCAGTCCGCCGAGCGCCCCGGAGACGATGTTGGCGGCGCCCTGACCGAGCAGCTCGCGGTCCAGGTCCGACCGGCCGACCCGGGACTGGGGTCCCGGGCGGCCGGCCACCAGCTTGTCCACGGCGACCGCACCGAGCAGCGACTGCACGCTGCACACCAGCGTGGTGGTGAGCACGGCGGCGACGATGCCGAGCACCGGCCCCTCGGGCAGCCCCGCCAGGGCATGGCTGCTCCAGGACGGCAGGTCGACCCGGGGCAGGACGAGCCCGGTGAGGGAGGCGGTCGCGGTGGCACCGGCGACGGCGACCAGGGCCGCCGGAACCGTGCGCAGCGGACGGCCCACTCTGCCGGGGATTCGGGGCCAGCCGAACAGCAGGGCCAGGGTCAGCGCGCTCATTGTCACCGCGGCCGGGTGCAGGTGCGCCAACTGGGCCGGCAGGGCCCGGACATTGGCGAGGACCGAGCTCTGCGGGTTTCCGCCGAGGACGATGTGCAGCTGGGCGACGGCGATGGTGACACCGATGCCGGCGAGCATGCCGTGCACCACGGCCGGGCTGACGGCGAGTGCGGTGCGGGCCACGCGCAGGCAGCCCAGGCCCAGTTGGGCCAGTCCGGCGAGGACGGTGATGCCGCAGGTGGCCCGCCAGCCGTAACGGTGGATCAGGTCGGCGGTGACCACGGTGAGCCCGGCGGCCGGACCGCTGACCTGGAGCGGGCAGCCGCCGAGCCGCCCGGCGACCAGGCCGCCGACGGCCGCCGCGACCAGCCCGGCCTGGAGCGGGGCGCCGGTGGCGAGGGCGATGCCGAGGGAGAGCGGCAGGGCGATCAGGAAGACCGAGACGGACGCGGACAGGTCGGCGCCCTCGATCCGGAAACGGCGGCGCGAGGGCGTGGGCGGGCTCGGTGGCCGGTCGAAGCCTTTGGTGAGCTGGGGACTTGGGGCTGCGGCCCGGGCTTCGGACTGGGCCGGGCCGAGGCTCTCGGGGTGGGTGGGTACGCAGGCTGATGACATGTTTCCCGTCTCCTCCGGGGCAGCGCGGTCGCGGAACAGGGGGACCCCTCGCCAGCGGGCTGGGGCTTGGTCGCGGCCGTGGGTCACGGCGTGCAGCGGCGGGATGAATCAACACTCGGTAAATGAATCGTAATGCAGAGTAAAGGTCAGGCATGGATTTTCTGCGCAAATGGGGCACCTCTTCACCTCCATGGGTGAAGTGAGCAGTTCATCGGCTTGTCGTATTAATCCCTCTCTCGGTCCTATGCGACCTTGGCGGCGCTGTCGGCACATACCCGGCACACCGCCATAAACGCCGTGATCGGCGTTCGCCGAGAGAAGGAAGAAGGTGGGCGGAATTGGCCGCCACCCAGAGGATTGCCGTCGGCGCCGTGACCGCCGCGGCCTGTGCCGCGTCGCTGGCGGGCTGCGCGACCGGCACCCACTCCGAGGAAGGGACGTCAGCGCCGCAGAAGGGAGCGCCGGCGCCCCAGAGCGTGGTCCGTCTGATCGGCGACGGTTCCACCGCGTACACCGGGGCGCAGCCGCATCTGCCCAGGCCCGAGAAGCTTCAGCCCGGTGAGAAGCCCCCGCAGTTCGTGGTGTTCTCCTGGGACGGCGCGGGCGAGGACAGCCAGAAGCTGTTCTCGCACTTCCGCAAGGTCTCCAAGGAGAACAACGCGACCATGACGTACTTCCTCAGCGGCGTCTACATGCTGCCCGAGGAGAAACGTGACCTCTACCGGCCCCCGCAGCACTCGCCCGGCCGCTCCGAGATCGGCTTCAACGACGAGCAGGGCATCTCCGACACGGTCAGGCAGCTGCGGCTGGCCTGGCTGGAGGGCAACGAGATCGGCACCCACTTCAACGGGCACTTCTGCGGTCCCGACGGAGGTGTCGGCGAGTGGTCGGTGGCGGAGTGGAAGAGCGAGATCGCCCAGGCCAAGCAGTTCGTGAAGAACTGGAAGACCAACACGGGCATGAAGAACGCCGCACCGCTGCCCTTCGACTACGACAAGGAGCTCATCGGCGCCCGCACCCCCTGCCTGGAGGGACAGAAGAACTTCATGAAGGCGGCGAGCGAGTTGGGCTTCCGCTACGACACCAGCGGTGTCAACGACCAGGTCTGGCCCAAGAGGAAGGAAGGGCTGTGGGACCTGTCGATGCAACTCGTCCCCTTCCCCGGCCACTCCTTCGAGCAGCTGACCATGGACTACAACTTCATGGTCAACCAGTCCGGCACCTCGACCCAGGGCGACCCCGACAAGTACGACTACTGGGGCGACCAGATGCGTGACGGGCTGCTCCAGGGCTTCAACCGGGCCTACAACGGCAACCGCGCACCGCTCGTCATCGGCAACCACTTCGAGTCCTGGAACGGCGGCACCTACATGCGGGCCATCGACGAGGTCGTCGAGAACGTCTGCAACAAGCCCGAGGTGCGCTGTGTCTCCTTCCATCAGCTGGCCGACTGGCTGGACGCCCAGGACCCGCAGGTCCTGGCGAGACTGCGCACCCTGAACGTGGGCGAGGCCCCGCGTCAGGGCTGGGCGTCCTTCCTCTCCGGCCGCCCCGCCCCGGCACCGAAGGGGGTGCCCGGGGCGCCGGCGGTCAAGCAGTAGGCGGCGGGCGGGAGTCGGCTCCCCGCAGACGGAGTGCCCACCTCCGTCAGACGGGCGCCGCCACTCCCTCGCCGAGCACGAAGCCGGGGTCGATCTGCGCCGCCAGGTCGGCCCCGGTGCGCTCGTTGCCCCACGACTGGGCGTTCTTCAGGTGGAAGTGGACCATCTGCCGGGTGTACCGCTCCCAGTCCCGCAGCTCGTACGTCGCGTCGGTGGCGACCTTGAGGGTGCGCAGGGCCCGGGAGTTGGCGTCCTCCAGGAGCTCGAACCGGGGCGGGCGGCCCTTCTCCATGGCACGTACCCAGTCCGAGTGCCCGACCGTGACCAGCAGGTCGTCCCCGACCTCCGCGCGGAGGAAGTCGATGTCGTCCTGCCCCTGCACCTTGTTGCCGACGACCTTCAGCACGACGCCGAAGTCCCGGGCGTATTCCTTGTACTGGCGGTAGACGGAGACCCCCTTCCGGGTTGGCTCGGCGACGAGGAACGTGATGTCGAAGCGGGTGAACATGCCGGAGGCGAAGGAGTCCGAACCCGCCGTCATGTCGACCACGACATACTCGTCGGGGCCGTCGACGAGGTGGTTCAGGAACAGCTCCACCGCTCCCGTCTTGGAGTGGTAGCAGGAGACCCCGAGGTCGGCGTCCGTGAAGGGCCCGGTGACCATCAAACGGACGGCGCCGCCGTCGAGTTCCACCGGGCGCGCACAGGCGTCGTACACCGCATTGGGCTCCCGTACCCGGACCAGCCGCGAGCCCTCGCCGGGCGGCGTGGTCTTGATCATCGTGGCGGCGGAGGCGATGCGCGGGTTGTTGCCGCGCAGGTAGTCCTTGATCAGGGAGAGCCGCTCGCCCAGCGCCGGCAGCGCCGCCGACTCCGTCTCGTCGAGGCCGAGCGCGGGGCCCAGGTGCTGGTTGATGTCGGCGTCGATGGCGACGACCGGTGCGCCGGCAGCCGCGAGGTGGCGGATGAACAGGGAGGAGAGCGTGGTCTTGCCGCTGCCGCCCTTCCCGACGAAAGCAATTTTCATGTTCACGAAGAGTAGTCTTGCGATAGCTGTATGTGCCGGGTGGAGTGAAGAAGACCACTCCTTCGTGGAGTGGCGGCCAGGGGATGCGTAGGGTCGTACTCATGAGTACGACACGTGCGACCGCCGATCCACTCGCGGCCCTGGGCTCGCTGCCCGGTGTGGCCGAGTCCGTGGAGTCCGTGCGCAAGGCCGTGGACCGGGTCTACGGCCACCGGGTCATGCGGCGCCGCAGCAACGCCGTCACCTCCGAGGCCGCCCTGCGCGGCGCCCGGGGCAGTGCGGCGCTGTCCGGTGCCGACTGGGCACTGGAGGAGGTCCGGCGGCGCTCCGACTTCGGTGGCGACGACGAGGCGCGCGTGGTGGGCGCCGCCCTGCGGCTGACCGCCGAGGCGGGCCAACTGCTCTCCATCTGGCGGCAGTCACCGCTGCGTGTGCTGGCCCGGCTGCACCTGGTGGCGGCCGCGACCGGCGCCGACGAGGTGGGTCGGCCGCGCAGGGCCGGTGAAGGCGTCGACGAGCCGCTGATCGAGCTGCCGCTGCCGGACGCCGACGAGGTGTCGGGGCGCCTCGACGGGCTCTCCGAGCTGATCATCGCGGGGAGCTCGGCGCCGGCGCTGGTGACGGCCGCCGTGGTGCACGGCGAGCTGCTCGCGCTGCGGCCCTTCACCTCGTACAACGGGCTGGTCGCGCGCGCCGCCGAGCGGATCGTCCTGATCGGCAGCGGCCTCGACCCCAAGTCGGTCTGTCCCCCCGAGGTCGGCCACGCCGAACTGGGCCGTGCCTCCTATCTGGCAGCCCTGGACGGGTACGTCTCGGGCACTCCGGAGGGCATGGCGGCCTGGATCGCGCACTGCGGTCGCGCGGTGGAGCTGGGCGCGCGGGAGTCGACCGCGGTGTGCGAGGCGTTGCAGCGCGGGGCGGCGTAACGCCCCTGGGGCGGTCGGAGGGCCGCCGAAACGGGTTGCGGCGGTACGAGTCCTCGTACCGCCGCTGGCATGTTCACCGGGTTACCAGGCGTCCTCGAAATGTCGCCCATCAGGTCGGGTACTTTGCCCGTCACCTGGTGCGGCTGGCCCGTAATCGACGGGTCGACGTCGCGTGGGTGCGCGGTGTCCATGCTGGGTCCGTGGGGCCAAATGCGTTTTAAAGGTGATCCTCTCGGATGTCCTTCGGTCTCGCGGGCCGCTAACCCCTTTGTACTGCAAGCCCGGAGCAAGCGGAACCCCTGCCTGCAGTTCTTTACTTTTAGGTTCAAAGACACGCTAAGCGGCACGAAAGGCGCGGTGCTCTTAGGCCGAACGGGTGGAAGAGGGAGGGGGGTGCCGGTTCAGGTGACCGGGTTCCGGCGCCGGCTCGCGTACCAGACCAGGCCCGCGGTGGCGGCCGCAGCTCCTATCGCGGCCGCGGCGACCAGGGCCGGGCGCGGGGGCGCGGAGATCCGCTGCTTGAGCCGGACCGGACGGTGGAAGTCCAGGATCGGCCAGCCGCGCCCGACTGCCTCGCGGCGCAGCGCCCGGTCCGGGTTCACCGCGTGCGGATGCCCGACGGCCTGGAGCATCGGCAGGTCCGTCGCCGAGTCGCTGTACGCATAGCTGCGGTCGAGGTCGTACCCCTCGGAGGAGGCCAGCTCCCGGACCGCCTCGGCCTTCGTCGGACCGTAGGCGTAATACTCCACCTCGCCGGTGTAGCAGCCGTCGTCGCCGACGACCATGCGGGTGGCCACCACCCGGTCGGCGCCGAGCAGTTCGCCGATCGGCTCGACCACCTCGGAGCCCGAGGTGGACACGATGACGACGTCCCGCCCGGCCCGGTGATGGGCCTCGATGAGGGAGGCGGCCTCGTCGTAGATGATCGGGTCGATCAGGTCGTGCAGGGTCTCGGCGACGATCTCCTTGACCTGCTGGACATTCCAGCCACGGACCAGCCCGGACAGGTACGCGCGCGTGCGCTCCATCTGGTCGTGGTCCATACCGCCGACCAGGAACACGAACTGGGAGTACGCGTTGCGCAGGGCCGCCCTGCGGTTGATCAGACCGCCTTGGTAGAACGACTTGCTGAAGGTGAGCGTGCTCGACTTCGCAATGACCGTCTTGTCCAGGTCAAAGAAGGCCGCTGTGCGGGGCAAGGAGTGGTTTTCCACGTCCCCGAGCATAGGCGCCCACCATTCGGCGTAAGGTGGGGCGCGTGGGTTTGCCTGAGAAGGCTCTCGGGTACACCATGGAAGTCACGGATCGTTCGCGACCGTGCTAACCCGGTCCGGCTCCTCCCCCCCCGAGTCGGCCGTGGAGACGACCCCCACTCTCCCCCCCGGTGGGGGTCGTCGCATGTCCGGACGGGTTTTTCCCCCGTCTTCTCTCTTCTCCGAGTCCTGAGATCTTGGTCGGGCGGCCGCTGCCGCCCCTTTCGCATACCCATGATCCGTCACTCTGAGTAGCTGTAGCGCTGCTCTGTGGAAGTCGCGCAGAGCCCAGAACGGGCCTCACCGGTATGGGGGACAGCGATATTCACAACCATCGAGTTGTCCACAGTTTTGGACCAAGATCCACACGATTTCCGGGTTCGCTGCACCGTGATTCCAGCGCGCTCCGTCGGCGGCGAGTTCTTGGCCGGTTCCGATTGCCGGGCGCCAATGGCCGGTTTCTGTCGGCCATGCATATGGAGGCCGCTTGCCGGTTCTTCACACGTATGGGAATCGCGTGGCCCCGGAGGCCGCGCACGAGAACGCAGCCAAGGGGGAAGCTCACGTGGCCGGAACTGTCACCCACGAACCACCGTCCGCCGCCCCGGGACGGCCCGGACGCCCGATGATCGTCACCGAGGACGCCGAACTCCTCGACGACCTGTTGCGCCTGTGCGCGGCGGCCGGCGCGAAACCCGAGGTCCACCACGGAGTGCCGGAGCGCGGCGGCTGGGAGTCCGCCCCGCTTGTCCTGGTCGGGGACGACGCCGCGCGCCGGGTGCGCGGGGCCGCGCGCCGACGCGGGGTGGTGCTGGTCGGCCAGGACCAGGACGACCCCGATGTGTGGAAACGCGCCGTGGAGATCGGCGCCGACCATGTCCTGATGCTGCCCGACGGGGAGCAGTGGCTGGTGGACCGGATCGCCGATGTCGTCGAGGGTGTGGGCCGCCCGGCCCTCACCGTCGGGGTGATCGGCGGCCGGGGCGGGGCCGGTGCCTCCACGCTGGCCTGCGCGCTTGCCGTCACCTCCGCGCGGGAGGGACTGCGCACCCTCCTCGTGGACGCGGATCCGCTGGGCGGCGGTATCGACGTACTCCTCGGCGCCGAGACCGCCGAGGGCCTGCGCTGGCCCGCGTTCGCCGCCTCCCGAGGCCGGCTCGGCAGCGGCGCCCTGGAGGAGTCCCTGCCGGAACTGCACTCGCTGCGGATCCTCAGCTGGGACCGCGGCGACAGCGTGGCCATCCCGCCGCCCGCGGTCCGCGCGGTGCTCGCCGCCGTCCGCAGGCGCGGCGGCGCGGTCGTCGTCGACCTGCCGCGCCGCCTGGACGACGAGGTCGCCGAGGTCCTCACCCAGCTCGACCTCGTCGTCCTGGTGGTCCCCGCCGAACTCCGCGCGATCGCGGCGGCCGGCCGGGTGGCGGCCACCGTCGGCATGGTTGTACGGGATCTGCGGGTGGCGGTACGAGGCCCGTACGCGCCGGGACTGGACGACCGCGAGGTGGCCCGGCTGCTCGGTCTGCCGCTGGCCGGCGAAGTGCCCGCCGAACCGGGCCTGTCCCGCCCCCACCGGAAACCACCGGGGTCCGCCGCCCGTGGACCGCTGGCCCGCTTCTGTAAGGGCTTCTGGGAGCGCACGCTCGTCGAGGCGGGTGGCGCATGAGGCCCGGCACCGCGGGCGCGGACGGCCCGGCCCTGCTCGACGGGGTCCGGCGCTGGCTGGCCGAGAGCGGCGCCGAACCGACCCCCGCGCGCGTGGCGCAGGCGCTGCGCGCACAGGGCCGGGTGCTCGGCGACGCCGAAGTCCTAGGCGCGGCCGAGCGACTGCGCTCCGAACTGGTCGGCAGCGGGCCCCTGGAACCCCTGCTCGCCGATCCCACGGTCACCGACGTCCTGGTGTCCGCCCCGGACCGAGTCTGGGTGGACCGCGGCGGCGGCCTGGAACTGACCCCGGTCACCTTCCCGGACGCGGCGGCCGTACGGCGCCTCGCGCAGCGGCTGGCCGCGGTGGCCGGCCGGCGCCTGGACGACGCGCGTCCCTGGGCGGACGCCAGGCTGCCCGACGGCACCCGACTGCACGCGGTCCTGCCCCCGGTGGCGGTCGGCTGCACCTGCCTGTCCCTGCGGGTGGTGCGACCGCGGGCGTTCACGCTCGACGAACTCGTGGCGGCCGGGACCGTGCCACCGGGCGGCGACCGGATCCTGCGCGCGCTCCTGGCGGCCCGGTTGTCGTTCCTGGTCAGCGGTGGCACCGGCACCGGCAAGACGACCCTGCTGAGCGCGCTGCTCGGCCTGGTGGGTTCGGGAGAGCGGATCGTGCTCGCCGAGGACTCGGCGGAGCTCAGGCCCGAACACCCGCACGTCGTACGGCTGGAGACCAGACCCGCCAACCAGGAGGGCGCCGGCCTGGTCACCCTGGAGGACCTGGTCCGCCAGGCGCTGCGGATGCGTCCCGACCGGCTGGTCGTCGGCGAGGTGCGCGGCTCCGAGGTCGTGCACCTGCTGGCCGCACTCAACACCGGGCACGAGGGCGGCTGCGGCACCGTGCACGCCAACGCGGCGGCGGACGTCCCCGCCCGCCTGGAGGCGCTCGGTACCGCCGCCGGGCTCGACCGGGCCGCCCTGCACAGCCAGTTGGCGGCCGCGCTGTCGGTGGTGCTGCACCTGGTACGGGACCGCACGGGCCGACGGCGCATCGCCGAGGTGCATGTGCTGGAGCGGGACCCTTCGGGGCTGGTGCGGACGGTACCGGCGCTGCGCTGGGGTGCGGAGGCCTTCGTGCGCGAGCCAGGGTGGGAGCGGCTGCGGGAGCTGTTGCGAAGTGACGTCAGTGGTCTGTGAGCCCGAAGTGATCTGAGCCATTTGCGGGTTCGAAGTGACCGGCTGGCCGTGGGTTCGAAGTGACCGGCTGGCCCCTGGGTTCGAGCGGCCGGCTGGCCCGGGGGCCTGAAGCGGCCAAGTCACCCGGTCCGAGGCGGCCGAGTCACCCGGTCCGAGGTGACCTGAAACGTCTGCGAGTTGGAAGGGGTTTGTGTGATGGGTGAGATGACGGTCGGCGCGGCCGTGGTGTGCGGCGGGGTCACGGCGTGGCTCCTCGCCGAACGGCAGCGCGAGGTACGGCGGGCGCGGCTGTTGCTCGCGGGGGGCGGGGCGATGGCCGCCGGACCGCCCTCCTGGGAGCGGACGGTCGGGGAGCTGCGGCGCCTGTGCGGCCGTTGGCGGAGTGAGTGGTGGGCCTTGACCGTCGGTATCGCGCTGGCCCTGCTCGCCGCCTCGGTGCTTCCGGTCCTCGCGGGGGTGGCCGGGGTGCCGGTGCTGCGCCGGCTGCGGCTGGCCCGGCAGGCGAGGCGGGTCCGGCAGGCGCGCGCCGACGCGGTGATCGTGCTGTGCGGGGCGCTCGCCGGGGAGGTGCGCGCGGGACGGCAGCCCGGTGAGGCGCTGCTGCGGGCCGCCCGGGACTCCGGTGGGCTGGGCGAGGCCCAGGCGGCCGTGGTCGCGGCGGCACGCTTCGGCGGGGACGTGCCGGGCGCGCTCGCGACGGCCGCACGCCAGCCGGGCGCCGACGGCCTGCTGGGACTCGCGGCCTGCTGGCGGGTGGCCGTCGACCAGGGCGCCGGGCTCGCGGCCGGCCTCGACCGCCTGGACGCGGCCCTGCGCGCCGAACGGGACCAGCGCGCAGACCTGCGCGCCCAGTTGTCCGGCGCCCGGGCCACCGCGGTGCTGCTCGCCGCGCTGCCCGCCCTCGGCCTCCTGCTCGGCTCGGCCATGGGCGCCGACCCGCTGCGTGTACTGCTGCACACCGGGGCCGGGCTGGGCTGCCTGGTCGTCGGAGCGGCGTTCGAGGGCGCCGGGATGTGGTGGGCGGCCCGGATCGTGCGGGGAGCTGAGTCGGCATGAGCGCGGAAGTTGTCCACCGGCTGGGGATGACGGTCGTGGCGCTGCTGGCCCTGGGCTGGGCGGCGTGGTGGCTGGAGCGGGCCAGGCGCAGGCGCTGGGCCCGGCGCAGGGTGGCCGGAGTGCTGGCCCTGCAGATGCCGGAGCGGCGGTCCGACGTCGGCGGTGCGGTCCGCGGGTGGCTGCCGGCGGTCGGTGCGGTGTGCGGCGGCTGGGTGCTGGTCGGTGGGGTCGTCGGAGCGCTGCTGGGGCTGGGCGTCGCCGTGGGGCTGTGGCAGTGGCGGCGCCGGGAGGGGGACGCGGGACGGGCGGCGCAGGCAGAGGCGTCCCGGGCGGCGCGCCAACTCCCGCTCGCCTCCGACCTGCTGGCCGCCTGCATCGCAGCCGGGGCGGGTCCGGTGGTGGCCGCCCAGGCAGTCGGCGAGGCGCTCGGCGGACCCGTCGGGGAAGGGCTCGCGCGGGGTGCGGCGGAGGTCCGGCTGGGCGGTGAACCGGCCGAGGCCTGGCGACGGTTGGCGGCCTTGCCGGGTGCCGCCGCCCTTGCCCGGCTGCTGGAGCGCGCGGACGAGTCCGGGCTGCCGGCGGCCACCCCGGTCGCGCGGCTTGCCGCGGACGCCCGCGCGGAGTGGGCGAGAAGCGCGACCACGCGTGCGCGGCGGGCGGCCGTGCTGATCTCCGCGCCGGTGGGGCTCTGTTTCCTGCCCGCGTTCATCGCGGTCGGGGTCCTGCCCGTGGTGATCGGGCTGGCGGGCGGGGTGCTGCGAGGGGGTGGTGGATGACACGGGGGCGACGACGGGCCGTCAACAGGAACTGATCACTGGATTCAAGGGATTCAAGGGAGTCGAGATGTACCAGAAGATGCGTAAGTTGCTGCGCGGGGACGCGGGAATGGTCACGTCCGAGTACGCGATGGGGATCATCGCCGCCGTCGGGTTCGCGGCGGTCCTCTACGCGGTCGTGACGAGCGGACAGGTCAGTGCGGAACTCCAGAACATCGTGAAACGAGCCCTCAGTGCGCGGATGTGAGCAAGTACGCGGGGCGGACCGCGGGTTCGTGACGGCGGAGGCGGCCGTGGTGCTGCCGGTGCTGGTGGCGTTCACGATGGCGCTGGTGTGGGGGCTGCTCGTGATGGCCGCCCAGATCCGGTGCGTGGACGCCGCCCGCACCGGGGCGCGGGCCGCCGCGCGGCAGGACGCCGAGGACGCGGTGGTCACCGTGGCGAAGCAGGCGGCGCCGGACGGGGCGACGGTCACGATCGGCCGGGAGGGCGACCAGGTGCGGGTGACCGTGGCGGCGCGGCCACCGCTGCTGGGCGGGTTGCCGTTCCAGGTACGGGAGTCGGCGGTCGCGTTGGCGGAGGAGGCGGGGCCGTGAGACGCCGGTATTCGGATCGAGGGTCGGCCACCGTCTGGAGCGTGGGCGCGATCGGCGTCCTCTGCGTGGTGTTCGGCGTGGTGCTCGGGCTGGGGCAGGTTGTCGTGGTCCGGCACCGCGCGGCCGGGGGTGCCGACATGGCGGCCCTCGCCGCCGCGGATCACTGGGCCGAGGGGACCACCGCGGCCTGCGCCCGGGCGGACCGGGTGGCGAGGGCGCAGGGTGCACGGCTGACGCGGTGCGTGATCGTGGGGGACGTCTCGGATGTGACGGCTGCGTCGGGTGGTGGGCCGTTCACGGCGGAGGTCCGGGCCAGAGCGGGCCCCACCGCCGCTAGCCCTCCTCCGGCTTCTCCTCCGGCGCCCCCTGCAGCAGCACCGTGAGGAGCCGTACCGCCCCCCGCTTGTGCAACGGATCGTTTCCGTTCCCGCACTTGGGCGACTGGATGCAAGAGGGGCACCCGGCGTCGCACTCGCACGCGGCGATCGCCTCCCGTGTGGCCGTGAGCCACGCGCGGGCCGTGTGGAACGCGCGCTCCGCGAAGCCGGCGCCGCCCGGGTGGCCGTCGTAGACGAAGACCGTCGGCAGCAGCGTGTCGGGGTGCAGGGGGATCGACACGCCGCCGATGTCCCAGCGGTCGCAGGTCGCGAAGAGCGGGAGCAGGCCGATGGAGGCGTGTTCGGCGGCGTGCAGGGCGCCCCCGAGGATCTCCGGGTTGATCCGGGCCTCGTCGAGCTGGTCCTCGGTGACGGTCCACCACACGGCGCGGGTGCGCAGTGTCCGAGGAGGGAGATCGAGTTTCGTCTCGCCCAGCACCTCGCCGGTGATGAGCCGGCGGCGGAGAAAGGAGACCACCTGGTTGGTGACCTCGACGGAGCCGTAGCAGAGGCGGCCGTCGCCCCAGGGGATCTCGGTGTCGGTCTCCAGGACGGAGATGGCCGTGGTGTCGCGGGCGACCGTGGAGTACGGCGGGTCCGCCTGCTCGACCAGCGCCACCGAGTCCTCCAGGTCCAGGGACCGAACGAGGTAGGTGCGGCCCTGGTGGAGGTGGACCGCGCCCTCGTGGACGGTGGAGTGGGCGGCGCTCGCGTCCACCGTGCCGAGCAGCCGCCCCGTGCCCGCCTCGACGACCTGCACCGGGCGGCCGCCCTCGCCGCGGATGTCGGTCAGGTCGGCGGCCCGCTCCCGCCGGGTCCAATGCCAGGCCTTGGTACGGCGGCGCAGCAGCTTCGCGGCCTCCAGCTGCGGCAGCAGGTCCTTGCAGGCGGGACCGAACAGGTCGAGGTCGTCGTCGGTGAGCGGGATCTCGGCCGCGGCCGCGCACAGGTGCGGGGCGAGGACGTACGGGTTGTCGGGGTCGAGGACCGTCGATTCCACCGGTTGGTCGAACAGGGCCTCGGGATGATGGACGAGGAACGTGTCCAGCGGATCGTCGCGGGCCACCAGGACCGCGAGGGCGCCCTGCCCGGAGCGGCCCGCGCGACCCGCCTGCTGCCACACAGAGGCCCTCCTGCCCGGGTACCCGGCGATCAGTACGGCGTCCAGCCCGGAGACGTCCACGCCCAGCTCCAGGGCCGTGGTGGCGGCAAGTCCGAGGAGTTCCCCGGAGTGCAGCGCGCGTTCCAGGGCGCGCCGCTCCTCGGGGAGGTAGCCGCCGCGATAGGCCGCGACACGCCGGGCGAGGGAACGGTCTACCTCGGCGAGTCGTTCCTGGGCGATGAGGGCGATCAGCTCGGCGCCGCGCCGGGAGCGCACGAAGGCCACCGACCGCACGCCCTGCACGGCGAGGTCCGTCAGCAGATCGGCGGTCTCGGCGGTGGCGGTACGGCGGACCGGGGCGCCCTTCTCGCCGTGCAGCTCGGTCAGCGGCGGCTCCCAGAGGGCGAAGACCAGCTCGCCGCGCGGGGAGGCGTCCTCGGCGATCTCCACGACCGGCAGCCCGGTGAGACGGCGGGCGGCGACGGCCGGCTCGGCGGCGGTCGCGGAGGCCAGCAGGAAGACCGGGGAGGCGCCGTAGCGGGCGCACAGGCGGCGCAGCCGGCGCAGCACCTGGGCGACGTGCGAGCCGAAGACGCCCCGGTAGGTGTGGCACTCGTCGATGACGACGTACTTGAGCGACTTCAGGAAGGAGGACCAGCGGGCGTGCCCGGGAAGTATCCCGCGGTGCAGCATGTCCGGGTTGGTGAGCACGTAGTTGGCGTACTGGCGGATCCACTCCCGTTCCTCGTACGGGGTGTCGCCGTCGTAGACCGCGGGCCGTACGGCGGCACCCAGCGGTTGTGAAAGTTCCTTCACCGATCGGCACTGATCTGCCGCCAGTGCCTTGGTGGGAGCCAGGTAGAGGGCGGTGGCGCCGCGGCCGTTGGGCGCCTCGGAACCGTCCAGGAGGGTGGAGAGGACCGGCACGAGATAGGCCAGGGACTTGCCGGAGGCGGTGCCGGTGGCGACCACCACCGAGTCGCCGTCCAGGGCGTGCTCGGCGGCCAGCGCCTGGTGTTCCCAGGGGTGCTCGATGCCGCCCGCCTGCACGGCGGCGACAACCTCCGAACGAATCCGGTCAGGCCAGACGGCATGCCGACCCGCCCGCGGGGGCAAGTGCTCCGTATGAGTGATGCGCGAAGCCCGGCTCGGCCCGGAGGCGAGCCGGCCCAGGACCGTGCCCGGAGAGAACCCGGACGCGGCCGGAACCGAGGGTCGATCGGATCGGTGATTTATGGCCATCGGGACCGAGTGTGTCACTGGCGTGACGGACAATGGGGCCAAGGCGTCGTGCACGCCTGCCGGTAAGTGATTGAATGCCATCGCGGCTGGCGTACCGTCCCGGGGGCCGCAAGCCGAGGTGTCCCAAGGGGCGACCCGCTCGATAGCAAGGTGCTGGAGGATCCGTGGACCTGTCCCTGTCGACCCGTACCGTCGGCGATCGCACGGTCGTCGAGGTCGGTGGTGAAATCGACGTATATACCGCGCCAAAGCTGCGCGAGCAGCTGGTCGAGCTGGTGAACGACGGGAATTTCCACCTCGTCGTTGACATGGAGGGCGTGGACTTCCTCGACTCCACCGGGCTCGGCGTACTGGTCGGCGGCCTGAAGCGGGTGCGAGCCCATGAGGGCTCACTGCGCCTGGTCTGCAACCAGGAGCGCATTCTGAAGATCTTCCGAATCACCGGCCTCACCAAGGTGTTCCCGATCCACACCTCGGTCGAGGAAGCGGTGGCGGCCACCGACTGACCCGGGCCGGCCGACGGCTTCCGGACCGCCGATCGGTCCGCGCCGTCCGGTCGGCCTCCGACACGGGCTCGTACAGAGCAGTACGCAGCCCCGTGTCGCCCCCGCCCGCGCGGGCCCGCGTGCTCGTGCCGGCAGCCGTTCACGGGCCGCAGGCCCGTGGCGGACGCAATTCATCGGGGGGCCGGGTTTTCGGCGATCCGGCCCCCTACCGCACGCCCGTAGTTCCGAGGGGGACGTATGGCCACCGTTGAACTCCGCTTCAGCGCGCTGCCCGAGCACGTCCGCACCGCCCGACTGGTGGCGGCGGCGGTGGCACGCAGGGCCGGAGTGGACGAGGCCGTCCTGGACGAGGTCCGGCTGGCCGTCGGCGAGGCCTGTTCCCGCGCTGTCGGTCTGCACCAGAGCGCCGCTATCACCGAGCCGGTGCGGGTGGCGCTGATCGAGGATGAGAAGCAGTTCTCCATCGAGGTCGGCGACGAGGCACCCCGTTCCGCCCCCGTCGACCGGGCGACCGGTGCGGCGCCGGACGCGGACGTGGAGGCCGAGGAGGACGAGATGGGCCTCGCGGTCATCAGCGGTCTCGTCGACGACGTGGAGGTCACCGCCGGGGAGCACGGCGGCCTGATCCGCATGACCTGGCCGACCACCCCGCCCGGAGTCGCGCTCACCTGAGAGTCACCCGACGTGAGAAGGGTCCTGCTGAGCAGGGCCCTTCTTCTTATTTTCCGGCGGATGTCAGCCGGTCGCCGAAATCGTGAAAGAATTCACGATCAATGTTCCGGCGGATCGCCTGATAATTTGATCAAGCGCCGAATAGGCCAGTGGTGATCGTCAATGCTTTTAGAGCGTTACCACTTTCGGGTTCGTCGGCGTGACCTCGATCATTTGCTGAAGAGCACGAGAAGGCCAATTCCGCTTACCGGCCCCTGTTTAGATCACTCCCGGGTACCTAGAATCCGTCCACATCTTGAGCTCAGCCCAAGCGTCAAGGAGGACGAATGGCGGGGCTTTCTACCCCTCATCAGTTCGGTCACCCCACAACCCTCGCGGCCGCGGTCCTGACCGACGACAACCGGGTCCTGGTCGCGGTGATCGCCGTCGTGGCGCTGGCCGCGCTCGTGGTCGCCTGGATCCTGGTACGCCAGGTACTCGCGGCCGGCGAGGGCACCGACAGCATGAAGAAGATCGCAGCGGCGGTCCAGGAGGGCGCGAACGCCTATCTGGCCCGGCAGTTGCGCACCCTCGGCGTATTCGCCGTCGTGGTGTTCTTCCTGCTCTTGCTGCTGCCCGCGGACGACTGGAATCAACGCGCCGGCCGATCGATCTTCTTCTTGATCGGCGCGGCCTTCTCGGCGGCCACCGGCTATATCGGCATGTGGCTCGCCGTACGCAGCAATGTCCGCGTCGCCGCGGCCGCCCGGGAAGCCACCCCGGCGGAAGGCGAACCGGAAAAGGATCTCACCGCCGTCTCGCACAAAGCCATGAAGATCGCTTTCCGCACAGGCGGCGTGGTCGGCATGTTCACGGTGGGGCTCGGCCTGCTCGGCGCCTCCTGTGTGGTGCTGGTGTACGCGGCCGACGCGCCGAAGGTGCTCGAAGGATTCGGCCTCGGTGCCGCCCTGATCGCCATGTTCATGCGTGTCGGCGGCGGCATCTTCACCAAGGCCGCCGACGTCGGCGCCGACCTGGTCGGCAAGGTCGAACAGGGCATTCCGGAGGACGACCCGCGCAATGCCGCGACCATCGCTGACAACGTGGGCGACAACGTCGGCGACTGCGCGGGCATGGCGGCCGACCTCTTCGAGTCGTACGCGGTGACCCTGGTCGCCGCGCTGATCCTCGGCAAGGCGGCCTTCGGGGACGCGGGTCTCGCCTTCCCGCTCCTGGTACCGGCCATCGGTGTGCTTACCGCCATGATCGGCATCTTCGCGGTCGCCCCGCGCCGCAGCGACCGCAGCGGCATGAGCGCCATCAACCGCGGTTTCTTCATCTCCGCGGTGATCTCGCTCGCACTGGTCGCGATCGCGGTCTTCGTGTATCTGCCGGGGAAGTACGCCGACCTCGACGGCATCTCCGACGCGGCCATCAGGACCAAGGACGGCGATCCGCGGATCCTCGCGCTGGTCGCCGTCGCCATCGGCATCCTGCTGGCGGCCGTCATCCAGCAGCTGACCGGCTACTTCACCGAGACCAACCGGCGTCCGGTCATGGACATCGGCAAGTCCTCGCTGACCGGCCCGGCCACCGTAGTCCTCGCCGGCATCTCGATCGGCCTCGAATCGGCCGTCTACACCGCCCTGTTGATCGGCCTCGGCGTCTACGGGGCGTTCCTGCTGGGCGGCACGTCGATCATGCTGGCGCTGTTCGCGGTGGCGCTGGCCGGCACCGGCCTGCTCACCACGGTCGGTGTGATCGTCGCCATGGACACCTTCGGGCCGGTCTCCGACAACGCCCAGGGCATCGCCGAGATGTCCGGTGACGTCCAGGGCGCGGGCGCGCAGGTGCTCACCAACCTGGACGCCGTCGGCAACACCACCAAGGCCATCACCAAGGGCATCGCCATCGCCACCGCCGTCCTCGCGGCGTCGGCGCTCTTCGGGTCGTACCGGGACGCGATCACCACGAACGTGCAGGACGTGGGGGTGAAACTGACCGGTACGGGCGCTCCGTTGACCCTGTCGATGGACATCTCGCAGCCCAACAACCTCGTCGGCCTCATCGCCGGCGCGGCGGTCGTCTTCCTCTTCTCCGGACTCGCCATCAACGCGGTGTCGAGGTCGGCGGGTTCGGTGGTCTACGAGGTGCGGCGGCAGTTCCGCGAGCACCCCGGGATCATGGACTACACGGAGACGCCCGAGTACGGCAAGGTCGTCGACATCTGCACCAAGGACGCCCTGCGCGAGCTGGCCACGCCGGGACTGCTCGCCGTGATGGCGCCCATCTTCATCGGGTTCACGCTCGGCGTCGGGGCCCTCGGCTCCTATCTCGCCGGCGCGATCGGCGCGGGCACCCTGATGGCCGTCTTCCTGGCCAACTCCGGCGGTGCCTGGGACAACGCCAAGAAACTCGTCGAGGACGGCCACTACGGCGGCAAGGGCAGCGAGGCCCACGCCGCCACGGTGATCGGCGACACCGTCGGCGACCCCTTCAAGGACACCGCGGGACCCGCGATCAACCCGCTGCTCAAGGTCATGAACCTGGTCTCGCTGCTCATCGCACCAGCGGTGATCAAGTTCTCGTACGGCCATGACAAGAGCATCGGCGTCCGGATCCTGATCGCGGTTCTCGCGCTGGTCGTGATCGTCGGAGCGGTGTACGTCTCCAAGCGGCGCGGTATCGCCGTCGGCGACGACGAGGACAGTGCGGAACGCGTGGCCAAGTCGGCCGATCCAGCGGTGGTTTCGTAAGCGGTCTTAAGACGGCCGCCAGGGCTCTCGCGAGGGGGCTCGGCCAACGAGCGGGCGGATGGCGTGTAGTGACACGCCGTCCGCCCGTTTCGTGCGCCGGGGGCGCCCGCCGGTGCTCGTGCGTGGCCGAGTGGGTCGCGCTCTCCGGCTCCGGGTGTGCCCGTCGTCTCGTCGTGAGCCTTCTCTCCCACGGTGCAAAGCTGCCTAAAAGCGTACTTAATGGACGCTGTCCATGGGGGTGCTGTCCGTGCGCCGTGTAGATTCCGGGGGCCGAGAGCCATTGAAGGGACCTATCCGGTGAACAAGAAGCTCACGGCCGCACTGTCCGGCGGTGCGGTACTGGTAGTGGCGCTGTCCGGGTGCAGCAGCAACAAGGGCACCGACCCCAAGCTGATCGCCTGGGCCAAGACCGTGTGCGACGCGGTGCCGGCGCAGGACGCGAAGATCAAGGCGGCCAACGAGGCCATCGCGCAGACGGCCTCGGACACCACGAGTTCGCCCGCGACCATCCAGAAGACCGACTCCCAGGCCTTCCAGGACATGTCCGACGGCTACAAGGCGCTCGCCACGGCCATCGGCAGCGCCGGCGCGCCCCCCGGGATCGACGACGGCGCCAAGCGCCAGCAGGACGTCGTCAAGAACCTCAACAGCCTCGCCGCGTCCTATGCCGACCTGAAGAAGAAGGTCGACGGGCTCAACACGAAGAGCCAGGCGAAGTTCGCCTCCGGTCTGCACGACGTCGCCTCCCAGATGGCGGACCTGGAGACGCAGAACAAGAGCGGCACCGCAGCGCTTCAGGCCCTGGAGCAGGGCGAGGTCAAGAACGCGATCGCCGAGCAGGCCAGCTGCAAGAAGGTCTCCGTGACGACGTCGGCGTCGGCGTCGGCCTCGACGACCACGAGCTGACGACACGAGTCGGCCTCCGCCGCTGAGGCCCGGTGTCTGGCGCGGGGGGCTGAGGTCCGCTGGGGGTTCGGTGTCTGGCGCGGGGGCTGAGGTTTGCCGCGGGTCCGGTCTCCCGCGCAGGGGTCCGAGGTTCGCTGCGGAGGTCCGCGCTCTGGCGCGGGGTCCGGCGATCGCTCCGGAAGCCGGAAGCCGGAAGCCGGATGCTGAGGGGGCCCCGGTGAACCTTTGGGCGCCCGGAGTCGCAGGGCGTGCCCCCAGGGGTCGGCGGGTGCCGGCAAGAGCCTCGGTCGCCGCGAGCTGAGGCGGTGTCCGCAAGGGGGCGCGGGCCACAATGGAGGACGTGACTGACTCCGGCCTCGCCACCCTGCCCGCTTCCGACCGCCCCGATGTCGCCGCCCGGCTGCGCACCGCCCTGCTGGGCGCCTCCTTCACCGCCGACGGGCTCCTGGAACTGCTCGGCGCGCCCGCGTACGCGGCGCTGGCCCGCAGTGAGACGGTGCCCGCCCTCCGGGCCACCCGCGGGGAGACACCGCTGGAGACGCTCGTCCGGCTGTTCCTGCTCCAGCAGCCCGTGCCGCACGCGCGCGTGGCGGACATGCTGCCCGTCGACGACCTTCTGGGAAGCGGCTGGCTGACCCGCGCCGGCGGCGACGAGGTCGCGGCCACCGTGGACGTACGGCCGTACGGCGGGCCCGATGGCGAGGACTGGTTCATCGTCTCGGACCTCGGCTGCGCGGTCGGCGGCGCCGGCGGCATCGGGCAGCGCCACGAGGGTGTCGTCCTGGGCGTCGGCGGCGCGTCCACGACGCTGGCCGGCATCACCGTCCGCACGCCTGTCTCGGCCGCCCTCGACCTCGGCACCGGCTCCGGAATCCAGGCTCTGCACGCCGCCCAGCACGCCACGCGCGTGACGGCGACCGACCTCAACCCGCGTGCGCTGCACATCACGGCGCTCACGCTGGCGCTGTCCGGCGCCCCCACGGCCGACCTGCGCGAGGGCTCGCTGTTCGAGCCCGTCAAAGAGGGGGAGACGTACGACCTCATCGTGTCCAACCCACCGTTCGTGATCTCGCCGGGGGCCCGACTGACGTACCGGGACGGCGGGATGAGCGGGGACGATCTGTGCCGCTCGCTCGTTCAACAGGCCGGGGAGCGGCTGACCGAGGGCGGGTTCGCGCAGTTCCTCGCCAACTGGCAGCACGTCGCGGGGGAGGACTGGCAGGACAGGGTCAGGTCGTGGGTGCCGCGCGGGTGCGACGCGTGGATCGTCCAGCGCGAGGTGCAGGACGTCAACCAGTACGCCGAGCTGTGGCTCCGGGACTCCGGCGACCATCGCGGGGACACGGCGGAGTACCAGGCGCGGTACGACGCGTGGCTCGACGAGTTCGAGGGGCGCAAGGTCAAGGGGGTGGGATTCGGCTGGATCACGTTGCGGAAGACCGGGGCCGCCGTGCCTTCGGTCACAGTGGAGGAATGGCCGCATCCGATCGAACAGCCGCTCGGCGAGACGATCCGCGCGCACTTCGAGCGCCTCGACTATCTCCGTGAGCATGACGACGCGGATCTGCTCGAAGGCCACTTCAGGCTCGCCGTCGAGGTGGTCCAGGAGCAGGTCGGGCTGCCCGGTGCGGAGGACCCGGAGCATGTGGTGCTGCGCCAGCACCGCGGGATGCGCCGCGCGACCAAGGTGGACACGGTGGGCGCCGGGTTCGCAGGGGTGTGCGACGGCTCGCTGAGCGCGGGGCGGATTCTCGACGCCATCGCTCAGCTGGTGGGCGAGGACCCGGTGTTGCTCCGCGACCGCACGCCCGCGCAGATCCGGCTGCTGGTGGAACAGGGGTTCCTGGAGCCGACGGGCTGACGAAGGGGGAGGCCGGACCGGGAGGCCGCGCTGACGGAGGGGGACGCGCCGGCCTGCCCCGCCCGGGAGGCGCCGCCGTGGGACGCGCCGGCCTGCCCCGCCGCCCTGTCCCGCCCGGGACGCGCCGCCCTGCCCCGCCCGGGACGCACCGCCCCGCCCCGCCGGGGACGCGCCGGCCTCGGCAGGGCGCTGCCGGGGCGTTCCGGCCGTCCCCGGACACGCGGGGATGGAAAAGGGCCGGAAAAATGTGGCCAGAATGTTCACCTCGTAGCCATTCGATCGTATGTTCGAGTGAGTGTCGGTGTCTCGTTCACCTCGATTTCGCCCGCCCGCCTCCCGCCCGCCGCCCGCTCGTGTCAGTCTCCCGGCGCTGGGCAGTCACGGACGGCAGGGAAGGGGCGCGCGGGCCATGGAGAGCGGACCGGCGATCTTCGCAGGGGTGGTGTTCGCCCTGTTCGGAGGCGCACTGCTGGTGTGGACCGGCATCCGGGTCCGGCGTGGTGAACCCGTCGCCCATGGTGTGAGTCAGGTCGCATCGGCGACCCTCGCGAGCCTCGCCGCGGTGATCGTGCTGGGCGTCGGGGCGTACTGCCTGACCCGCCTCTGACGACGCCGTTCCGGTAATCGGAGCATCACGCTCCGGACAGGGCCGAGAGAGCGGCCGGGGACTCCGGGCGGCAGGAATGGCGGTAGTCGGGTTACCGTTCGAGTGGCCGTTGTGGGCTTTTCCCGTTTGACACGGGGGCGGGATGTACCGTCACACTCCGCAGCGTCACCAAGTGAGCGGGTATCCGTGCCCGTGCCACGACCCCGGGAGCAAGGCCTGGGGAGGCCCCAGCGTCGACCGGAGAGAAGAGCGAAGTTGTCCCCGACCAGCGAGACCGCACAGGGCGGCCGCCGACTCGTCATCGTCGAGTCGCCTGCCAAGGCGAAGACGATCAAGGGCTATCTGGGCCCCGGATACGTCGTCGAAGCGAGCGTCGGGCACATCCGTGACCTTCCCAACGGCGCCGCGGAGGTGCCCGAGAAGTACACCGGCGAGGTCCGGCGCCTCGGCGTGGACGTCGAGCACGACTTCGAGCCGATCTACGTCGTCAACGCCGACAAGAGGGCGCAGGTCAAGAAGCTCAAGGACCTGCTGAAGGACTCCGACGAGCTCTTCCTTGCCACCGATGAGGACCGCGAGGGCGAGGCCATCGCGTGGCACCTCCTGGAGGTCCTCAAGCCCAAGGTCCCGGTCAAGCGGATGGTCTTCCACGAGATCACCAAGGACGCGATCCGCGAGGCCGTCGCCAATCCGCGCGACCTGAACCAGCGCATGGTCGACGCCCAGGAGACCCGCCGCATCCTCGACCGCCTCTACGGCTACGAGGTCTCGCCGGTCCTGTGGAAGAAGGTCATGCCGCGTCTGTCGGCCGGCCGTGTCCAGTCCGTCGCGACCCGGCTCGTGGTCGAGCGGGAACGCGACCGCATCGCGTTCCGTTCCGCCGACTACTGGGACCTGACGGGCACCTTCGCGACCGGCCGCGCGGGCGATCCGTCGGACCCGTCCTCGCTCGTCGCCCGCCTGCAGGCCGTCGACGGCAGGCGCGTCGCACAGGGCCGTGACTTCGACTCGCTCGGGCAGCTGAAGACCGCGAACACCCTCCACCTCGACGAGGTGAACGCACGCGCCCTCGCCGCCGCCCTGGAGAACACCCGGTTCGCGGTCCGCTCGGTCGAGTCCAAGCCGTACCGCCGCTCGCCGTACGCCCCGTTCCGTACGACGACCCTCCAGCAGGAGGCCAGCCGCAAGCTCGGCTTCGGCGCGAAGGCCACCATGCAGGTGGCCCAGAAGCTGTACGAGAACGGCTACATCACGTACATGCGTACGGACTCCACGACGCTGAGCGACACCGCGATCGCGGCCGCCCGTGCCCAGGTCACGCAGCTGTACGGCGCCGACTACCTGCCCTCGTCCCCCCGCGTGTACGCCGGGAAGGTCAAGAACGCCCAGGAGGCGCACGAGGCGATCCGACCCTCGGGTGATCGTTTCCGCACCCCGGCGGAGACCGGCCTGACCGGCGACCAGTTCAGGCTCTACGAGCTGATCTGGAAGCGGACCGTCGCCTCCCAGATGAAGGACGCGACCGGTAACAGCGTCACCGTGAAGATCGCCGGCACCGCCGCCGACGGCCGGGACGTCGAGTTCAGCGCCTCCGGCAAGACGATCACCTTCCACGGCTTCCTCAAGGCCTACGTCGAGGGCGCCGACGACCCGAACGCCGAGCTGGACGACCGCGAGCGCCGGCTGCCCCAGGTCGCCGAGGGCGACGCGCTCTCCGCCGAGGAGATCACGGTCGACGGGCACTCCACCAAGCCCCCGGCCCGCTACACCGAGGCCTCGCTGGTCAAGGAGCTGGAAGAGCGCGAGATCGGCCGCCCGTCGACGTACGCGTCGATCATCGGCACGATCCTCGACCGCGGCTATGTCTTCAAGAAGGGCACGGCCCTCGTGCCGTCCTTCCTGTCCTTCGCCGTGGTCAACCTGCTGGAGAAGCACTTCGGCCGGCTGGTCGACTACGACTTCACCGCCAGGATGGAGGACGACCTCGACCGCATCGCCGCCGGCCAGGCCCAGGCGGTGCCGTGGCTGCGGCGCTTCTACTTCGGCGAGGGCGCGTCCACCGGCGGTGCGGCCGACGCGGGCAACGGCGACGGCGACCACCTCGGCGGCCTCAAGGAGCTGGTGACCGACCTGGGCGCGATCGACGCGCGCGAGGTGTCGTCGTTCCCGGTGGGCAACGGCATCGTGCTGCGGGTCGGCCGTTACGGCCCCTACGTCGAGCGCGGCGAGAAGGACTCCGAGGGCCACCAGCGCGCGGACGTGCCGGAGGACCTGGCGCCCGACGAGCTCTCCGTCGAGCTCGCGGAGGAGCTGCTCGCCAAGCCGAGCGGCGACTTCGAGCTGGGCGCCGACCCGGAGACGGGCCACCAGATCATCGCCCGTGACGGCCGCTACGGCCCGTACGTCACCGAGGTGCTCCCCGAGGGCACCCCGAAGACCGGCAAGAACGCGGTCAAGCCGCGTACGGCGTCGCTCTTCAAGACCATGTCCCTGGACACG
Organism: Streptomyces sp. NPDC051105; assembly: GCF_040682795.1. NCBI lineage: Bacteria > Bacillati > Actinomycetota > Actinomycetes > Kitasatosporales > Streptomycetaceae > Streptomyces > Streptomyces sp. NPDC051105. The sequence goes on along the minus strand of NZ_JBFBBR010000010.1, from coordinate 100,122 downwards.
GTCACCTTGGCGGACGCCCTCAAGCTGATGTCGCTGCCGCGTGTTGTCGGCGCCGACGCCGAGGGCCAGGAGATCACCGCGCAGAACGGGCGCTACGGGCCGTACCTGAAGAAGGGCACGGACTCGCGTTCGCTCACCTCCGAGGACCAGCTCTTCACGATCACCCTCGAAGAGGCGTTGGCGATCTACGCCCAACCCAAGCAGCGGGGCCGGGCCGCCGCCAAGCCGCCGCTGAAGGAGCTGGGCACCGACCCGGTCAGCGAGAAGCCGGTCGTGGTGAAGGACGGCCGCTTCGGGCCGTACGTCACCGACGGGGAGACCAACGCGACCCTGCGCTCCGGCGACAGCGTCGAGGAGATCACCCCGGAGCGCGGGTTCGAGCTGCTCGCCGAGAAGCGGGCCAAGGCCCCCGCCAAGAAGACGGCGAAGAAGGCGCCCGCGAAGAAGACGGCGGCCGCCAAGAAGGCCGCGCCCGCGAAGAAGACGGCTGCCAAGAAGACCGCCGCCAAGACGACGACGGCCGCGAAGAAGACGGCCGCCAAGAAGGCGACGGCTTCCAAGGCGGCCGCGGAGGACTGAGCCACCCTCAGGTACTCATACCGGCCGCACCGGTTCATACCGGTACCACCGGTTCATATCGGCCAGGCCGGTTCATACCGGCCGCACCGGTTCACACCGCCTTCGCAATGCGAACGCCCCGGCATCAACTTGGTGTCGGGGTGTGCGTACCTGTGGACGGTCGCGACGGCCTGTCGGTGGCTGCCGATAGGCTGAAAGCATGACGCCAGCCGAGCAGCCAACGGCCCCCCAGACAGAACCGGACGACGCACTGGTAGCGGATTCCCGCGAACGCGCCGTCCGCTCGCTGTTGCGCCGACCCGAGCTGAGGCGGTTGTGGAGCGCCCAGCTAGTCAGCGGCGTCGGCGACACGCTCGCCCTCCTCGTGCTTGTCGTGCTCACGCTCCAGGCGGCGATCGCGCAGGGTTCGTTCGGCGGTGGCTACCGTGGTGTGGCGTTCGCGGTGGCGATCGTCTTCGGGGTGCGCATTCTGGCCACCCTGCTCTTCGGCGCGGTTCTGCTGGGCCCGCTGTCCACGCTGACCGCCCAGGACGGCCCGCTGGACCGCCGCTGGACCATGGTCGGCGCCGACGGCCTGCGCGTGGCCCTGCTGATCATCGCGCCCCTGTGGATCGACTGGACGCCGGAGAACGCCCTGGCGGTGCTGCTGGTGACGGCCTTCGTCACCGGCGTCGCCGAGCGCTTCTGGACGGTCTGCCGGGAGGGCGCGGCCCCCGCGCTGCTGCCCGCCCCGCCCCCGGAGGGTGCGACGGTACGGCCGCTGCCGGACCACCTGGACGCACTGCGCCGCCTGTCGCTGCGTACGACCTTCCTGGCGGTCCCGCTCGCGGCCGCCGCGCTCGTCGTCGCCTCTCTGATCAACAACCTGCTGGGCACGGGCATCGAGTGGTTCGCCCAGCACCAGGCGGCCCTCGGGTCGTACCTGGCGGCGGGGCTGTTCGCCGCCTCCCTCTCGGTGCTGGTCTACCTGGAGGTGCCCGGCACGCGCACCCCGCGCGCGCGGTCGCCGCTGGAGGGCCTGCGCCGCCCCAAGTCCGGCACCGGCATCGACCGGGGCCGTACCGGCGCCATCCCGCTGCTCGTGACGGCCTGCGCCGCCGTCGCCGGTGCGATCTCCACGGCGGTCGCCGTCTCCGTGCTGCACGCCAAGGACCTGGGCGGCGGCCCGGTCCTGTACGGCCTGCTGGTCCTCGCGCTGACCGGCGGGGTCGCCATCGGCATCCGTACGGCGCCCGCGCTGCTGCCGACGCTCTCCCGCCGCCGGCTGCTCTCGCTGGCCATCGCCTTCACCGGCATCGCGCTGCTGGCCGCCGGCCTGGTCCCGGACGTCACCACCGTGCTGCTGATCGTCGCCCTGGCCGGTATCGGCGCGGGCGTGGCCGCCAACACCGGGCACACCCTGCTCGACCAGGAGACCGAGGACTACCGCAAGGCCCGCACCACCGAGCATCTGCATGCGGTGGTCCGGGTCGCCATAGCGCTCGGTGCGGTGATCGCGCCCGTGGTGGCCGCCCTGATCGGGCCGCACCGGCTGGAGAACGGCAAGTTCGTGTTCGCGCACGGTGGCGCCGCGTTCACCCTGATGCTGGCCGGGGCGCTGCTGCTGCCGGTGGCCGCGCTCGTGCTGGCCAAGGTCGACGACCGCGCGGGCGTACCGCTCCGACACGACCTGCGGGACGCGCTGCTCGGCGGCGACGACCCGGCGCAGGCGCCCACGGCCAACGGGTTCTTCATCGCCCTGGAGGGCGGCGACGGTGCCGGGAAGTCCACCCAGGCCGAGGCCCTCGCCGAGTGGATCCGGGCCAAGGGCCACGAGGTCGTCCTCACCCGCGAGCCGGGCGCCACCCCGGTCGGCAAGCGGCTGCGCTCGATCCTCCTCGACGTCTCGTCGGCCGGTCTGTCGCACCGCGCGGAGGCGCTGCTGTACGCCGCCGACCGCGCGGAGCACGTCGACACCGTCGTCCGGCCCGCCCTGGAGCGCGGCGCGGTCGTCATCTCCGACCGGTACATCGACTCCTCCGTCGCCTACCAGGGCGCCGGCCGCGACCTGTCACCGACCGAGGTCGCCCGCATCAACCGCTGGGCGACCGCCGGACTCGTCCCGCACCTGACCGTCCTGCTGGACGTGGAGCCGGGGACCGCCCGCGAGCGGTTCACCGAGGCGCCCGACCGGCTGGAGTCGGAGCCCGCCGAGTTCCACGCGCGCGTGCGGGCCGGTTTCCTGACGCTGGCCGCCTCCGACCCCGGCCGCTACCTGGTGGTCGACGCCGGCCAGGAGCCCGAGGCCGTCACCACCGTCATCCGGGCCCGGCTCGACACCGTGCTGCCGCTGTCCGAGGCCGAGATCAAGGCCGCCGAGGAGGCGCGCAAGAAGGCCGAGGAGGAGGCCCGCCGCAAGGCCGAGGAAGAGGCCGCGCGCAAGGCCGAGGAGGAGCGCCTGGAGCGCGAGCGCCAGGAGCAGCTCGCCAAGCTGCGCGCCGAGGAGGAGGAGCGCAAGCGCCGCGAGCTGGAGGAGGCGCAGCGCCGCGAGGCCGAACGGCAGGCGGAGGAGGCCCGGCTGCGTGCCGAGGAGGCCCGCAGGCGTGCCGAGGAGGAGCAGGCCCGGCTGCTCGCCGAGGAGAAGGCCCGTGCGGAGGCGGAGGCCCGCCGCCAGGCCGAGGAAGCACGGCGCCGCCAACAGGCCGAGGAGGAGGCCCGGCTGCATGCCGAGGCCGAGGAACGGCGCCTGGAGAAGCAGCGCAAGGCCGAGGAGGCCCTGCTCAAGGCCGAGCAGGCGCGGCGCGCCGCGGCGGAGGCGGCGGCCGCGGCCGACGTGGCCGCCCGGGAGTCGTCCGCGCCGCGACCGACGGCGCCCGGTGTCACACCCGAGGCGACGACCATGCCGACCCCGGTCGTGCGGCCGGACGACGAGCCGCCGGCCGCACCGAGGCGCGCGGTGGACGAGACGACGGTGCTGCGGCCGGTCCGTGCGGACCGCGAACCCGCGCCCCGGGAGTCCGAGTCCGAGGTGACGGCGCAGCTGCCGCAGCCGCCTGCGGGTGCGGCCGACGAGACGGCGGTGCTGCCTCCGGTGCCGGGGGCAGCGGACGAGACGGCGGTACTGCCCTCCGTGGCGCCGGGCGCCACGGACGAGACGGCCGTGCTGCCTCCGGTGGGTGCGGCCGACGAGACCGCCGTACTGCCTCCCGTGCGCGGCGACGCCCCCGCTCCCGCCGACGCCCCGGCGGACCGGATGCCGCCCGGCTTCTTCCGGGACGAGCGGGCGGGCGGCCCGGGCGGGAACCCCGACGGCTCCGAGGGCCGTACGCGTGAGCTGCCGCAGGTCGACGAGGACGGCACGGCCCGGCGACAGCGCCCCCGGCCCGATTGGGCCGAGGAGACCCCGCTGGACGACCTGCCGTCGCTGGCGGACGAGCTGCTGGGGTCGTACGAGGAGGAGGAGTTCGACGACGAGCGGGGCCGCCGGGGTCGCGGGCGGCGCGGCTGACCCGCCCGGGCCGGAGACGCTCGTACGGGGGTGGTGCGGGTCGGGATGCCGGCCCCTGCCACCCCCGTTGCCGTCGGTGCGGCGGCCGTCGGTGTGCCAGACCCGGTCGCCGGCGCGGTGCCTGTCGCGCGGGGCCCGTAGGTGCGGAACCCGTCGGTGCGGAACCCGTTGTCAGTGGGCGCCCGCACAATGGAGTCCGGGCCATGGAACCGGTGGACTCGGGATCAGGGCTCAGAGACCAGGACGTGTGAGGGACGAAAGGGCGGCGTGACCCATGACCGTATGGGACGACCTCGTCGGGCAGGAGCGGGTGAGCGAGGTGCTCACCGCCGCCGCCCGGGATGCCGACGCCCTGGTCACCGCGGCCGCGGCCGACCAGCCGCTGCCGGAGACGTCGAAGATGACGCACGCGTGGCTGTTCACCGGCCCGCCCGGTGCCGGCCGGAACCAGACGGCGCGGGCCTTCGCCGCCGCCCTCCAGTGCGTGAGCCCCGACCGCGCCCTCGGCGGAGTCCCCGGCTGCGGCTTCTGCGACGGCTGCCACACCGCCCTGATCGGCACCCACGCGGACGTCGCCGCGGTCGCCGCCGTCGGCTCCGAGATCCTGGTCAAGGACATGCGCGACACGGTCCGCAAGTCCTACACGTCCCCGGCGACCGGCCGCTGGCAGATCATCCTCGTCGAGGACGCCGAGCGGCTGAACGAGAAGTCGGCCAACGCCGTCCTCAAGGCCGTCGAGGAGCCGGCCCCTCGCACGGTCTGGCTGCTCTGCGCGCCGTCGATCGAGGACGTGCTGCCGACGATCCGGTCCCGCTGCCGTCACCTGAACCTCAGCACCCCCTCGGTGGCGGCGGTCGCCGACATGCTCGTACGGCGCGAGGGCATCGAACCCCAGGTGGCCGCGGCGGTCGCCCGCGCCACCCAGGGGCATGTCGACCGGGCCCGCCGGCTGGCCACCGACCCGGCCGCCCGTGAGCGCCGTGCCGCCGTGCTGAAGCTGCCGCTGCGGCTGGACGAGATCGGCGCGTGCCTGAAGGCCGCCCAGGAGCTGGTGGACGCGGCGGCCGAGGACGCCAAGCAGCTCGCCGAGGAGGTGGACGGCAAGGAGACCGAGGAGCTGAAGGCGGCGCTCGGCGCCGCCCAGGGCGGACGGCTGCCGCGCGGCACGGCGGGCGTGATGAAGGACCTGGAGGACATGCAGAAGCGCCGTCGTACCAGGACCCAGCGGGACAGCCTCGACGTCGCCCTCACCGACCTCACCGGCTTCTACCGCGACGTCCTCGCCCTCCAGCTGGGCTCCAGAGTCGCGATCGCCAACGCGGACGCCGAGGACGCCCTGGAGCGGCTGGCCCGCGCCGGCTCGCCCGAGGCCACCCTCCGCCGGATCGAGGCGATCGCCGCCTGCCGGGACGCCCTCGACCGCAATGTGGCGCCGCTGCTGGCGGTGGAAGCGATGACGATGGCACTCAGAGCGGGCTGAGCCTCGTACCGGGGGCGGCGTTCACGCCGTTGACCGGGGTCACCCGTACGAGCCATGGTCAACACGCACCGCACGTAGATCATCTCTCAGCGTTACGCTCGATTGATGCACACCAGGCGAACCCTCCGCCGTACCCGGATCCGTAGCCATTCCCAGACGCGTACCCGGACTCGCACCAGCGCCCTGACCGCGGCGGCTCTGCTGGCGGCCGCCGCCCTGCTCGTCTCCGCGTGCTCCTCCCCGGAAAGCGCGTCGGCCTCGGCCTCGGCCGGCACCGCCCAGCTGGCCGCGCTGCCCCGCTCGACCCCGTCCGCGCTGGCGCCGTACTACGACCAGAAGCTCAGCTGGCGCAGCTGCGGCGTTCCCGGCTTCCAGTGCGCGACGATGAAGGCCCCGCTCGACTACGCCGAGCCCGGCGCGGGTGACGTGCGGCTGGCGGTCGCCCGGAAGAAGGCGACCGGCAAGGCGAAGCCGCTCGGTTCGCTGCTGGTCAACCCGGGCGGACCGGGCGGCTCGGCGGTGGACTACCTCCAGCAGTACGCCGGTATCGGCTACCCCTCGCAGGTGCGGGCACGCTACGACATGGTGGCGATGGACCCGCGTGGAGTCGCCCGCAGCGAGCCCGTCGAGTGCCTCGACGGACCGCAGATGGACACGTACACCGAGGTCGACGTGACGCCCGACGACCGGCAGGAGACGGCCGAACTGGTCGGGGAGTACAAGAAGTTCGCGGAGGCGTGCGGGACACACTCGGCGGCACTGCTGCGCCATGTCTCCACCGCCGACTCGGCGCGCGACTTGGACATCCTGCGGGCGGTGCTCGGCGACCCGAAGCTGAACTACGTGGGGGCCTCCTACGGCACCTTCCTCGGCGCGACCTACGCGGGGCTGTTCCCGGAGCGGGTCGGGCGGATGGTCCTGGACGGTGCGATGGACCCCTCTCTGTCCGCGCGCCAGATGAACCTGGAGCAGACGGCGGGGTTCGAGACGGCGTTCCAGTCCTTCGCGAAGGACTGCGCGAAGCGCACCGACTGCCCGCTGGGCGCGAAGGGCAGCACGCCGACGCAGATCGCGGACAACCTCAGCACGTTCTTCCGGAAGCTCGACGCGCACCCGATCCCGACCGGTGACGCGGACGGCCGCGGGCTCACCGAGTCCCTCGCCACGACCGGTGTGATCGCGGCGATGTACGACCAGGCGGAGTGGGAACAGCTGCGTGACGCGCTGCGCGCGGCGATGAAGGAGAACGACGGCGCGGGCCTGCTCGCCCTCTCCGACAGCTACTACGAGCGCGATCCCGACGGCCGTTACGCGAACCTCATGTTCGCCAACGCCGCGGTGAACTGCCTGGACCTGCCGCCCGCCTTCACCGGCCCCGAGCAGGTCGAGAAGGCGCTCCCCGAGTTCGAGAAGGCGTCGCCGGTGTTCGGGGCCAACCTGGCGTGGGCCTCGCTGAACTGCACGTACTGGCCGGTGCGGGCCACGGGGGAGCCGCATCGCATCGAGGCGAAGGGCGCCGCGCCGATCGTCGTGGTCGGCACCACCCGGGACCCGGCGACGCCGTACCCCTGGGCCCAGTCCCTGGCCCGCCAGCTCACCTCGGCCCGGCTCCTCACCTATGTCGGCGACGGCCACACCGCATACGGCCGGGGCAGCGCCTGCATCGACTCGGCGATCGACACCTACCTCCTCAAGGGCACCCCTCCGGCGAAGGGAAAGCGCTGCTCATAGGCCCTGCCCACGCCCCGGGGGCCCCGCTGCCGGGGCGTGTCCCGAGCACCCTCGGAAACTGTGTAGACTTACCGACGTCGCCGATCGCACCATAGTGCGGGCGACGCGCCGCCTTAGCTCAGATGGCCAGAGCAACGCACTCGTAATGCGTAGGTCTCGGGTTCGAATCCCGAAGGCGGCTCTACTGGAAACCCAGCTCAGACAGTGTCTGAGCTGGGTTTTTTCGTTCGGTGGACTCGGTGGCGGCGCTCGGTGCGGGCCGGGCGGGGCATGACGGGGTCCCCATGCGGCGGATCGCGTCCTTCGAGAGACGCGACCGGCGTCCCTCGGGGTGTGCGTGGAGGTGCTGCTGCCAGGCGGCACGGCCGCCGGGGCACGACGGTCGTCAGCCGAGGACCCGGATCGGGGTGCCGTCGAGGTAGGCCTGGATGTCCTCCACGGCCTGGCCGTAGTACCGCTCGTAGTTGGCGTGGGACACATAGCCGAGATGCGGGGTGGCGAGCAGTCGCGGCGCGGTGCGCATCGGGTGGTCGTCGGGCAGGGGTTCCACGTCGAAGACGTCGACGCCGGCTCCGGCGATACGGCCCTCGTGCAGCGCGGCGAGCAGGGCGTCCTGGTCGACGATCGCGGCCCGCGAGGTGTTGATCAGATAGGCGGTGGGCTTGAGCAGGGCGAGCTCGGGGGCGCCGATCAGGCCCCGGGTCCGGTCGCCCAGCGCGAGGTGGACGGAGACGAAGTCGCTGTTCGCCAGCAACTCCTCCTTGGAGGAGGCGAGTCCGACGCCGACCTCGTCCGCGCGTTCCTCGGTGAGGTTCTGGCTCCAGGCAGTGACCTTCATGCCGAAGGCCAGCCCGACCTGGGCCACCCGGCTGCCGATCTTGCCCAGCCCGAGCAGGCCGAGTGCCCGGTCGTCCAGGTCGGCGCCGACGGTGGACTGCCAGGGGCCGCCGTCGCGCAGGGCGTTGTTCTCCTGGACGATGCCGCGGGCGAGGCCGAGCAGCAGGGCCCAGGTGAGCTCGAGCGGCGGTGTCGAGGAGCTCTGGGTGCCGCACACCGTGACACCGGCCGCCTGCGCGGCCGCGTAGTCGATCACCGAGTTCCGCATACCGGAGGCGATCAGCAGCTTCAGGCGGGACAGCCGGCTCAGCAGCGAGGCCGGGAAGGGGACCCGCTCGCGCAAGGTGACCACGAAGTCGAAGTCGGCGAGGGCCGCGGCGAGTTCGTCCTCGGTGGCGAAGTGCTCGGTGAAGGAGACGACCTCCACCCGGTCGCCCAGCGTCGACCAGTCGGCGTACGTGCTCGCCACGTTCTGGAAGTCGTCGAGTATGGCGCAGCGGAATCGCATGTCGGTTCTCCCAGGTGTTCTCGCTGTCGGGGCACGGGCGCGCGCCCGGTCCGGGTTCGCCCGGCAGCACGATCCTGCCCTGGTCGATCACGGCAGCGCGGAACGGGTCGGCCCTCAGGTTGAGTAGGCCGCGGAGGGCCGGCCGCCGGGCCGGCGTCATCATGTCCGGGGCGGCGCGCAGGCCGCCGTGCGGGGGTTCCCGTTCCGGCGGCTCGGGTCAGAGGTCGGTCGGTGCGGAGTTCCTGAGTTCCGGGAGGCGTTGGGCCAGGCGGTTGCCGAGGGCCGCGTGGCGGAACTGGTAGGTGCGGCCGAGTTGGGTCCCGGCGACCGGTACGGCGAGCAGCGCGCCGACCGCGTGCCGGCGGGACCAGCCGCATCTCACCGGAGGTCCCGCCGACCGCGTGCCGGCGGGACCTGCCGGTGAGATGCGGCTGCAGCAGCAGTACGGCCGTGAAGGCGCAGCCCAGTTCGAGCGCGTCGCTCACCTCACCGCGGGGACCGGTGACCGCGGAGGGGAACTTATGGTCGGTGAAAATAGTCGATCAAATCATTGTCAAAGCCGACACAAGGTGGGCTCATGCCCGGAGCTTTGAGGTATCTGAGGCAACATCCTGGTGAACGGTGAGTGCCCCTCGGTCAGGCGCGGGCACCGCCGTCGGCCGGATGGGGTGAGGGCATGGTGCAGCCGAGGCTCGCGGTTGCCGTGGTGACCATGGGGAACCGGCCCGACGAAGTCGACGCCCTGCTCAGGTCCGTCGCCAAGCAGGACCTCGCCCCCGACCGTATCGTGATCGTCGGCAACGGCTGCCGGCTTCCCGAGTTCGCCCGCCGCCTCGACCTGCCCGGCGAGGTCACCACCGTCGACGTCGAGGAGAACCTCGGCTGCCCCGGCGGCCGCAACATCGCCCTCGCCCGGCTGCGGGCGTACGGCGACGTGGACGTCGTCGTCGAACTGGACGACGACGGGGTGCTCGTCGACGTCGAGGTGCTCCGGCAGGTCCGGGATCTGTTCGCCGCCGACCCCCGCCTCGGCATCGTCGGCTTCCGTATCGCGGACGAGCAGGGCGAGACCCAGCGGCGGCACGTGCCACGCGTCGGCAACGCCGACCCGATGCGCGGGGGTTACGTCACCGGCTTCCTCGGCGGGGGGCACGCCCTCAGCATGGCCATGCTCACGGAGACCGGTGACTGGCCCGCCGAGTTCTTCTTCGCGCACGAGGAGACCGACCTGGCCTGGCGGGCCGCCGACGCCGGCTGGAAGATCCTCTACGCGCCCGAGCTGCTCCTCCTGCACCCCCGGACCTCGCCGGCCCGGCACGCCGTCTACTTCCGGGTGACCGCCCGCAACCGGGTCTGGCTGACCCGCCGTCGGCTGCCTCTGCCGCTGATCCCGGTCCACCTGGCCGTGTGGACGCTGATCACCCTCCTGCGCACCCGTTCGACGGGCGGGCTGCTTGCCTGGTTCGGGGGCTTCGTGGAGGGGATGCGGGAACCTGCCGGTGAGCGTCGGCCCATGCGCTGGCGCACGGTCTGGCGGCTCACCCGGCTCGGCCGCCCGCCCGTCATCTGAGTCCGGCGACCGTGCCGGAGACGGGACGAGGGTCCCGGTCGTTCACCTCCGCCGACCGGGACCCTCTCGCGTCCCCGGATCCAGGCCTGCGGCGACACTCCCCCGAGTTGCGCGTATACACGCGCGCCGTCGGGCCCGGTCCGATGCGAAGATCACATCAAGGCTCGCCAACGGATCGCTAACATATGGCCAGCAGTTCCTCCGGAGGTCGCCAACCGGTTGGCGTGAAGGCATCCCCCGACTCGGGAACAGGCCGGAAATCCTGTGGATTCCGGCCCGGACGGCACGGAGAAGGTGGCGGGAATTCGTTCTCGACGGGATCGGATTCCGCCAGGAGCCGGGCACCGGCGGGCATCCCCGCCGTGCGGCGCGGTCGGCCATGACCGTACGGGAAGGCGATGGGCGGAGTGATGCGGCGGTACGAGCTGCGGTTCGGACTGCTGGGACCTCCGGCGCTGTATCTCCCCGGTGGCGAAGTCCGGCCCATCGGCAGCCCCAAGGTGCGCGCGCTGCTGGCCGCGCTGCTCCTGGAGGCCGGGCGGGTCGTCTCCGTCGAGTCGGTCAAGGACGCGCTGTGGGGCGGGGCGCCCCCGGTGTCCGCGCAGGCCTCGCTGCACAACCACGTCACCCGACTGCGCCGGCTCCTCGACGACCCGGAGCGGCTGCGCGCCGTGCCGCCCGGGTATCTGCTGCGCGTCGACGACGGTGAACTGGACGTCGGGGTGTTCGACACGCGGGTGGCGTGGGCGCGCGCGGCGCACGGGCGCCGGGAGTGGGCGCCGGTGCTGCGCGCCTGCGCCGACGCGCTCGCGCTCTGGCGCGGCAGCCCGCTCTGCGGCCTCCCCGCCGACTTCGGTGGCTACGCCTTCGTGCAGCGCCTGGAGGAGGCCCGACTGCTTCTGCTGGAGTGGCGCTACGACGCGGAGCTCGCCATCGGCGGCCCGCGACTGGGCGGTGTCGTACCCGAGTTGGCGGCGCTGGTCGCGGAGCACCCGCTCCGTGAGACCTACCACCGCCAGCTGATGCTCGCCCTCCACCGCACCGGCCGCCAGGCCGAGGCCCTCGCCGTCCACCGCGACCTGCGCAACCGCCTGCTCGAGGAACTCGGCGTCGAGCCGGGCGCGTCGGTACGCGAGGCCCATGTGCAGGTGCTGCGGGGGAGGGGCGGGGCGGGGGAGACCGACGGCGGGTCATACGAGGGCGTGCGGGGCGACGGTGTGGCCGGCAGGGATGGGCTGGACCCGCGGGTGACGGGCGAGGACATGCTGGACGCGGGCATGCCACCCGAGGGGGCGGGTGAAGGCGGTGAGGCGGGTGCGGGGGCGTCGTGGCGGGTCACGCAGTTCCCCGCACCCCTGACGGGTACGTCGGCGGACCGTCAGGCGGCAGACGAGGGCGCTGACGCTGGTGCGGGGTATGACCGGGATGAGGAGCGGCCCGCCGGCCCCGGTTCTACGCGCGGCGACTCCCGGGCACCCCGGCCCGCTCAACTTCCTCCGCCCCCGGCCTACTTCACCGGACGCACCACTGTCCTTGAGGAACTGGGCGGTGCCCTCACCTCGGCGCCCGCCCCGGCCGTCGCCGTCGTCAGCGGTATGGCCGGGGTAGGCAAGAGCGCGCTCGCGCTGCAGGTCGCCCATCAACTGCGGGAACGTTTCCCTGACGGCCAGCTCTACGTCACCCTGCACGGCGCCACCCTCGGCGTACCCCCGCTGCCCCCCGCCCAGGCGCTCGCCGCGCTGCTGCGGGATCTAGGCGCCGACCCCCGGCACATCCCCGAACACCCGGACGCTGCCGCCGCGTTGCTGCGCTCCCTGCTCGCGCCGACCCGCACCCTGCTGCTGTTCGACGACGCCGCGAACGCCGCCCAGGTGCGGCCGCTGCTCCCCGGTGGCCCCGGCTGCGCGGTGATCGTCACCAGCCGTTCGCCGCTCACCGCGCTCGACGGTGCCCGCCGGTTCCCGCTCGGACCGCTGACCGGCGAGGACAGCGCGGCCCTGCTGCGCACGGTCAGCGGGCGGGAGGAGATCGACGCCGGGCACCCGCTCGTCGGCCTCACCGGCCGGCTGCCGCTCGCCCTGCGGGTGGTCGCCGCCCGGCTGGCCGCCCGCCGCGCCCTCACCCCCGAGGTGCTGGCCAATCAACTCGCCGCCAGAGCAGGTTGCAGCACCTCGAATACGACGACCTGAGCGTCCGGCGCTCCCTCGCCGTCGCCCATGACGCCCTCGCCGCCTCCGACCGGGCACCCGACCGCGACGCCGCCCTCGCCCTGCGCCACATCGGAGCGCTGGACCTGCCCACCTACGGCGCACCCCTGATCGCCCGCCTCACCGGCACCGACGCGCGCCGCGCCGAGGCCGCCCTGGACCGCCTGGTCGACGTGGCCCTCCTGGAGGAGACCGCCTACGGCCGCTACACCCCGCACGACCTGGTACGGGACTTCGCACGGGAGCTGGCCGAGGGGTCCGGCCGGACCGGCCGGACCGACCGCACCGAGGCCGCTCTCACCGCCCTGCGCTGGTTCGCCGCCGTCGCCGAACTCGCCCTCGTCGCCATCCTCGAACCCGGCCTCGAACAGGGCGACCGGCTCCGGCCCACCGCCGCCCAGCCCGCCGAACACCAGCCGTACACCGCTGCCCTGCCCCCCTTCGAGTGTGCCGAGCACGCCTTCGCCTGGGGCGATCTGGAGCTGGAGAACATCGTCGCCCTGGTGGAGCGGTACGCCGACACCGCCGACCTGCGGATCAGCGCCCACCTCTCCACGCTCGTCCGGCTGCTCTTCCCCTATGTCCTGCGCAGCGGCCGGGTCGCCGAGATGGAGGTGCTCGGCACGGCCGGTCTGGCCGCCGCCCGGCGCCTGGGCGACGAGCCCGCCGAGGCCTACGCCCTGGGCGACCTCGCCGGGCTGCGCTTCCTGACCGGCCGCCAGCGGGAGGCCCTCGCCCTGACCGACCAGGCCCTCGCCGTCTGGCGGCGGCTGGACGTGGTGTCCTGGATCCGGCGCTGCCTGAACAACCGGGGGCTGCTCCTCGAGGGGCTCGGGCGGTACGACGAGTCCGGCGAGGCGCTGCGGCAGAGCCTGGAGTACTCCCGGCAGCTGAACGACCCCTACGGCGAGGCCGTCACCCACAGCCACCTGGGCAACCTCTACGAGCACACCGACCCTCGAGCCGCCATCGAGCAGCACCGGCGCTCACTGGCAATCGGGGACGCCATCGGCGCCGTCATCGTGCAGCATTCTGCGCACTGCAACATCGGCTACGCCCATCTCGCCCTCGGTGAACCGGCGGCCGCCGCCACGCATTTCGAGGAGAGCCTGCGCATCCTCGGCGGCCACGGCGACTGGCACGGCGAGTCGCAGACCCGGCTCGGTCTGGTCCGTGCCCTGCGCGAGCTCGGCCGCACCGACCGCGCCCACCACGAGTGCGGCGAACTCCTGCACCGCGCCGACGCCCGCGCCGACCGCTACAGCGGCGGTCTGGCCCGCCACCAGCTCGGTCTCATCCTGCGAGAGCAGGGGCGTACGAACGAGGCGCAGGACGTCTGGCGCGCGGCCCTGGCCGCCCTGGACGGTACGGACGAGCACACGGTCCTCGTGGAGCTGCGCGAGCTGCTGGCGGACGGTGACTGATCACTTCGCGTCGGCATAGCACTCCACCACCGCCGTCGTGAACGGGAAGCGGACCGGCGTCTCCCCGAACGTCAGCCGTCCCGCCAGGTCGGCCGCTTCCCGGATCGCCGCCACGACCGCCCCGGTCTCCTCCTCGGGGCAGTGCACGATCACCTCGTCGTGCTGGAAGAAGACCAGCTCGGCTGCCAGGTCCGCGCAGGTCCGGCGCAGCGCCGCGAGCATCAGCAGAGCCCAGTCGGCGGCGCTGCCCTGGACGACGAAGTTACGGGCGAAGCGGCCTCTGGCACGGGAGTTGGTGGACGCGTAGCCCGGTACCCAGCTGTCGGCCGCAGGCTCCTCCGCTTCCTGTTGGGGCATGCCCGCCTCCTCCGTGCCGTCGCCCGCACCGGCCGCCGGCGGACAGGTCCGGCCCAGCCAGGTCCGCACCAGCCGGCCCTCCTCGCCGGCCCGCGCCGCGTCGTCGACGTAGGCCACCGCCCGGGGGAAGCGGCGTCTGAGCGCGGCCAGGTTCTTCAGGCCGTCGCCGGAGGTCTGGCCGTAGACCGCGCCCAGGACGGCGAGCTTGGCCTGTCCGCGGTCGCCGGAGAAGGCACGGTCGGAGACGGACTGGTAGAGGTCGGTCTCCCGCCCCGCGACCTCCATCAGCCCGGGGTCGCGAGAGATCGCCGCCAGCACCCGCGGCTCCATCTGGTCGGCGTCGGCGACCACCAGCCGCCAGCCGGGGTCGGCGACCGCGGCCCGCCGGATCACCTTGGGGATCTGCAGCGCGCCCCCGCCGTTGGTCACCCAGCGTCCGGTGACCGTGCCGCCCGCCTGGAACTCGGGCCGGAAGCGGCCGTCGCGCACCCAGTCCTGGAGCCAGGTCCAGCCGTGCGCCACCCAGATCCGGTACAGCTTCTTGTATTCGAGGAGCGGTTTCACCGCCGGGTGGTCGATGCCGGAGAGCTCCCAGCGGCGGGTGGACTTCACCTTGATCCCGGCCTGGGCGAAGGCCTTGACCACATCGGCGGGCAGATCCGGGCGCACCCGCCTGCCGAACGCGGCCGACACCTCGTCCGCCAGCTCGGCCAGCCGGCGGGGCTCACCGCCGCCCGCGTACCGCTCGCCGAGCAGCTCGCGCAGCACCTCACGGTGGACCTCGGCGCTCCAGGGCAGGCCCGCGCGGTTCATCTCGGCGGCGATCAGCATCCCCGCCGACTCCGCGGCCGTCAGCAGCCGCATCCGGTCCGGGTGTTCGGCCCGGTCGTGGCGGCGCTGCTGCTCGGCGTAGACCTCGAGGAGTTCGTCGAGCGTCAGGCGGGCGGTGCCCTGTGGCTCGAACAGCCGGGACTGCGCGCCCGGTTCGGCCGAGCGCTGTGGTGGATCGGGCGGTACGGGGCCGCCGCGGAGGCGGGCCAGGGCGGCGGCGGCCGAGTGCGGCTCGCCGGACCGTCCCTCGTGGCCCAGCAGGAGTGTCTCGGCGTCCTCGATGTCGTAGCACCGCTCTACTCGCACCCCCGTGGCGAGCAGACGCGGGTAGACCTCGGCGGTCGACCGCCACACCCAGCGCGTGACCTCCGGGCGGCCCCTGACCGCCCCGGCGAGATCGGACTCCCGCCGTACCGGCCCGGCGGGCAGCCCGTCCGGACCGAGGGGGGCGAGATCCACGCCACCGTCCTCGGCCGGAGCGAGAGCCCACCGGTCGGTCATGCCGCGAGTGTGGCACCCGGCACTGACAATCGGCCTGACCTGCGGATTCAGTGGCGGGTGGCCGTCGCCCCCCACGACCTTTCTCAGCTGGTCCCCTCTGCCTCCCCCTCTGCCTCCTCCTCCCCTTTCCCCGTCTCCTTCTGCTCGTCCGTCGCGTCCGCTGCCTCCGCCACCGCGTTCCGCTGTTCCATCCACAGGCCCAGCACCTTCGCGATGTACTCCTCGGTGGCCGGCTTGGTGATGCCGAGTCCGCTGAGGACGCCCTCGCCGTTCTCGTGTTCCAGGAGGGCCAGCAGCAGGTGTTCGGTCCCGATGTAGTTGTGGCCGAGGCGCAGGGCCTCGCGGAAGGTGAGTTCGAGGGCCTTCTTGGCCTCGGGGCCGTAGGGGATGAGGTCGGGGACGTTCTCGGCGGCCGGCGGAAGCGCGGCCGTCGCCGCCTGGCGCACGGAGTCCAGCAGGACGCTCTGCGCGATGATCGCCTTCGCCGCGATGCCGTCCGGCTCGGAGAGGAGGCCGAGGACCAGGTGCTCGGGGCGGCCCTCGGGGTTGCGTGCCGCGATTGCCTCGTTGTGGGCCGCCATGACCACGTTCTTCGCGCGCGGGGTGTAGCGGCTGAAGCCCTGGTTGGGGTCGAGGTCGGCCGACTCCTTGGGCACGAAGCGCTTCTGGGCCGCCTGCCGGGTCACACCCATGCTCTTGCCGATCTCGGTCCAGGACGCGCCCGAGCGCCGGGCCTGGTCGACGAAGTGGCCGATCAGGTGGTCGGCCACGTCGCCCAGGTGGTCGGCGGCGATCACCGCGTCCTGGAGCTGGTCGAGGGGTTCGGGGTGAACCGTCTTGATCGCCGCGATGAGGTCGTCGAGGCGTACGGATGCCGTGGTGTTCGGGTTGGTCGCCATGTGTCAACCATAGGTTGACACCCGTGAGGCGTCAACCCTTGGTTGACAGTGCACTCCTGCCCCTTGTGTCGGGGGGGCGGAGAGTTGTCCACAGGCTGTGGACGGCCGCCGACCTCTGTCGGTGGCGCGTGGCACGATCGACGTGTGACCAGCAGCCAGCCCACCACCATCGACCGAGCCTTCCAGACGGCCCTGTACGACGGCACCGACTCCGGCCTCGACGCGGGCGCGTCCCTCCTCGCGGCCGATTCCGCCGCGGACGCGGAACTCGCGCGCCGGGGCCGGGAGTTCGTCGCGGCGGCCTGGCGGCGCGGCTGGCAGCCCGCCGACGTCGTACGGCTGGTGCGGCGCGAGTTGGACGACCCGCACGTGCGGCTGGCCGCCGGGCTGATCCGGGCGCAGGCGCCGGACGACCGGCGGCGCGGCCCCCGCTGGCAGGCGCAGCTGGACGCGCTGCCGGACGGCCACGCACGCGTGGGCGACCGTTTCTCGCACGCCACTGCCGTGCTGGAGCTGTACCGGCTGCTGCTGCGGCTGCCCGCCCTGGAGCCCCTCGACGAGTCCGGGCCCCGTGCGGACCCGCACCGGCCGGAGTCCCGCATGCTCACCCGGATCCGCGCGCTGCTCGCCAAGGCCGAGGCGACCGGCTTCCCGGAGGAGGCGGAGGCGCTCAGCGCCAAGGCGCAGGAGCTGATGGCCCGGCACAGCGTCGACGAGGCGCTGCTCGCGGCGGGGGCGCCCGCGCCGGACGCGCCCGGAGCATGCCGGCTCGGGGTCGAGCCGCCGTACGAGCAGGCCAAGGCGGTGCTGCTGGACGCGGTCGCCACCGCCAACCACTGCCGGGCGGTGTGGAACGAGCCGCTGGCCTTCTCGACGGTCGTCGGCTTCGAGGCGGACCTGGAGGCGGTCGAGCTGCTCTACACCTCACTGCTGGTGCAGGCCACGCACGCGATGACGAAGGCGGAGGCGGTGCAGCGGGCGGGCGGCCGGAAGCGGACGAAGACCTTCCGGCAGTCCTTCCTCGCGGCGTACGCCCACCGGGTCGGTGACCGGCTGGCGGCCGCCGCGCGGGCGGCCGTCAACGAGACCGAGTCGCCTCAGGACCTGCTGCCGGTCCTGGCCGGCAGGGAGATGGCCGTGACCGACCGCATGGAGCGGATGTTCCCGGAGACCACCACGACCCGCCTGCGCGGGGTGACCGACGAGGCGGGCTGGACGGAGGGCACGAGAGCGGCGGACCGGGCCCAGGTCCACTCACGCTCCCGACTGCCCTAGGCCCAACGCGCGACCCGGTCCGGGCCGGCCCGGCTCAACACGCGATCGGGCCCGACCGGTTCGTCTCAACACGGGGTCCGGTCCACTCTCGTCCACACCGGCGCGATCCGGCGCGATCCGGCGCGGTCCGGTTCGGTCCGGCGCGGTCCGGTGCGGTCCGATCCGGTCCGGAGCGGTCCGAACCAGTCCGGTCCGGCCCGATCCGGCGGCGCGGGACAACCCCACCCGACCCCACCCGACCCCACCCGGTCCGACCCGGTGCGGCCGTCCGGAATCAGTCCCCCGCCTGCTGGAACGCCCCCACCGTCGCGTTCGGCTTGTCCGCGGTGCCCTTGCCCGCCACCGGCCCGTACTTCCAGGGGAAGCTCTCCGTCGCGTCGCTCCCGGGCAGGGACACCGCCACCGACGTGGCCGCGAGGCTCGCCTTGTCGCCGTCCTTGCCGCGCACATAGCTGATCGAGAACGTCGCGGAGTCGCCCTTGGCGAGCTTGAGCTTCTCGGACTTCGCGCCCGGCAGGGTGGCCACCGTCGCCGAGGTACCGCCTGCCTTCAACGTGACGCCGGCAAAGCCGTCCAGCGTGCACGGCGCGCTCTGGTTGGTGATGCTCACCGGCACCTCGCCGGTGTCCCCCGCGGCCGGCGCGACACTCGCGGAGCCGACCTGGACGGAGACCTTGCCGACCTCGCAGGCCGAGCTGTTCTTGCCACTGGTGCCGGCGTTGCCGTCGTCGCAGGCGGTCAGGGCGAGGGCGGCGGCGAGGGCTGTGACGGTGAGCGGAATGGCGCGCATGAGCAGATCCCCATCGAGGTCGTGGCGGTGTCCCAGCATCATCACGCCCCTGCCGGGGTCCCGCGCGCCCGCCCCCGCCCTCGATCGCTTCGCGCCGTGCTTTCGCCGGTCGGCGCGGACCGGAGAAAGTACGCCTCAGACGCCGATTGCGCCCTGATTGCCCCCTATTGCCCTACTGCCCGAGGCTTGCCGTCGGCAGTCCGGACGGCAGCTTGCCGCCCTCCGCCTTGGTGTAGGTCTCCTCGCCGGATTTTCCGGACCAGGTGACCTTCATGCCGCTCTTGCTGACCGAGTCGACCATTCCGGTGACGCGGTCCTTGCTGCCGCCCGTGCAGCTGAGGTGGATCATCCGCATCCCGGCCTCCTCGCCGGCGGTTCCGCTGCACACGGACCCGCCGGTCTCGAAGAGTCCGGCCTGCTTGCCAGTGATCACAAGGGCGACGATCTTGCCACCGCTCGTGGTGATCCAACTGCCCTGCAGCGCGTCGGACGAGGCCGTGGCGCCGTCCGATCCGGACGTGGCGGTCGAGGCCGCGGATGTGCCCGACGAGGTGGCCGAGGAGTCGCCGGAGCCGCCGGAACTGCCTGAGTCACCGCCGCCACTGCACGCGGCCAGCGCAAGCGCGCCCACCAGCGCCGCCGCCGCGGCGGCCACGACCCGCACGGCTGGCCGCGCGGCCGATGCGCCACGCGCCGCAGCCGATGCCCCGGCGGAAGCCGTCACCGGGTGCGCCGCAGCAGCCGTAGCCGTAGCCGGAGCCGCAGCCGTCTCCGGGTGCGCCGCAGCAGCCGTAGCCGAAGCCGAAGCCCCAGCCGTCTCCGTGTGCGTCGTAGCCGTACTCGCCATAGCCGTGGTCACCGCAACGCTCCCAAGCTCTAGGGGGGACGACCGCCCGTTCGCCCGAACGACAGCGGCAAGCTACCAGGCGTCACCAGGAGGACTTGCGGACGCCGGGTAGGTATCCGCTGTGAGCCTGCACCCGCAGATTCACGCGGGACAGACCGAAAGCACGGAAGTAACCGTGCGGGGCCGTCCACCTGGTCGCGGTTGCGTACGCGCGTGGCGCTCGCGTCGCGCGGCTGCCTGCGCAGCTCACGCTGGGCGGCGAGCCGCTCGGCCGCGGTGCCGGCCGGCCGCCGGAGGATCTGCTTCAGTTCGGTCCGGCGTGCGGCGTGGCGGGCGACGATCCCCTGCCGCCGCTGGCTCTTCGCGATCTTGCTCTTCTTCGCCATATCAGGGACCGGCTACGCCTACGCGATCCGCTGCTGGAATCCTGCGTGACCCGCTGCTGGAGTCCTGCCTGCTGACCGACGCCGAGTACGCCGGCGGGCGCGCCGCCTGGAAACGGCCGCCGCCCGCCTTCGGCGCCCTCCCGGAGGTTTGACCCCGCCCTGCCCCCCGCGCGACCGACCGCGAGCCAGTGAAGAGCGGCCCCATCCGCTGGAACGGGGGCGGGCGTGACCTACCATCCGCAGGGAGCGGTTCCTTCCGCACCCGCCCGCGAAGGCCTGCCGCACCCTCGCGGAACCCGATCCGCACGTGCAGCGGCAGATGCAGGGGGTCGAGAACTTCCGTCCTGAGGTCGGTCACCGGCACCGGGCGACCCCGGTCCCGCCCCCGGCCATCGCTCCCGGGCGTCGACGACGTGCGGGTGCCCGCCCGCGACCGGGAGCGGACGCGGTCCGTCCAGGGGTCCGATCCCGATCCGGCCGATCTCGCGCACCGGACCATCACATGGACGGTGGAACACCAGGGCCGCGGTACGCGTCTCTTCCTAGTGCATGAGGGGTTCGATTCGGACGACCCGCGCAGGTGATGGCGCGCAAGATCATGGACGGGGTCGGCGGTCGCATGCCTGTGCAGCTCCGGGGCAGACGCTGGAGCAGCTTGGGTAAAGCGGGCGTCAAAGCTGTAACCGGAGGCGCACTCCGCGTGCACGTGCATCTGCTCATGCATCTGCACGTGAACAGGGTTATGATCCGGGTTAGTTGACCGCAGCATCAATGGCCACATCAGCCAGTTAGTGCACCACCGGGGAGCGACTGTGGACCTCGACGTTGACGGCGTGTACGGGGGGTTTGACGTGTACAACGGCATGGCTGCGACGCAGCTGGACGGAGTGGCCTGGCAGAAGAGCAGGCACAGCAACTCGCAGGGTTCCTGCGTCGAGTTCGCGCGGTTGCCGGGCGGTGACGTGGCGGTCCGCAACTCGCGCTTCCCGGACGGCCCCGCGCTCGTCTACACCCGCGCGGAGATCGAGGCGATGCTCCTCGGCGTCAAGGACGGCGAGTTCGACCACCTGATAGTGAGCTGAGGTCGCGCATCAGGAGAAACCCGGTGCATTCGGCACAGGATGCGCGGTAACGCGCGTAGAAACCCGGCGTCCGAAGACGCCGGGTTTCCTATTCCGCGGGGTGGAGCCGGAACAGGGCCCACACGACCTTGCCACTGAGGGTGCCCGCCAGTGGGTGCCAGCCCCAGCTGTCACTGAAGGAGTCGACCAGGAAGAGCCCGCGACCGGACTCCGCCGAGAAGTCGTCGGAGTCTCCGGGGGCGGGGGTGTCGTGGCTCGGGTCGCGTACCGCGCACACCAGTCGCTCGGTCCACCGCATCAGGTGCAGCCGCACGGCCGGCGCCTGCGGCGCGGCAGGGTGCTCGGACTCGCCGGGCAGCGCGTGCCGCAGGGCGTTGGTGACGAGCTCCGAGACGACGAGGCAGATGTCGTCGAAGCGCTCACCGACGTCCCACTGGTCGAGCGTTCTCCGGGTGAACAGCCGGGCCTCGCGCACCGCCTCGTAGCGGGCCGGCAGGGCGCAGGAGGCGGCGTTGGACACGGCCGCGGGATCAAGCGGCGGAAGGCCCTGCCGTAATGGCTTGAGCATGGTCGATCCATTCGTCCCCATGCGAGGCACTCCCGGGAATTCGCGGTCGTTGCGATGCAGCGGTGGCGCGGGACCATGGTTTCGGATGCGCACAGCAGATGCAAGGGCAGATGCACGTGCACGCGACCGAATTGGACCCTCCCGTACCGCTTGTTGGCCATTTTTTCCGCCAACTTGCAGCCGATGGCTCACTACCTGCTTGCAACTTCCTGTGCTTAAACTTTGGCCGCTTTCCGTTTCCGTAACCGGACGAGTACTGCTCGAAGTGTTTTAGTGGCAGACTGCGGGCCCTGAAGACGGTTGGGGAGGCTGGCGAACGTGAGCGCGGGAGAGCCCGGATCGGTGGTGCGGCGAATGCTGCTCGGCTCGCAACTCAGGCGGCTGCGTGAGGCCCGGGGCATCACCCGCGAGGCCGCCGGGTACTCGATCCGTGCCTCCGAATCGAAGATCAGCCGTATGGAGCTGGGGCGGGTGAGCTTCAAGACGAGGGATGTGGAAGACCTGCTGACGCTGTACGGCATCACCGACGAGGCCGAGCGCGAACAGCTCGTCTCCCTCGCCCGGGAGGCCAACGTGGCGGGCTGGTGGCACAGCTACTCGGACGTCCTGCCGAGCTGGTTCCCCACCTACGTCGGCCTGGAGGGCGCGGCGCATCTGATCCGCGCGTACGAGGTCCAGTTCGTGCACGGCCTCCTCCAGACCGAGGAGTACGCGCGCGCCGTGGTGCGGCGCGGCATGAAGGGGGCCAGCGAGGAGGACGTCGAGCGCCGGGTCACCCTGCGCATGGAGCGGCAGAAGTACCTGGTGGCCGAAAACGCCCCCGACTTCCACATCGTCCTCGACGAGGCCGCCCTGCGCCGGCCCTACGGCAGCCGCGAGGTGATGCGGGGTCAGCTCCAGCATCTCGTCGAGATCTCCGAGCGGTCCAACGTACGGCTCCAGATCATGCCGTTCAGCTTCGGCGGCCACTCCGGCGAGGGCGGCTCCTTCACGATCCTGAGCTTCCCGGAGTCCGACCTGTCCGACGTGGTCTATCTGGAGCAGCTCACCAGCGCCCTCTACCTCGACAAGCGCGAGGACGTCGCCCAGTACGAGCAGGCGCTCAAGGAGCTCCAGCAGGACAGCCCCGGACCGGACGAGAGCCGGGACCTGCTGCGCGGACTGTTGCAGCTGTCGTAGATATATAGCTGTCGTAGATATATAGATGCACCTGGGGATTTCCCTAGATCATCGAACTGATGCCCCAACTCCCCTGTCACGCAAGTACGATGACGCGTGATCAGACCGTGATGTGGATGTGGATCGGGTGTCTGCATCGACTGCCGACGCAGCAGGGGATCGAGGGATCACATGTCGTCCTACTTCACCGACCTGGCCCAGCAGTACATCGACGGTGAGTGGCGCCCGGGGACCGGTTCTTGGGACATCATCGACTTCAACCCGTACGACGGGGAGAAGCTCGCATCGATCACCATAGCCGCGGTCGAGGAGATAGATCAGGCCTACCAGGCCGCCGCGCGCGCCCAGAAGCAGTGGGCCGCCACCAACCCCTACGCCCGTCGTGCCGTCTTCGAGAAGGCCCTGCGCCTCATCGAGGAGCGCGAGGCGGAGATCTCCGAGGCGATCATCGCCGAGCTCGGCGGCACCCGCCTGAAGGCCGCCTTCGAGCTGCACCTCGCCAAGGAGTTCCTGCGCGAGTCGATCCAGTGGTCGCTGCGCCCCGAGGGCAGGATCATGCCCTCCCCGGTGGACGGCAAGGAGAACCGCGTCTACCGCGTGCCGGTCGGTGTCGTGGGCGTGATCAGCCCCTTCAACTTCCCCTTCCTGCTGTCGATCAAGTCGGTCGCCCCGGCGCTCGCGCTCGGCAACGCCGTGGTCCTCAAGCCCCACCAGAACACCCCGATCGTCGGCGGCACCCTGGTCGCGAAGCTCTTCGAGGACGCGGGCCTGCCGGGCGGCCTGCTCAACGTCGTCGTCACCGACATCGCGGAGATCGGCGACGCCTTCATCGAGCACCCGATCCCGAAGGTCATCTCCTTCACCGGCTCCGACAAGGTAGGCCGGCACGTGGCCACCGTCTGCGCCTCGCTCTTCAAGCGCTCGGTGCTCGAACTGGGCGGCAACAGCGCGATCGTGGTCCTCGACGACGCCGACATCGACTACGCGGTCGACGCGGCGGTCTTCAGCCGGTACGTCCACCAGGGCCAGGTCTGCATGGCCGCCAACCGCGTGCTCGTCGACCGCTCGATCGCCGAGGAGTTCACCGAGAAGTTCGTCGCCAAGGTGAAGACCCTCAAGGCCGGCGACCCGAGCGACCCGGCGACCGTCATCGGCCCGCTGATCAACTCCCAGCAGGCGGAGTCGATCTCGGCCACGGTCGAGCAGGCCATCGCCGAGGGCGCGACGGCCCTGCTGCACGGCACGACCACCGACAACCTGGTCGAGCCCTCGGTCCTCACCGACGTCCCGGCCGACTCCGACCTGCTCCGGCAGGAGGTCTTCGGCCCGGTCGCCTTCCTCATCCCGTTCGACGGCGAGGAGGAGGCCGTACGGCTCGTCAACGACACCCCGTACGGCCTCAGCGGCGCGGTCCACACCGGTGACATCGAGCGGGGCGTGTCCTTCGCCAAGCAGATCGACACCGGCATGTTCCACGTCAACGACGGCACCGTCCACGACGAGCCCGTCGTCCCCTTCGGCGGTGAGAAGCACTCCGGCCTCGGCCGCCTCAACGGCGACACCACCGTGGACTCCTTCACCACCCTGAAGTGGATCTCGGTCCAGCACGGCCGGAGCGGCTTCCCGTTCTGAGATCCGCCTGGCCGCGGCGGGCCCTTTAGGACGCGATCTGTCCTAAAGGGCCCGTAGCTTCGTCGGTGTCAGGGCAACACGACCCGAGGAAAGGCGGCCGGTCATGGTCACTCACGTTTCCGCCGAAGCACAGGGCGACGAGCGCGGAGCACTGCTCTCCTTCATCGAGGAGCAGCGCGGCGGCATCCGCCGGACACTGCTCGGCGTGACCGACGAACAGGCGGCGAGCAGGCCCAGCGCCAGCGAGCTGACCCTGGCGGGCTTGCTCAAGCATGTCGCCGAGGTCGAGCAGAACTGGATCGCCCGCGCCAAGCAGGAGCCGCCCGCGATCCAGCGCGACCAGTCGAACTGGCACGAGACCTTCCAGCTGGTCGGCGACGAGACGGTGGCCGCGCAGCTCGCCTACTGGGAGGAGGTCGCCGCCGAGACGGAGAAGTTCATCCGCTCCGTCCCCAGCCTCGACGACACCTTCCCGCTCCCGCCCCAGCCCTGGTTCCCGCCGGAGGGCCGGGTCTCCATGCGCTGGCTCTGCCTCAACCTGATCCGCGAACTCGCCCGGCACGCGGGCCACGCCGACATCGTCCGCGAGTCCCTGGACGGGAAGACGGCGTTCGAACTCGTGGACCTGGAAAGGGCCTCCTAGCCACTTTCTAGTGGTGGAAGCTGGTGGCCGCGTCCTTGTCCCTGGTCAACGGATGCGGCTGCCGGCGCAGTTCGGGCAGCAGCCGGGTCAGGTCCTCCAGGAACAGCTCGGCCAGGTCCTTGGAGAAACCGTTGCGGCACACCACCCGCAGCACGGACAGGTCCTCCCGGTTCGCCGGGAAGGTGTACGCCGGCACCAGCCAGCCGCTCTCGCGCAGCCGCCGGGAGACGTCGAAGACGTCGTACGACGTCACGTGGTCGGCGGTGGTGAAGGCGAACACGGGCAGCTCGTCGCCCCGGCTGAGGAGCCGGAAGTCGCCGAGCGCCTCGACACGTGCGGCGAGCCCCGTCGCCACGTCCCGCGAGGCCTGCTGCACCGCGCGGTAGCCGTCCCGGCCGAGACGCAGGAACGTGTAGTACTGCGCGACCACCTGGGCGCCGGGGCGGGAGAAGTTGAGGGCGAAGGTGGGCATGTCGCCGCCCAGGTAGTTGACCCGGAAGACAAGCTCCTCGGGGAGCGCCTCCTTGTCGCGCCACAGTGCCCAGCCGACGCCCGGGTAGACCAGGCCGTACTTGTGCCCCGAGGTGTTGATCGACGCCACCCGCGGGAGACGGAAGTCCCACACCAGGTCCTCGTCGAGGAAGGGCGCGATCATCGCGCCGGACGCGCCGTCGACATGGACCGGGATGTCGAGGCCGGTGCGCTCCTGAAGGGCGTCCAGGGCGGCGCAGAGTTCGGCGATCGGCTCGTACGACCCGTCGAAGGTGGAGCCGAGGATGCCGACCACCCCGATGGTGTTCTCGTCGCACAGCTCGGCGGCGCCCTGCGGGTCCAGGTGGTAGCGGTCGCCCTCCATGGGCAGGAACCGGGGTTCCACCTCCCAGAAGTTGCAGAACTTCTCCCAGCAGACCTGGACGTTGATGCCCATGATCAGGTTCGGCCGGGCGGCGCCCGGATAGCGGTCGGCGTTGCGCTGTGCCCAGCGGCGCTTCATCGCCAGCCCGGCCAGCATGCAGGCCTCGCTGGAGCCCGTCGTCGAACACCCGATGGTGCCGGTCGGATCCGGCGCGTTCCACAGGTCGGCGAGCATCGCCACACAGCGCTGCTCCAGCTCGGCGGTGCGCGGGTACTCGTCCTTGTCGATCATGTTCTTGTCGTCGCACTCCGCCATCAGGACCCCGGCCTGCGGTTCCATCCAGGTGGTGACGAACGTGGCCAGATTCAGCCGGGCGTTGCCGTCCAGCATCAGCTCGTCGTGAACCAGCTGGTAGGCGGTCGAGGGCGGCAGCGGGCCGTCCGGCAGCCGGTGCGTGGGCGGGGCCTCGGCCATGCCGGCGACCGGGTTCGCCTCACCGAAGAACGGGTTGACGGACATGGAGCGCTCGCGGTGCTTCCCGGATCCTTTGTGGAGCGGCATGGCAGGTGCCTCCTAGAGCAGTTTCACAAGTCTCGGCTTCAGAAAGTTCAGCGCAGGGCCGTGCCGTCCGCCCGCAGTTGCATCTTCGGCCGTCCGGTCACCAGCAGCCAGGCGGGCAACGACGCGATGCACAGGAGGGCGAGGATGGTCGGCGAGGCCACGAGCACGGCGGCCGTGAACAGGCTCACCCAGCCCTGTCTGGTGATCGCCAACAGCATGCCCAGCACCCCTGCCGCCACGCCCACCGACGGCTGGACGGCGGGCACCAGGGCGTGGGCGCACAGGCCGAGGGCCGCGCCGATGAAAACCGACGGGAAGATCCGGCCACCGCGGAAACCGCAGGCGGCGGCCACCAGCAGCGCGGCCAGTTTGACGACCGTCATCACCGCGAACTGCCCGGCCGACCAGCCCTCGGGGTCCTTCGCCAGCTCCGCGACCTCGTCCAGTCCCTTGAAGAGCGTCAGATGGCCGCCCAGCGCGCCCAGCAGGCCGAGAACGACACCTCCGGCCGGCAGGGCCACCATGGGGTGCCCGAGGCGCCGGAAGGCCCCGTGGACGTACGGGAAGGCGTAGACGGCGAGCATGCCGAGCAGCGCGGCCACGGGGGCGATCACCAGAGCCGCCAGCAGGTCGGCCCAGCGCAGCCGGCCGACCGCGGGCAGCCCGAGGTCCAGGGCCGGACGGGCCACCAGGGCGGTCGTCATCGCACCCGCACCCGCCGCGATCAGCGGGCCGAAGAGGTTGTCCCACAGCGCCCCCTTCAGCGGCTTCCCGGCCAGCGCCTCGGAGATCACCAGGGCCGCCGCCACCGGCGTACCGAACAGCGCGCCGAGGGTCGCCGCGTCGGCCAGCGCGGGCCACAGCGAGCCCGGCATCCGGGGCATCGCGAGGCGCCCCAGCCACAACGCCAGCCCCACGTTCACGGCGATGATCGGGTTCTCGGGGCCGAGACTCGGCCCGCCCGCCAGCATCAGTACGGTCGCCAGCAGCAGCCCCGGCAGGACGACGGGCGGCAGCGCCACCGCCTCCAGGCCCAGGGTGGCCGGATCGGGCCCCGCGTGCCCGGGCACCTTCCACACCACCAGCCCGACCGCCACACCGGTCGCGGTCAGCATCACCAGCATCCACAGCACCGAGTACCGCCCGATGCCGAGCGCGTCCGGCAGGTTGTTCCAGAGCACGTGCTGCAACCGCTCCGCCAGCGAACTCACCAGCAGGTACAGCAGGCTGCTGCCGCCCCCGACGACCAGGGCGGGCAGGATCAGCGGCAGCAGGGCACGCGCGGGGACCGAGGGCGGGGTGGGCGGCGCCTGCCGCGCGGTGTCCTGGGCCACGGCCCCACCATAAGCGGGCAAAACCGACGCAACATCCTGAAGAAAACGGACGTCGGAGAGGCCTCGAACCCCAAGGACTTGCACCTCACGTGACGTGAGGACCCAAGGTGGAGCACGGAAAGGAGCGGAAGTGAGCTACTCCGTAGGACAGGTCGCCCGATTCGCCGGCGTCACCGTGCGCACCCTGCACCACTACGACGAGATCGGCCTGCTGGTCCCGGGCGAGCGCAGCCCCGCCGGGCACCGGCGTTATGGCGACGGCGACCTCGACCGGCTGCAGCGGATCCTGTTCTACCGGGAGCTCGGCTTCCCGCTCGACGAGGTCGCGGCGCTGCTCGACGATCCGGACGCGGACCCGCGCGCGCAGCTGCGCCGCCAGTACGAACTTCTGACCGCCCGGATCGAGAAGCTGCGGAAGATGGCCGCGGCCGTGGAGCACGCCATGGAGGCACGCAGGATGGGCATCAACCTCACGCCCGAGGAACGCTTCGAGGTCTTCGGCGACAAGGACCCCGAGCGGTACGCCGAGGAGGCCGAGCAGCGCTGGGGCGGCACCGAGGCCTACGCCGAGTCGCGGCGCCGGGCCGCCCGCTACACCAAGGCCGACTGGCAGCGCATGAAGGCCGAGGCCGACGACTGGGGCGAGCGTTACGCCGCCCTGGTGAACGAGGCCGAGCCGCCCGTCGGCGGGCGGGCCATGGACATGGCCGAGGAGCACCGGCGGCACATCTCGTCCTGGTTCTACGACTGCCCGTACGAGATGCACCGCTGTCTCGCCGGGATGTACGTGTCCGACGAGCGCTTCAAGGCGTTCTACGACTCGATGGCCCCGGGCCTGGCCGAACACCTGAAGGGGGCGATCGAGGCGAACGCGGCGCGGCACACGACGTGACCCGGCGCCTGTCGGGGCCTGTCCGCGCCTGTCCGGGCCTGTCGGGGCCTTGTCGGGTCAGCCTCGTCGGGTCAGCCTGGTCGGGCTGGTCGGGCTGGTCGGGCTGGTCGGGCTGGTCGGACTGGTCGGGCTCGTCGGGCTCGTCGGGATGGTCGGGCTGGTCGGGCTAGTCGATCTTGTCGACGACGACGGCCGTGCCGTACGCGCACACCTCGGTCCCCGTGTCCGCCGCCTCGGTCACGTCGAACCGGAAGGCCAGCACGGCGTTGGCGCCACGCGCGCGTGCCTGTTCCACCAGCCGCTCCATCGCCTGCGTGCGGGTCTGGACGAGCGTCTTCGTCAGCCCCTTCAGCTCACCGCCGATCATCGACTTCAGACCGGCGCCGATCTGACTGCCCAGGTGCCGGGAGCGCACGGTCAGCCCGAAGACCTCGCCGATGACCTCCCGCACCCGGTACCCGGGAACGTCGTTCGTGGTGACCACCAGCACATCGGGGTGAGGGCCCTGACCGCCGCCGAATTCCTCGATACCCATGTCCACAGCTATTCCCCAGGGCGGGCACAGTGCATCCTGGATCCACCGGTGGAACCTGGGGTGGACACATTGCGTTGATAGCTTTGTGCGGCCGCACAAGGAACGCCCGCTGTGCCTTCACCCCACAGGAGCCCGGAACCGTGATGACGCTCGCCCTCGGCCCGAGCTGGCTGGATCCGAACAACCTTCTCGACTCGTTCGGTATCTGGGGCCTGCTCCTGGTGGTCTTCGCCGAGTCCGGCCTTCTGATCGGCTTCTTCCTCCCGGGTGACTCCCTCCTGTTCACCTGCGGCCTGCTGATCACCTCGAACCAGCTGGACTTCCCCCTGTGGGGCGCCATCGCGCTGATCTGCGTCGCCGCGATCCTCGGCGACCAGGCGGGCTACATGTTCGGCAAGAAGGTCGGCCCGACGCTCTTCAACCGCCCGAACTCCCGCCTCTTCAAGCAGGAGAACGTCGCCAAGGCGCACGAGTTCTTCGAGAAGCACGGCCCGAAGTCCCTGATCCTGGCCCGCTTCGTGCCGGTGATCCGCACGTTCACGCCGATCATCGCCGGCGTCAGCGGCATGGCCTACCGCTCGTTCCTGGTGTTCAACGTCATCGGTGGTGTCCTCTGGGGCGCCGGTGTCACCCTGCTCGGCTCCTGGCTCGGCAAGATCGACGTCGTCAAGAACAACATCGAGGCGATCCTGATCCTGATCGTCCTCGTCTCGGTGATCCCGATCATCATCGAGTTCCTGCGGGCCCGCTCGAAGAGCAAGAAGGCGACGCCGGCGGAGCAGCCGCTCCCGCAGCACCCCGCCCCGCCGATGATGGACGACGCGACGACCCAGCTCCGCAGGATCGCCCCGGCGTACGGCCAGCCCCAGCAGCAGCCTCAGCCTCCGCAGCAGCCTGAGCCCCAGCAGCAGTACGGCCGGCAGCAGCCTCCGCAGCAGCAGTACGGCCAGCCGCAGCCGCAGTACGGCCAACCGCAGCAGCCGTACCAGCAGCAGCCGTATTACGGCGACAACGGCTACAGCCAGAACGGCTACGGCCAGCAGCAGTATCCGTACAGCGAGGACCCCTACCAAGCACCGTAAGCGGCAACGCCCTGCTTTCTTGGGGGCGCGGGGAACTGCGCGATCAACCCCCACGACCTGCGGTCGCGCACGGACCGATGTGCCCCCCCGAGGCGCTCAGACCGCGCCGCTCATACCGATGGGCTCAGACCGCGCCGCTCAAACTGACGCGCTCAGAACCCCCGCGTCCGCTTCGCGGCCCGCCGCTTCCCCGCCGAACCCACCCGCAGCCCCAACCGTGAGATCTCCGACCCCAGATTGACCCCGATGGCGATGGCCATGGCGAGCGACGCCGCCTTGGCCAGCGACACCAGGCCCTTGTCGACCTCGTTCTGGGCCATCGACAGCAGCCCGAAGTAGGTCGCCGAACCCGGCAGCAACGGCCCGATCGCCGCGGTCGTGTACGGCAGCGCGGAAGCGAACCGGTACCGCGACAGCAGCTGCCCGAACAGCCCCACCAGCCCGGCCGCCGCGGCCGTGGAGGCGACCGGCGAGATCCTCCCGGCGTAGTGCATCGCGCCGTAGACGCACCACGCCACCCCGCCGTTGAGGGTCACGGCGAGCACGGTGGATCGTTCCTGCTGGAGCAGCACCGCGAAGGTCAGCGACAGCACCATCGACGCGGTGATCTGCAGCAGCGGCCGCTCGGAGCCGGACAGCGTCGCGTCGGGGTTGAGCCGGCCGCCCAGCTTCACGCCGAAGTACAGGATCGTCAGCACCCCGATGACGATGCCGACGAAGAAGTACATGACCTCCAGCAGACGCGCGGCGGCGGTGATGTAGAAGCCGGTGAGCCCGTCCTGGACGCCCGCGACGAGGGCCCGCCCGGGCAGCAGCGCGAACAGTCCACCGGTGACGACGGCGGACGCCGCGACATCGACGTGGGCGAGAGCGAACGCCACCCCGATCGCGGCCGGCGGCATCGCGGCGATCATGAACTGGTAGAACTCCGGCAGCCCCCGCCCCGCGCACAGCCACGCCAGCCGGTCGCCGAGCATCGCGCCGATCGCGGCCGCCACGAACACCAGGTAGTCACCGCCGACGAGCACCGAGGCGGCCCCGGCGAGCAGCCCGCTCGCGCCGGTCAGCGCCCAGCCGGGGTACGGGTGCCGGTTGCGGCGGATCTCCGCGAGCCGACGGTAGGCCTCCTCCAGGGAGACATGAGTCTCGGGGTCGGTGAGGTCGTCCACGAGACGGAAGACGGCGGCCAGCCGTGTGTAGTCGGTCCCGCGCCGCCGTACCGTCCGGGACGCCGTCACCGGGTCGTCGACCAGCGAGGGCTGGTAGGAGATCGCCAGCAGCGTGAAGGTGACGCCAGGCTCGCAGCGGTCGAGGCCGTACGACCGGCAGACCGCGAACATCGCGGCCTCCACGTCCTCCGCGCCCTCGCCGCCGGCCAGCAGCAACTCCCCGATACGCAGCGTCAGGTCGAGCACGCGCGGAACGGCTGGCCCGCCCTCCTCGGCCTTCTGCACCGGCTCCGGCGCAGGCCGCTCGGCCACCGGCATACGCAGCATCGTGCGCATCCGGTCCTGCCAGGGCGCGTCCTTGACGAGACTGACCGTGGGGAACCCGGAGGCGGGCGTGAAGGCGGCCGGAGCGTCGTAGGCGCTGAAGGTGCTCGGCGTGGTGAACGCCGAGCCCTCCGGCTCGCCGGGCACCGGCTGCGACGTCGCCAGCCCCTTCGGCACCACGAACTCGGACGTGGTCTCGGGCTCGACGCCGGCCTCGGGGACCGCGATGCCCGCCGGAAGGGCGAACTCGGACGTGATCTCCGGGTCGTACCGCGCCTCGTCCGACCGGGGCTTGCGGTCGTCCTCCTCCGTCACCGTCGTAACGCTCCCTGAACGACAACTTCACGTACGCCTCAGTATGCGCGTGACCACACAGTGGCCACCCAAAACACGGCCCGCGCGAGGCGGCCGCCACGAAAAACGGGCCTCACGCGTGCGTGCGGCCCGTTTTCCGTGCGCGGACTGGATCAGTGACCGCCCTGCTCCTTGAAGCGCTTGTACGACCGCTCGATCTCCACCTCGGCGTCGGTGCGGCCCACCCAGTTGGCGCCCTCGACGGACTTGCCGGGCTCCAGGTCCTTGTAGACCTCGAAGAAGTGCTGGATCTCCAGGCGGTCGAACTCCGACACGTGGTGGATGTCGCGCAGGTGCTCCACGCGCGGGTCGGTGGCCGGGACGCACAGCAGCTTGTCGTCGCCGCCGGCCTCGTCGGTCATCCGGAACATGCCGATCGCGCGGCACTTGATGAGGCAGCCCGGGAACGTCGGCTCGTCAAGAATGACCAGCGCGTCCAGCGGGTCGCCGTCCTCGCCGAGGGTGTTCTCGACGAAGCCGTAGTCGGTCGGGTAGGCGGTCGAGGTGAAGAGACGACGGTCCAGGCGGATCCGACCGGTCTCGTGGTCCACCTCGTACTTGTTCCGCGAACCCTTCGGGATCTCGATCGTGACGTCGAACTCCACCGGTGGCTCCTCCATGATCAACACATAGTTCTGGTGGTTAAGTGTCCCTCACGCAGGTGTGTGATCGCGAAAGGGGCTGGTGGTCGTGCCAGAGCTGAGGCCTTGGCAGTCCGCGAAACCGCGTGTGCGGAAGATCGCGGGTGCCGTGCGACCGCGTCTGGCACGCCTGGTGACCGCCACGAAACCGCAGGTCAAGCGGTTGACGCGGGCAGTGGGGCCGCAGCTGGCACGCATCGGGCGCGCGACTGGACACCGGCCGGCCGCCCTCATCCGACCCCCTCGTCCTCGGACCTTCAAGACCTGGCAGTACACCGCGGGCGCCGCCACGGCCGGGCTCGCGCTGGCCGCCGGTGCGGTGACCGCGGCGGGCCCGTGGGACGCCGACGGTCAGCGTACGGCCGAGCGGGACCGGGCCGCCGCCCTGGAACGGACGGGTGGCGCAGATCACGGTTCCGACACCGCCGCGGCAGAACCCGGCCCCGCGCCCAGCGCCGGCTCAGTCCTGACGGGCCTGGGCGCCGCCACGAACACCGTGAAGTCGGCGCCGAGCGGGGAGCCCGCCGGAATCGGCGGAACGGCCGTCACGGACCTCCTGGGGCCCCTTCTGGACGCCTCGGCGCTCGGCGGCACCCACACCGCCGTGGTCGTCGACGTGGCCACCGGCGCGCGCCTCTACGGGGCCGGCGCCGACACCGCCCTCACTCCCGCGTCCACCACCAAGATCGCCACCGCCGTCGCGGCCCTCTCCGCGCTCGGCCCCGACCACCGCATCACCACGCGCGTGGCCCTCGAACCCGGCACCAGGGAGGTCGTCCTGGTCGGCGGCGGCGACCCCACCCTGACCGCCCGTAAGAACGCCGAAGGCTGGGCCAGCCTGCGCACCCTCGCCGCCGAGACGGCCAGATCGCTGACCGCGCGGGGCATCAAACAGATCACGCTCTCGTACGACACCACGCTCTACAGCGGCCCCGACCTGCACCCCATCGGCGTCAACGACAACCTCGCGCGCGTGAGCCCCCTCATGGCCGACGAGGCTCGCACCGACGGCTCCGTCGAGGGGCCGGTGACCCGGGTGAGCGACCCGGCGGCCGGCGCGGCGCAGAAGTTCGCCGGGTTCCTGGCCGAGGCCGGCATCAAGACCTCGGCGCCCGGCACCTCCAAGGCGAGCAGCCGGGCCGACACCCTCGCCGCCGTCTCCTCGCCGCCACTGTCCGCGATCGTCGAGCGCATGCTGACCAACAGCGACAACGACATCGCCGAGGCCCTGGCCCGCCAGACCGCGCTCGCGAGCGGCAGGCCGGCCAGCTTCGACGGGGGAGCCGCCGCGATCGACGCGCAACTCACCAAGCTGGGCCTGCCGATGACCGGCGCCTCCTTCCACGACGGCAGCGGCCTGAACCGCGACGACCGGCTGACGGCGAACCTGCTCACCGCCCTGCTCGTCAAGGCCGCCGACGCGGACCGGCCGGGCCTGCGGCCGGTTCTCACCGGCCTCCCGGTGGCCGGCTTCACGGGCACCCTGAGCAGCCGTTACACGGACGGCGCGGCAGGCGTCGTACGCGCCAAGACGGGCACCCTGACAGGCGTCAACACCCTGGCGGGCACGGTCGTCGACAAGGACGGCCGGCTACTGGCGTTCGCCTTCCTCGCGGCGGACACGACGAGTCCGCAGGAGGCCCAGGAAGCACTGGACCGGACGGCGACGGCCTTGGCGGGCCTGTGAACCGCCGCGCTCCCCGTCCGCGGACGGACCGTCCGCCTCGGCCGACGCACGCACCACCGGCCCCGCCCGCCGCACAAAACAGCCGCACCTCCACCAACCTCCACGGCCTGCCCCAAGTGGGAGCACTAACGTACGGTTGACGCATGACGAGCATCGGTGGCGCTGCTTCTTCTGGGATGGTCGACTGGAATCTCGCGGTGGCGACCGCGACCCGGCTCGTGCGGCCGGGCCCCGAGGTGAGCCGCGACGAGGCCCGGGCCATCGTCGCGGAGCTGCGGCGGCACGCGAAGGCCTCGGAGGAACACGTCCGGGGCTTCACTCGTATGGGCAACGACGACATCCACGACACCCCCGTCCTGGTGGTGGACCGCCCGGGCTGGGTGAAGGCCAACGTCGCCGGGTTCCGTGAACTCCTCAAGCCGCTCCTGGACAAGATGCAGGAGCGGCGGGCCGGCAGCCCGGGCGGTGCGGTCCTCGGCGCGGTCGGCGGCAAGGTCACCGGCGTGGAACTCGGCATGCTGCTGTCGTTCCTGTCGTCCCGGGTGCTCGGCCAGTACGAGACCTTCGCTCCCGCCTCCCGCGATCTCCCCGCGGACGAGCACGGCGGCGGACGGCTGCTGCTGGTCGCCCCGAACATCGTCCACGTGGAGCGCGAACTCGACGTACAGCCCCACGACTTCCGCCTGTGGGTGTGCCTGCACGAGGAGACCCACCGCACCCAGTTCACGGCGGTGCCCTGGCTGCGCGCCCATCTGGAGGGCGAGATCCAGGCGTTCCTGTCGGAGACCGACGTCGATCCGATGACCGTCCTCGAACGGATCCGGGACGCCGCCCAGTCGCTCGCCGGGAGCCGCCCCGAGGCCGAGGAGGACGACGGCGGACGGTCGTTCGTCGAACTCGTGCAGACCCCGGCCCAGCGCGAGATCCTCGGCCGGCTCACCGCCGTCATGTCCCTCCTGGAGGGCCACGCCGACTTCGTCATGGACGGGGTGGGACCGTCGGTCGTACCGACCGTCGCCGAGATCCGGGAGAAGTTCCAGCAGCGGCGTGCCAAGGGCGCCTCCCGGCTGGACATGACCCTGCGCAAACTGCTCGGCCTGGACGCCAAGCTCCGGCAGTACCGGGACGGCGAGCGGTTCGTGCGGGCCGTCGTCGAACAGGTCGGCATGGACGGCTTCAACCGGGCGTGGACCTCCCCGAACACCCTGCCGACCAAGGCGGAGATCGCCAAACCGGCGGACTGGGTCGCGCGGGTGCATCGCAAGGCCGAGTCGTGAACCGACGCAGGTGTGGTGAATCGGATCCTGCCCACGGCAGGCGAACGCCCCTCCAATCACCCGTCCGAGGGACCGTGAGCGAGGGGTAGGCGTGCGATGCTCGGGGAACGGCCCGTTTCTGTCACCATCGACACACTCTGAGTGACCGATCTCGGGTTCACCCCCCGAAAACTTCATGAAGGGAACCGGACATGGGTCCCCATCCTGCGGTCGCGGCGATACGCCTGGCGGTCCGCCGCGTCCTCCACGACATCCTCACCGATACCAGCCGATGCAGCCGCACCACCGGTGAGCGCGCCGGCGGGCGCATCGTCGCGCGCCTCACGCGCCCCGTCGGAGACATCCGCCCCGTCGGAGACATCCCGGAACAGTCACCGAACGAGCGGCCCCCCTCCCCGCTCGTCCTCGTGGCGTGCTCCGGCGGTGCCGACTCGATGGCGCTCGCCTCCGCCCTCGCCTTCGAGGCCCCCAAACTCGGCGTCCGCGCGGGCGGCATCACCGTCGACCACGGCCTGCAGCCCGGCTCCGACCTGCGGGCCGAAGAGGTCGTCCTACGGCTGCGCGAACTCGGCCTGGATCCCACCGAGTCGATCACCGTGACCGTCGGCCGCGACGGCGGACCCGAAGCCGCCGCCAGGGACGCCCGCTACGCCGCCCTGGACGCCGCCGCCGAGCGGCACGGCGCCACCGCGGTCCTGCTCGGCCACACCAGAGACGACCAGGCCGAAACCGTCCTGCTCGGCCTCGCCCGCGGCTCGGGTATCCGCTCCCTGTCCGGAATGGCCGCGGTCTCGGGGGCCGAC
This sequence comes from Streptomyces sp. NPDC051105, assembly GCF_040682795.1. Lineage (NCBI taxonomy): Bacteria > Bacillati > Actinomycetota > Actinomycetes > Kitasatosporales > Streptomycetaceae > Streptomyces > Streptomyces sp. NPDC051105. The sequence continues at coordinate 63,794 of NZ_JBFBBR010000010.1, read as the reverse complement.
GGCCGTTACCGCCGCCCGTTCCTCCAGCTGGACCGGCAGACCGCCCGCAAGGCCTGCATGGTCCAGTCCCTGCCGGTCTGGGACGACCCGCACAACGTGGACCCGGCCTACACCCGCTCCCGGCTCCGCCACGAGGGCCTGCCCGCCCTGGAGAAGGCCCTCGGCAAGGGCGTCGTCGAGGCGCTCGCCCGCACCGCCCAGCTCTCCCGCGACGACGCCGACGCCCTGGACACCTGGGCCAGCCAGGCCGAGGCCTCCGTACGGGACGCGGCGGGTCTGCTGGAATGCGCCAAGCTCTACGCCCTGCCACCCGCCGTGCGCCGCCGGATCCTGCGCCGCGCGGCCATCGAGGCGGGCGCACCGGCCGGTTCGCTCTTCGCCCGGCACATCGAGGAAGTCGACCGGCTGATCACCGGCTGGCGTGGTCAGGGAGCCATCAATCTCCCCGGCAAGGTCGTGGCCCAGCGCCAGGGTGGCAGACTGGTGATCCGGCAAGGCTGATTCCGTACCCCCCGGGGTCCGGGCTCCGCCGGTGGGACGACCGAAAGTGATGCGGGTGGACGCGAAAGACATGGGTGCCGACCTTCAGCGGGTACTCATCACCAAGGAAGAGATCGACGCGAAGCTGGCCGAGCTGGCCGCGAAGATCGACGCGGAGTACGCGGGCAAGGACCTGCTCATCGTCGGCGTCCTCAAGGGCGCCGTGATGGTCATGGCAGACCTCGCCCGGGCGCTGTCCACCCCCGTCACCATGGACTGGATGGCCGTGTCCTCCTACGGGGCGGGCACCCAGTCCTCCGGTGTGGTGCGGATCCTCAAGGACCTCGACACCGACATCAAGGGCCGGCACGTCCTGATCGTCGAGGACATCATCGACTCCGGACTGACCCTGTCCTGGCTGATCAACAACCTCGGCTCCCGCGAGCCCGAGACCCTGAAGATCTGCACCCTGCTGCGCAAGCCGGACGCGGCCAAGGTCGCCATCGACGTCGAGTGGGTCGGCTTCGACATCCCCAACGAGTTCGTCGTCGGCTACGGCCTCGACTACGCCGAGAAGTACCGCAATCTCCCGTTCGTCGGTACGCTCGCGCCTCACGTCTACGGCGGCTGAACCCCGGCTGATACGCCGGAGGGTCCACTTACGTAAGACGATCGGGAACCCCAGCGGGTTTCGCGCCGTTGGAGCATGCAGAGACGGGCTTGCCAGCCGTCCGAGCCGCTCCGCGCGGCTTCGGGCACTCATGCTGGGGTACCGTCAGAAGAACTGTCTTATCAAACTCACTATGGCAGGAGGGACGGAGCGACACCGCTCCGTATGGATGGACGTGAAGCGATACTTCCGTGGGCCGGTCATGTGGATCGTGCTGGCCGTCCTTGCCGTGGTCGTGTTGATGCAGGTCGTCGGCTCGTCCGGCGGCTACAAGACGGTGGACACCGGCCAGGTCGTGGCGGCGATCAACAACAACAAGGTGGAATCGGCGAAGCTGACCACCGGTGACGAGCAGACCATCAAGGTCACGCTCAAGAACGGCGAGAAGGTCGACGGCAGCTCGAAGATCCAGGCGAGCTACATCGGCGACCAGGGCGTGACCATCGCCAACACGCTGCAGACCAAGTTCCAGGACAAGCAGATCCCCGACGGTTACACCGTCTCGCCGACCAAGCAGAACGCTTTCGTCGGTGTCCTGCTCTCCCTGCTCCCCTTCGTCCTCATCGTGGTCGTCTTCCTGTTCCTGATGAATCAGATGCAGGGCGGCGGCTCCCGGGTCATGAACTTCGGCAAGTCCAAGGCGAAGCTCATCACCAAGGACACCCCGAAGACGACGTTCGCGGACGTCGCGGGCTGTGACGAGGCCGTCGAGGAGCTCCACGAGATCAAGGAGTTCCTCCAGGAGCCGGCCAAGTTCCAGGCGGTCGGCGCCAAGATCCCCAAGGGCGTGCTCCTCTACGGCCGTCCCGGCACCGGCAAGACGCTGCTCGCGCGTGCCGTCGCCGGTGAGGCAGGGGTGCCCTTCTACTCGATCTCCGGTTCCGACTTCGTCGAGATGTTCGTCGGTGTCGGTGCCTCCCGGGTCCGTGACCTCTTCGAGCAGGCCAAGGCGAACGCCCCGGCGATCGTCTTCGTCGACGAGATCGACGCGGTCGGCCGCCATCGCGGCGCCGGCCTTGGCGGCGGTCACGACGAGCGTGAGCAGACGCTGAACCAGCTGCTCGTCGAGATGGACGGTTTCGACGTCAAGGGCGGTGTGATTCTCATCGCCGCGACGAACCGGCCCGACATCCTCGACCCGGCGCTGCTGCGCCCGGGCCGTTTCGACCGCCAGATCGCGGTCGACCCGCCGGACCTGCTGGGCCGTCTGGAGATCCTCAAGGTCCACCAGAAGGGCAAGCCGGTCGCGCCCGACGTCGACCTCGCGGCGGTCGCCCGCCGCACGCCGGGCTTCACCGGCGCGGACCTGTCGAACGTGCTGAACGAGGCGGCGCTGCTCACGGCCCGCAGCGATCGCAAGCTCATCGACAATCAGATGCTCGACGAGGCGATCGACCGCGTGGTCGCGGGCCCGCAGAAGCGGACCCGGATCATGTCGGACAAGGAGAAGAAGATCACCGCGTACCACGAGGGCGGCCACGCCCTGGTCGCGGCGGCTTCCCCGAACTCCGACCCGGTCCACAAGATCACGATCTTGTCCCGCGGCCGTGCCCTCGGTTACACGATGGTGCTGCCGGACGAGGACAAGTACTCGACCACGCGCAACGAGATGCTCGACCAGCTCGCCTACATGCTGGGCGGCCGCGCGGCCGAGGAACTGGTCTTCCACGACCCGACCACCGGCGCAGCCAACGACATCGAGAAGGCCACGGCCACCGCCCGCGCGATGGTCACGCAGTACGGCATGACCGAGCGTCTCGGCGCGATCAAGTTCGGCGGCGACAACACCGAGCCCTTCCTCGGCCGTGAGATGTCCCACCAGCGCGACTACTCGGAAGAGGTCGCCGCCCTGGTGGACGAGGAAGTCAAGAAGCTCATCGAGAACGCTCACAACGAGGCCTGGGAGATCCTGGTCGAGAACCGTGACGTCCTCGACAACCTCGTTCTCCAGCTCCTGGAGAAGGAGACCCTGAACAAGGAGGAGATCGCCGAGATCTTCGCGGCGATCCACAAGCGGCCCGCGCGCCCCGCGTGGACCGGCTCCTCCCGCCGTACGCCGTCCACCCGCCCGCCGGTGCTCTCCCCCAGGGAGCTCGCACTGACCAACGGGGCGAACGGCTCGACACCGGCGATCAGCACCGCGAAGTCCACGGCGGCCGAGTCCGCCCCGGCGGTCGAGAAGGCCCCGGAGGACCGTCCCGAGAGCTGAGTCACACCGGTCTCGCCTGGCTCGGAATGGATGCCGCGCCCCCCAGGATCTAGCCTGGGGGGCGCGGCTTTTCGGTATGCCCGCAGATGAGGCGTGTGACCCACAGGCGCCCCCCAATGGAACGAGGCACCCCAGATGACCGATCCCGTGACCCTGGACGGCGAGGGCACCATCGGCGAGTTCGACGAGAAACGCGCCGAGAACGCCGTCCGTGAACTCCTGATCGCGGTGGGGGAGGACCCCGACCGTGAAGGGCTCCGGGAGACTCCGGCGCGGGTGGCGCGGGCGTACCGCGAGTTGCTGGCCGGGAACCACCAGCAGCCGGAAGAGGTGCTGACGACGACCTTCGATCTCGGGCACGACGAGATGGTCCTGGTCAAGGACATCGAGATCGTCAGCCTGTGTGAGCACCACATGCTGCCGTTCCACGGCGTCGCCCACGTCGGCTACATCCCCGCGGAGACCGGCAAGATCACGGGCTTGTCCAAGCTCGCGCGCCTGGTCGAGGTGTTCGCCCGTCGTCTGCAGGTGCAGGAACGTCTCACTACCCAGATCGCCGACTCCCTGATGCGGATCCTGGAGGCCCGGGGTGTGATCGTGGTCGTCGAGGCGGAGCACATGTGCATGTCGGTCCGTGGGATCCGTAAGCCGGGGGCCAAGACGACGACCTCGGCGGTCCGCGGCCAGCTCCGGGACGCCACGACCCGCGCCGAGGCGATGAGCCTGATACTGGCCCGCTGACCTTCCCCGGGCGGGGCTCAGGCGACCGGCTCGGCCCCACTGTGGTTGTCGTCGTCCTCCGGGAGCTTGCACACCCGCTCCAGGAACATCGCCGCCGCTATGACACCGATGCCGGCGACCACGGAGAAGGCCGCGTAGAGGGCCTGGTCGCGGCGGGCGGGGAGGTCGAGGAGCTCCAGCAGGAAGACGCCCGTGCCTCCGTACATGCCGGCGACCAGGGCCGCGACCAGGGCGCTGGCCTGGCCGAAGACGACCGCGCGGGCGGCCATCAGGGGGTCGACGCCCTTGGCGCCCGGGCGGCGCTCACGCTGGGCCCGGAGGCGGGCGCGCAACGAGAGCGCCGTGGCGAGCAGGACTATGGCGATCAGGGCGAGGACGATCGGGGCGGCCACCGGCACGCTGGGCAGGGTCCCCACCGAGTTCCACAGGCGGGCGCCAGCCCAGGACAGCACCCCGGCCACGACGAACACGCCGGCCAGCACCCTGATCCGCAGCTCTTTCACTGTGTTCCTTCAGCTCCCCCGCAGAGATGTGGTCGTGTCGACCTTAACGACTACTCGGGCAGTCGGAGTTCCAGGTCCGCACGTGCTTCCACACCGTGCCGGGTGACGACCGCCAGCAGGTCGGCGATCGCGCCGCGGCCGGGCAGCTGTGCCTCGGGGTCGACGTCGTACCAGGGCGCCAGCACGAAGGCACGCTCGTGGGCCCGCGGGTGCGGAAGGGTGAGCTGTGGATCGTCGGAGACGACGTCCGCGTACGCGACGATGTCGACATCCAGGGTGCGCGGGCCCCAGTGCTCGTCCCGCACCCGGTTGAACGCCTCCTCCACCGCGTGCGCCCGCTCCAGCAGCGAGGACGGCGGGAGGGTGGTCTTCAGCACCACGACCGCGTTGTAGTACGCCGGCTGGCTGCCGGGCTCGACGCCCCACGGCTCCGTCTCGTACACCGGCGACACGGCCTTGATGCGGACGCCCGGAGTGTCCTCCAGCGCGTCGATGGCGCCCTGCAGGGTCTCCAGGCGGTTGCCGAGATTGGAGCCGAGGGCGACCACGGCGCGTTTGGGGTTGGAGAGGGTGGTGTCGGCGGCGTCGACCTGCTCGACGACGGAGGCGGGCACCGGCTGGACGGTCGGGTCACTGGGACCCCGCAGAGAGGATGCGGTCATACTCGGCTCCGGGTAATGGTGACGGTGACGTCGTCGAAGGGGACGGTGATGGGCGCGTCCGGCTTGTGTACCTGGACCTCGACCTCTCTTACCCCCTCGTGTTTCAGGCAGACCTGGGCGATCCGCTCGGCGAGCGTCTCGATCAGGTTCACCGGCTCCCCCTCGACCACGGCGACGACCTCTTCGGCCACCACGCCGTAGTGCACGGTCTTCGTCAGGTCGTCGTCGGCCGCCGCCGGCCGGGTGTCCAGACCAAGGACGACGTCCACGAGGAAGGTCTGGCCCTCCTCGCGCTCCTTGGGGAAGACACCGTGGTGCCCGCGGGCCTTCAGGCCGCGCAGCGCGACACGATCCACGCGAATCACTCCTGCAATCGTCGGTAACGGCGAGGTCGCATCGTGTGCGGACGATCGACCGGCCTCAGTCGAATCTACCTGCGGGCACTGACAGAACCAGGGCACGGGGCGGTGGCCCGCGCCGGGGTCGCCAGGGTTCACCGCGTGTTTTCCCTGGAGAACCCGGCGGCTCATGGGCCGGTAGCCGCACCTACCGGCGAGTTCGTGATTCCAGCCACTTCCTGCGCCACGCGGGCCGCGCGGGCCGGCGCGGACGCTCAGGAGGGCGTGTCGTCGTCCTCGTCCTCGTCGGTCTCGGACAGCACCGGGGAGGCGTGGTGGGACCAGAGCTTCCAGCCGTCCGGGGTGCGCCGAAACACGTTCGTGGCGACGACCAGCTGACCCACCAGCGGGCCGAGCTCCTGCCCGCCCGTGGGGGCCGGGCCGCCGCTGAGGATGTTCTCCGTGCAGGTCACCAGGGCGGTGTCGCCGGTGACGGAGACATGCACGTCGGTGAGGAAGAACTGGATGTAGTCGGTGTTCGCCATGATCAGCGCGTACGACCGCAGGACCTCGCCGCGGCCGGTCAGCACCGGCCAGCCCGGGTGCACGCAGGAGACCACGCCGCTGTCCGCCGGGTCGTGGTACTCCTCGTCGACGCCCAGGTCGGCGGGGGTGAGCCAGAGGCCGGACACCGCCTCGAAATCGGCGCGCTCCAGTGCCTCGTAGAAGGCTGTGTTGGCGGCCTCGACCTGCTCGACGTCGGTGTGGGGGGCGCTCACCGGGCTCCTTCTGCGCGGCGGGGAGGGGTCTGCGAGGCCGGTGCGGGCTGCGGGGCCGGCGCGGGCTGTGAGGCGTGCGCGGGCTGCGAGGCCTGTGAGGCGTGCGCGCCCGGCGTGTCCGGTCCCGCGCGCGCCCCCTCTATGGCGCGCGCGACCCGCACCGCGTCCGCCGTGGCGCGCACCTCGTGCACGCGCACCGCCCACGCGCCGGCGTGCGCCGCGAGCGCGGAGACGGCGGCCGTCGCCGCGTCGCGCTCCCTGGCGGGCGGGGGCGCCCCCGCGGGCCCGGCCAGGACCCGGCCGAGGAACCGCTTGCGGGAGGCGGCGACGAGCACCGGGTGCCCGAGGGCGTGCAGCCGGTCGAGGTGGGCCAGAAGGGTCAGGTCGTGCTCGGAGTCCTTGGAGAAGCCGAGGCCGGGGTCGACGACGATGCGGTCGGGGGAGATGCCGCCGGCCAGGACTGCGTCCACGCGCGCGTGCAGTTCCTCGAGGACTTCGGCGACGACGTCGTCGTACAGGCCCCGGACGTTGCCGCCCTCCAGGAAGCCGCGCCAGTGCATGACGACGAAGGGGGCGCCCGACTCGGCGACGACGGGGATCATGTCGGGGTCGGCGAGGCCGCCGCTGACGTCGTTGACGAGGGCCGCGCCGGCGGCCAGGGCCTGCTGGGCGACACTGGCGCGCATGGTGTCGACGGAGACGACGACGCCCTCGGAGGCGAGGCCGCGGACGACGGGGATGACACGGCGCAGTTCCTCGTCCTCATCGACACGGGTGGCGCCGGGGCGGGTGGACTCACCGCCGACGTCGACGAGGTCGGCGCCCTCGGTGACGAGGTCGAGGCCGTGCTTGACGGCGATCGTCGTGTCGAACCAGCGGCCGCCGTCGGAGAAGGAGTCGGGGGTGACGTTCACGACCCCCATGACCGCGCACCGGTCCCATGCCGGAAGCCCTGCCACCTGGCCACGTCCGCTGTGGTTGCTCATACGTTCAGCGTAGGCCCAGGAAACGGCGGCCCCGGCGTGCGGCCTTCGGGTGGGCCCGAGCGGAGCCCGCGGGCTGGAGGGGGAGGGGCGTCCGCTCGGGCCGGTCACGGGGTCACGCCGCTCGTATGCCCTGTTCGGCGACGCCGTGGGCGCAGGGACGGGCGGCCGGGGTGTTGCGGCGCAGGAAGCGCGGCAGCGGGAGGGCCAGGTTGACGAAGCCCTCGGCCTGCATGGCGGCGAGGCCGATCCGCGGGAGGTCTCCGGAGGCCCGGTAGACCACGAAGCGCGGCTCCCAGCGCGGCTGGAACTTGGCGTTGAACCTGTACAGCGACTCGATCTGGAACCAGCGCGACAGGAAGACCAGCAGCCCGCGCCAGGCGCGCAGCACCGGGCCCGCGCCGATCTTCTCGCCCCGCGCGAGCGCCGAGCGGAACATCGCGAAGTTGAGCGAGATCCGGGTGATGCCGAGCTTCGGGGCAGCCTGGAGGGCGGCCACGATGAGCAGTTCGTTCATCCCGGGGTCGGCCGCGCGGTCGCGGCGCATCAGGTCGAGGGAGACGCCGTCGGTGCCCCAGGGCACGAAGTGCAGGATCGCCTTGAGGTCGCCGTAGGGACCGGGTGTCTCGTCGGTCTTGTGGGCGGTGGCGATCAGGCAGTCGCCGTCGGAGGGGTCGCCGATGCGGCCGAGCGCCATCGAGAAGCCGCGCTCGGTGTCGGTGCCGCGCCAGTCCTCCGCCGCCCGGCGGATACGGTCCAGCTCGGCCTCGCCGAGGTCACGGATGCGCCGTACCCGGGTTTCGTAGCCGGCTCGCTCGATGCGCTTGACCATCTGGCGCACGTTGCGCATCGCGCGTCCGGCGAGCGAGAAATCCGCTACGTCCACCACCGCCTCGTCGCCCAGTTCGAGGGCGTCCAGGCCGGTCTCCCGGGTCCACACCTCGCCGCCCGTCTCCGAGCAGCCCATCACGGCGGGGGTCCAGGAGTGGGCCTTGGCCTCGTCCATGAAGCGTTCGATGGCACCGGGCCAGGCCTCGACGTCGCCGATCGGGTCGCCGCTCGCGAGCATCACGCCGGAGACCACGCGGTAGGTGACCGCCGCCTTGCCGCTGGGCGAGAAGACCACCGCCTTGTCGCGGCGGAGCGCGAAGTGGCCGAGGGAGTCGCGGGCGCCGTGCTTCTCGAGCAGGGCGCGCAGCTGGGCCTCGTCCTCCGCGGTGAGGTGCGCGGCGGGGTGTTCGGGGCGGAAGGCGAGGTAGATGGTGGTGACCGCCGTGATCAGGCCGAGGGCGCCGAGCGAGAAGGCGACCGTCCAGGAGGTCGATCCCTCGTAGTCGACGGGGCCTTCGAAGCCGAACAGGCCGTACAGGACGTGTGTGATGCGGTCGGCCAGGCTCGGGTCGCCGATCGTGCGCTTCGGGTGGGCGCTGACGATGACCAGCCCGAGGGCGAGCGAACCGGCGCTCATGAGCACGAAGTTGGCGAGCGCGCGCCACCGGCTGCGCGGGTCCGGCAGTGCCTTGAACTCGTCGCGGTGGAGCACCAGGGGCACGAACAGTGCCAGCGAGATCAGGGCTCCGATGACCGAGTGCCGGTACACGAACTCCGACACCGCGCCGGCCGGCAGGAGCGCGACCGCGGCCCGCCACGCCCGGCGCTTGCGCCGCTTGAGCCCGTGCGCGAGCAGCAGCAGCAACACGCCCGCGCTGAGCGAGAGAGCGGCGGCGAACGGCCCCAGCGACCCGGGCAGCACCTCGGCCATGGCGTGCATACGGCTGTGCCGGAAGCGCGGGAACACACCCGCGGCGATGTCCAGGACGCCTACGACCGCGCACGCCCGGCCGACCAGAGCGGGGACCGCCTCAGGGCGCGGACCACGGACTATGCGCCGCGCCCGGCTTGATCGGCTCGGAACCCCGCCCGACATTTCCCCATCTATCCTGACAGACATCGCATCCCGTAGTTCTGCGAGAGACCTTGAATCCGGGCCCGATTCGGGCATCCGGCGACATTGCGCCCTCTAGGACGGTGTCTCGGGGGGAGAGGTTCACTCCCCATCGGAAAGCCGGGTCAAAGGCCAAGGAAAGACCGGGGCAAGCCTCGCTGAAAGCGGCGGTCGCCACGGGGGAAAGCGCAGGCAGGAAGTACCTCATGGGACTCACGAGCGATAAAACACTGGCATTGGCGGTCTTGTCCGCCCTCCTCCTGTTCGTCGGCACGGTGTGGCTGTGGCCCCGGCTGGCCCGCCGCGACTGGCGGGCCGTCAGCGGTCGCGTCGGCCTTTTGCTGGCCACCCAGGCGGCGCTCTTCGCGTGTCTCGGGATAGCGGCCAACCAGGCTTTCGGTTTCTACGCCAGTTGGGCCGATCTGTTCGGCAGAGAGACGGACCAGGGTGTCGTCGTCGACCACGCGGCGGGCGGCGCGGGCGGCGGTCCGCTCCAGGTGGTCGCCACCTCCCGCGTGCACGGCGCGGGCGGTTCGCGGCCGGGGACGGCCGGCCAGATCGAGCAGGTCGACATCGCCGGCCGTACGACCCACATCACCACGCCCGCCTACGTGTACCTGCCGCCGGAGTACTTCCAGCCGCAGTACCGCACCCGCACGTTCCCGGCGGCGGTCGTCCTCACCGGCTACCCGGGCACCGCGCGGTCGCTCGTCGACAAACTGCACTACCCGCGCACGGCACAGCAGTTGGCCAAGGACGGGCGGATGCAGCCGATGATCCTGGTGATGCTGCGGCCCACGGTCGCACCGCCCCGGGACACCGAGTGCGTGGACGTCCCGCGTGGACCGCAGGCCGAGACCTTCCTCGCCAAGGACCTGCCCGAGGCGGTGACCGCGCACTACAGGGTCGGTAAGAAACCGGGAAGCTGGGGCGTCATCGGCGACTCGACCGGCGGCTACTGCGCGCTCAAGCTCGCGATGCACCACCCCGGCGTGTACGCCGCCGGCGCGGGCCTCTCCGCGTACTACAAGGCGCCCGTCGATCCCACGACCGGTGATCTCTACCAGGGCGACGGAAGACTCCGCGACCGCGCGAACCTCTGGTGGCTCCTCGGGCACGAACCCGCTCCGCAGACGTCCCTGCTGGTCACCAGCAGCAAAATCGGAGAAACCAACTACAAGGACACGCTGAAATTCATCGCGCGCGTGCAGGCCACGAACCGGACCCGGATCTCGTCGATCATCCTCGACAGCGGCGGCCACAACTTCAATACCTGGCGCCGCGAGATCCCCGCGACGCTCCAGTGGATCAGCGGCCGATTGAGCGACCGCTGACCCCGGTCTCCGGCGATGCCCTGTGAAGACTTCGATGTCGCCGTGTTTTTACGGCCCGGGGCACCACGATTCGCCTACGCGCGGTAAGTTTCTGGCCATGCCACGTGGACGTCACCGTCATTCCCCGCCTTTGCACAGGCTGTTGCCTCCCTCGGCGATCGCCGGTGTCTCCCTCGTCTGCGCGCTGGGCCCCTGGTTGTTCTCCCAACCGACGGCGCTGCGCACGCTGGCCGCGATAGCCGCGGCGACCGCGGCCGTCGGTGCCGCCGTGATGCGCCGCTGGGACACCGAGGCGGGCAAGCAGGTGGCCGACCTGTCACGCGCGCGTGCGAGCGACGAGTGGCGCCACGAGGAGCGGATCGCCGAGCTGGAGACCGACCTCGAGGAGTCGCGGGAGCTGCGGGCCAAGCTGGAGCAGCGGCTGCGCGCGAAGCGGGCGGAACTGGCGGGACTGCGCAACGAGCACGCGTCCCTGCTGCGCCGCTACGCCACGGCCGAGACCGAGCGCGCGAGCGCCCTGGAGGGCCGCCGCCTGCTGGAGATCGAGGCCACCGCGCCGTCGAACGCGCTGCCGGCCGCCCAGACCGCCGAAGAGGCGGAGGGGCCCGTGGCGGGTGTCGAGGAAGGCGAGGAGCTGGAGGTCGAGGAGACGACTCCCGCGGTCTTCTCGCCGGAGGGTTCCAAGCTGTTCCTGCGGGCCAAGGTGGCATTGGCCCGCTTCGAGGGCGACGCCCCGGCGGCCGAGGCCGACACCGGCACCGAGGGCGCTACGGAGACGGCCGCCGCACCCGAGGCGCCGAAGAGCGAGTCCGCACCGGAGGACGAGGAACAGGGGCAGCCCGAGGCGGTCGACGGGCACGCGCGCGCGGCCGCCGTCACCACCGCCGAGCCGGCGGACACCACCCCGGCGCCGGTGGAGCAGGACGCCCCCGCCACGACGGCACCGTCCGTCAACTCCGTCAAGCCCACCGGTCACTTCACGGTGCCGACCGCGGTGGCCGTGCTGCCGGCTGCACCCATCCCGCGTCCGCTGGTCACCGGCGGGTTCGACTTCTTCGGCACCCAGAAGGGTTCCTCGGTCGGCGGGCTGGAGTCCGTGCACAACGAGGACCTCGCGGACGTCGTCGGCCAGGAGGCGCTCGCGCTCCACAAGGCGGAGTCCGAGGCCGAGTTCAAGGCCGCCGACCCGGAGACCCGGGGCGTCGGCCAGGTCATCGACCTGACCGCGCACGACGAGACCGAGCAGATCAACATCGGGGGCCTGCGCAGCGCCGCCTCCTGAACACCACCGGAAACCCGCGCCAGTCCTGAGCCGGGGCACCCGCCGGGTGCCCCGACTCAGGCGTTCCTCGGGCCGTCCCCGGCCCGTCCTCGTCCCGTCCCTGGCCCGCCGCGCCGCTCTCGGGCCGTGCTCAGGCCATCCAGCGGTCCGGGCGTGCCGACCGGCGCCCCGTCCGGGACCGCTCGGCCTGCTCCCGCAGCAGCGAAGCGGCCGCCTCCACGTCCCGCAGACGGGCCGTCACGGTCTTGTCGGCCCCCGTGTCCACATGAACGTCCGCGAGCCGCCACAGCCGCTCCCAGGGCCCCTGCGTCAGCCGCACGCTCTGGACCTTGGCGTGCGGGACCAGCGCCAGGTGCCGGCGCAGCAGCCCGTGCCGCGCGGCGAACACCGTGTCGGTGACCGCGAGCCCGTACCCGCGCCACCACAACGGCACGCACCAGCCGGACCGCCGGGGCGGCCGCGGCAGCTCACCGGGCACCGTCACACCGGGCAGCACCCGCGCCACGACCGATTCGGCGACCGCGCGCGGGGCGACCGGTACCAGCACCGAGTTCGCCGACCCGGCCACGTCCAGCTCCACCCGCACCCAGTGCAGCGGCCGCCACAGCAGCGGCTCCACGATCCGCACGGTCTGCACCCGCCCGGGCGGCACCGTCTCGTGGGTCCGGTCGAGCAGCCCGTGGTCGATACGCAGCCCGTCCGGGGACTCCCCGACCGTCCAGTCGTACTCCCCGACGAACTTCCCCACACTGGTCATGGCCGCCGCGCCGAGCAGCGGCAGGGCGGTGGCGAGCACGGTCCACACGCTGTGCGTGGCCAGCCACAGCACCGGCGGTACGACGAGGGCGGCGGCCAGGGAGCCCCAGGTGGCGCCCGTCAGCACGAGGGAGAGCGCGAGCTTGCCCGGGGGCACGCGCATCAGCTCGTGCGCCGGAGCCTCGCCGACTTCGTGCGCCGTCTCGGGCGCGAATCCGGCGGCGCGCGCCAGCAGTTCCGCGCGGAGCGCACGTGCCTCGCCCTGCCCCAGGAAGGCCAGCTCGTCCTTCTTGTCGGTGCCGACGACGTCGATACGCAGCTTGGCGACGCCCGCCACACGCGCGAGGAGCGGTTGGGTCACGTCGACGGCCTGGATCCGCTCCAGCCGGATGTGCGCGGTGCGCCGGAACAACAGGCCGGTGCGTATGCGCAGTTCGCTGTCGGTCACCGCGAAGTAGGTGAACCACCAGGTCAGGAAGCCGTACAGCGCGCCCGCCGTGACCAGGACGGCGAGTCCGGCCAGGAGCATGGTCGTGGTCAGTTTCGTCAGCTGCTCCTGGGCCTGGTTCGGGTCGTGCACCGCCCAGCCGGTGAGCACGGCGACCGGCGCCCACGCTCGCCGGAACGGCGTCACGGGATGCAGCCGCCGCTCGCCCACCGCCTTGCCGGAGCGTATGGCGCCGGCCGCGCCGGGCGCGGTCACAGGCCTGCCGATCGGGCCTCGCCGAGCTCGGTGAGCCGGTCGCGCAGCCGTTCCGCCTCGGCCGGGTCGAGACCGGGGATGGCCGCGTCGGTGGCCGCGGCCGCGGTGTGCAGCTGCACGCTCGCCAGGCCGAAGTACCGCTCGACGGGCCCCGAGGTCACTTCGACCAGCTGCATCCGCCCGTACGGCACCACGGTCTCCTCGCGCCACAGCACGCCACGGCTGATCAGCAGGTCGTCGGCGCGCTCGGCGTACCGCCAGGAGCGCCAGTTGCGGCCGAGCAGCACCCAGCCCCAGGCCGTCGTGGCCAGCGGTAGCAGCGCGAAGGCCGCCCACACCGGACCCGCGAGCAGCCCCGTCAGCAGGCCCACGGCGAGCGTGAGCAGCCCCAGCCACACCACCAGCAGCAGCCGGCGCATCCGCAGCAGGCCGGGCGGCAGCCCTGCCCACACCGGTTCGGTCTCCGTCGCCCCGGCGCCGGCCGGGCTCCCCGTCTCCATAAGGTCAGCGTACGTACGAGAGACTGGGTCCATGACTCCTACGACGGAGACCACGGTCGGCATCGGCGGCGCCGCGGAGAGCACCGACATGGTGCTCAACATCGGCCCCCAGCACCCCTCCACACACGGCGTGCTGCGGCTGAAGCTGGTGCTGGACGGCGAGCGGATCGTCTCAGCCGAGCCGGTGATCGGCTACATGCACCGCGGCGCGGAGAAGCTCTTCGAGGCGCGCGACTACCGGCAGATCATCATGCTCGCCAACCGCCACGACTGGCTGTCGGCCTTCTCCAACGAGCTGGGCGTGGTCCTCGCCGTCGAGCGCATGCTCGGCATGGAGGTGCCCGTCCGCGCGGTGTGGACGCGCACCCTGCTGGCCGAGCTGAACCGGGTGCTCAACCACCTGATGTTCCTCGGCTCCTACCCGCTGGAGCTGGGCGGGATCACCCCGGTCTTCCACGCGTTCCGCGAGCGCGAGGAGCTTCAGAACGTCATGGAGGAGGTCTCCGGCGGGCGCATGCACTACATGTTCAACCGTGTCGGCGGCCTCAAGGAGGACCTCCCTGCCGACTGGACCGCACGCGCGCGTGCCGCCGTTTCCGCCGTGCGCTCCCGCATGGACGTCTTCGACGGCCTGGTCCTCGGCAACGAGATCTTCCGCGGGCGCACCCGCGGCGTGGGCACCCTCGCGCCGGAGGCCGTGCACGCGTACGGCGTGAGCGGCCCCATCGCGCGCGCCTCGGCCGTCGACTTCGACCTGCGCCGGGACGAGCCCTATCTGGCGTACGGCGAGCTCCAGGACACCCTCCGGGTGGTCACCCGGACCGAGGGCGACTGCCTGGCCCGCTTCGAGTGCCTCCTGGAGCAGACCCACAACGCCCTGGATCTGGCCGACGCCTGTCTGGACCGGGTCGCCGAGCTGCCGCCGGGACCGATCAACCAGCGGCTTCCCAAGGTCCTCAAGGCGCCCGAGGGCCACACCTACGCCTGGACCGAGAACCCCCTCGGCATCAACGGCTACTACCTCGTCAGCAAGGGCGAGAAGACCCCGTATCGGCTGAAGCTGCGTTCGGCGTCGTTCAACAACATCCAGGCGCTCATGGAACTGCTGCCGGGGACGCTGGTGGCGGACATGGTCGCGATTCTGGGGTCGATGTTCTTCGTGGTGGGGGACATCGACAAGTAGGACCGACAAGTAGGACACGGGGCGCAGGGCACCAGGCGCGGGGCGTGCTGCGCGAGGTGGTGCGGCGTGAGGTGGTGCGGCGCGAGGTGGTGCGGCGTGAGGTGGTGCGGCGTGAGGTGGTGCGGCGTGAGGTGGTGCGGCGTGGGGTGCGGGTCGTGCGCGCCGGCGTGTGTCAGAGCAGCGGATTCTCGATGCCGACCGGCTGCAGCAGCCAGCCGAAGTCGCCGAGGCCGCCGGGGGCGGTGAGTTCGGCGGCCTCGCCGGCGCTCGCGAGGGCGCGTACGTAGGTGGCGGGGTGTGTGGAGGCGAGCGTGAGCGGGGGGCGTGCGCTGACGAGGCCCAGAGCGCGCAGGGCGGCGCGTTGTGTGCAGATGAGCGCTTCGGGGAGGTCGTACGCCGTGTCGAGTGCCGTGCACGCGTCCAGCGCGACGTGCGCCGTGATGTCGCACGACCCGTCCGGGACGGGTGCCGTCGCGCGCCCCTCGCGGAAGCCGGTGAGCGTGCCGAACGGAGGGCGCGTGTCCACGGTGTGCGCGTAGTCCACGGCCACCGCGAGCCCCTCCCGCACACAGGTGACGGCATCCGCCCAGGCCCGGTCCCGGGGCAGCCCGATCTCCGCACGCAGCCCGGGCTCGGTGCCCAGCGGCCACCACCGGGCGAGCCACTCCGCGTCCGCGCCCGACACCCGCTCGCCGAGCAGTTCGGTGCCGTCGCGCCGGACGCGCACCAGCCGGGGCACACCGGCCGCGTCCACCTCGGCGACGTCGACCGGGACGTTGTCGAGCCATTCGTTGGCGAAGAGCAGGCCGGTGACCGTGCGCGGCAGCTCGGTCAGCCAGGTGATGCGGTCGGGCAGGCCGGACGGGCGATCGGCGACCTCGACGGCGCAGGCACGCGTGCGTGCCGCCACATCGGAGGGCAGCGCGGCGAGCACACCGCTGACCAGCTCGCCGCGGCCGGCGCCCATGTCGACGAAGTCCAGCGTCTCGGGGCACCCCAGGGCCTCGTCGACCCGGCACAGCAGCCCGGCCACCGCCTCGGCGAACAACTGCGACGCGTGCACCGACGTACGGAAGTGCCCGCCCGGTCCCTCCGGACGGCGGTAGAAGCCGCCGGCGCCGTACAGGGCCGCCTCGGTGGCCGCACGCCAGCCACGGGCGTCGTCGGCCGTCTCTCGCGTCGCCTCATCCGTCACCGGGCCAGACTAGGCGTACAGGTGATCACCTTCTCCACCTTGCGGAGTACGTGTGCGGAACAGGGATCGGCCCTCCGGTTGACCCCTGCACCTATCACGCTTCCCTACTCTGGGTTACGTGCAGCGCCTCTATGACTTCCTCCGCAGGAACCCGACATGGGTCGACAGCTTCTGGGCCGTCGTCCTGCTCGGGATCTCCGGCGTGAGCGTCGTGAACATCCGCGGGGCGCTCGACCACCACGGTTCGACCGCCGCCATGCTGGCCGTGTCCGTCGTCATGGCCGTGGTGGTGGCGCTGCGCCGCCGTTTCCCGGAGCCGATGCTGGTACTCGCCGCCGCCACCGGCCTGGCCCAGCTGATCCTGGACGTGGAGACGACCGTCGCCAACTTCGCCATGCTGGTGATCGTCTGCACGGTCGCCGCGGTCGGCGAGCGCTGGGCGTCCCGGTTCGCCCTCTACGCGGGGCTGTGCGCGGCGCCCCTGGCGCAGATCCGGTGGCCGCAGGAGAGGACGAGTCTTCTGGGGCACCTGGCGATCGTGGTGTTCCAGACGGTGCCGTTCGTGCTCGCCTGGGTGCTCGGCGACTCCATGCGCACCCGCCGCGCCTACTTCGCACAGCTGGAGGAGCGCGCCGCCCGGCTGGAGAAGGAGCGCGAGGCGCAGGCCAAGGTCGCGGTCGCGGCCGAGCGCGCCCGGATCGCGCGCGAGCTGCACGACGTGGTCGCGCACAACGTGTCGGTGATGGTGGTCCAGGCCGACGGCGCCGCCTACGTCCTCGACGCGGCCCCCGACCAGGCCAAGAAGGCCCTGGAGACGATCTCCTCCACCGGCCGCCAGGCCCTCGCCGAGATGCGCCGTCTGCTGGGCGTGCTGCGCACCGGCGAGCACAAGGAGGTCGGCGAGTACGTTCCGCAGCCCGACGTCGAGCAGATCGACGAGCTCGTCGAGCAGTGCCGCAGCTCCGGCCTGCCCGTCGACTTCAAGGTCGAGGGGACCCCGCGCCCGCTGCCCAGCGGCGTCGAGCTGACGGCGTACCGGATCGTGCAGGAGGCGCTCACCAACACGCGCAAGCACGGCGGGCCCAACACGGGCGCCAGCGTGCGGCTGGTCTACTTCGACGACGGACTCGGCCTGCTGGTCGAGGACGACGGCAAGGGCGCCCCGCACGAGATGTACGAGGAGGGCGGCGTGGACGGTCAGGGGCACGGCCTGATCGGCATGCGCGAGCGGGTCGGCATGGTCGGCGGCACCCTCGACGCCGGCCCCCGTCCAGGCGGAGGATTCCGCATCAGTGCTCTGCTGCCGCTCAAACCGGCGCATTGACACGGACGCACGCCCCCGGTTGACACCTGTCACGCCCCCGGGAAACCCCGCAACAAGCCGATGAACGGAAACGGAAGAGGCCCCGATGACGATCCGCGTGATGCTCGTCGACGACCAGGTGCTGCTGCGCACCGGGTTCCGGATGGTGCTCGCGGCGCAGCCGGACATGGAGGTCGTCGCAGAGGCGGGCGACGGCGTCGAGGCCCTCCAGGTGCTGAAGTCCACCGACGTGGACGTCGTGCTGATGGACGTGCGCATGCCCAAGCTGGACGGGGTGGAGACCACCCGCCGCATCTGCTCGGAGCCCGACCCGCCCAAGGTGCTCATCCTGACCACCTTCGATCTCGACGAGTACGCCTTCTCGGGGCTGAAGGCCGGCGCCTCCGGCTTCATGCTCAAGGACGTGCCGCCGGGCGAACTGCTGGCCGCCATCCGCTCCGTGCACAGCGGCGACGCCGTCGTCGCTCCCTCCACCACCCGGCGGCTGCTCGACCGCTTCGCACCGATGCTGCCCTCCGCAGGCAAGGAGTCTCAGCACCAGGAGCTGAACCGGCTCACCGACCGGGAGCGGGAGGTCATGGTGCTGGTCGCGCAGGGCCTGTCGAACGGCGAGATCGCGAGCCGGCTGGTGCTCTCCGAGGCGACCGTGAAAACCCACGTGGGCCGCATCCTGACCAAGCTCGGGCTGCGCGACCGGGTGCAGGTGGTCGTCCTGGCCTACGAGACCGGGCTGGTCCGCGCGGGCGGCGGACACGGCTGACCCACGCGCGCGTGGCCGGCGTACGGCCCGCGCGGCCAGGGCCTGTCTGACCATTTCCGTCTGCCTCGCGACGCCCTGCACGCTCCCCCACTGCCTTAAGGGCGTGGGAGGTACCCCCACTTGCCGCACCGGGCGCAGACCCAAGTACGTCCAGTAGGAGGGCCTACGCCCGGCATCCCCCCAGCCTCCGGCCGGGGGACCCCCAGAGCACGCACCTGACGCCGCGAGGCCGCCCTCCGGGCGACGACGGGAATGGTCAGACAGGCCCTAGCGGAGAAGCCCTTCGAGGAAGTCGCTGCCGAGGCGGGCGACGACCGTGACGTCCAGCTGGTGCAGCACGTACCGGCCGCGGCGGCGCGTCGTGACCAGGCCCGCCTTCTTGAGCACGCCCAGATGCCGGGACACCTCTGGTGCCGACAGACCGTGCACCTGCGCCAGCTCGCTGGTGGTGTACGCGCTGCGCGCCAGGTACCGGCACAGCCGCATCCGGACGGGATGGGACAGCGCCGCCATCCGCAGCGTGAGCGCCTCCACCGACGCCGGTGCGGCGAGCTCCGGCGAGCCGACCGGATAGTGCAGCACCGGCTGCCAGCCGTAGCGGTGCAGGACCATCAGATGCGGCCAGCCGAGGCTCGTGGGCACCAGCAGGAGGCCGTCGGCCTCGGCCTCGGCGTGGCCGTCGGTGAGCTTGTCCACGGTGATCCGCGCGCCGGCCTCGTCCAGGGTCACGACCGGCGAGACCGCCGCGAGCGCATCGCGGCCAGCCCCTTGCGGCGCAGCAGTTCCGTCTTGTGCCGGGCGTCGGCCGCCAGCTGGTGGCGCAGCCGCGACCAGGCCTCGTCGAAGAACGCCTCGGCGCAGTCCTCCAGGAACCGGCGCAGCCACGCGCGCACACTCGGCGGATCGTCGAGCAGCCGCTGCGCGAACCGGACCTGCTGCGGACCGCGTGAGGCGGCCACCTCCAACGCCCTGCGGCGCCCGACCGGATCCGACAGGAGGGCCGTTGCCCGCGTGTCGTAGGAGGGCACGCACGTGAACTCCAGCGCCGCGTCCACGAACTGTTCGTCCGTCAGCTTGTCCAGCTGGCCGAGCTCCTCGGTCAGCGTGCCGCCCGGGACGGCGCCGGGAACGGCCGCGTACGGCAGGAAAAGGTCCGAGAACGTCGACCGCCACAGAAAGTCCGCCTCGCACATCCGGTCGGCCAGATGCGGCTCCATCCGGGCGGTCACACCGGTCACCCAGCCCTGCAGGCCGGGATGGTGCCCCGGTTCGGACAGCGCGTGCAGCGCCATGCCGAGTTCGGCCAGGGGCGAGGGCACGACGGCGACCCTCTCCGGCCGCAGCCCCGCGATGTCGATACGCACGCTCATGTCCCCATCGTGCACCCCACCACCGACAACGCCTCCCTCGATTGACGGGCGCCGTCAATCGACGCGACGGCGGCACGGCGGACGGGGCGTCTACGGCAACCGTTCCACGAAGTCGGCGACCGCCGCCCGCACATCCGCCGCCGTCCACTCCAGGCCCGCCGCCGACACTGTCACCTCGGTCGTGGCCAGCCCCGGCCCCTTGGGCTCCCAGGAGCCGTTGAAAAGGTAGGTGCCGGTCTCCTCGGCCTGGCGCACCGCCGCCTCCAGCAGCACCTCGCCGTCGTAAGGCAGCCAGACCTGGAACTGGTGGGTGTGCGGTTCCTCGGGGAAGACGCGCCCCCAGGGAAGGCCCGCCTCCGCGAAGCCCTCGCGCAGTGCCGCGGCCACCACGCGCGCGTGCCGTACGAAGTCCGGCAGGCGGGGCAGCTCGCGCTCCAGGCCGGCCAGGGCCGCGAGCGCGGTCGGGAACTGCTGGAAGACCGTCCCGCCGTACCGGTGCCGCCACGTCCTCGCCTCCTCGACCAGGGACTTCGGGCCGGCCAGTGCGGCACCGCCGAATCCTTCGAGGGACTTGTAGAACGACACGTAGACGCTGTCCGCCAGGTCCGCGATCTCGTGCAGGGGGCGCCCGAAGTGGACGGTCGACTCCCACAGGCGCGCGCCGTCGAAGTGCACCACCGCGTCGCGCTCCCGCGCCGCCTCCACGACCTCCGTGAGCTCCTCCCAGGAAGGCAGCACGTAACCGGCGTCCCTGAGGGGAAGTTCCAGCATCAGCGCCCCGAAGGGCTCCTCGAAGTCGCGTATCTCCTGGGCGGTGGGCAGCCGGGGCTCAGCGGTGACGCGCACCGGGCGCAGGCCGGCGACCTCGCGGAAGGCGTTGCGTTCGTGGACCTCGGGGTGGGCGAGGGCGTGCAGGGCGACCGTGGGGTTGCCGGTGCGGGCCGCCCAGCAGCGCAGGGCCACCTGCTGGGCCATCGTGCCGGTCGGGAAGAACGCGGCGGCCTCGGTGCCCAGCAGGGCGGCGACGCGTGCCTCCAGGGCCTCGACGACCCCGTTGCCGTAGAGGTCCCCAGGTTCGTCCAGGTCGTACACCTCGGGTGCCGCTTCCTGGAGCCGCGCCAGCCGTTCGCGCAGCGAGGCGCGTCCGCCCACGCGCGCGAGGACGCGTTCGGCCTTCCGGTAGGCGGCCGTGCGCCGCTCCCGCATCCGCTGGTCCGCCGACGCGGGTTCGTTCGGCTGGTCGTCCTGGGTGGTCGCCGTATCGCTCATGCCCTGGATGATGACGCCACGCGGTACCGGCGGGCGTCGGCTTTTCCGACCGGGAGGCAGTCCGGAGGACGCCCGGGGCGATGTGACCGGTCACCCACAGCCTGTGGACAGCCAACTCGGGCCGAACCCGATAGCGTTAACATGACGAGAAATCGTCCGGTACCCAGAGCGGACTGGAACGGGAAGGCCACCGTCGCGTGAGTACAGTCCAACAGCCAGACCCCAGTGACCGCCCCGCGCGGCTCACCGTCGGCGTCGTCGGCGCCGGTCGGGTGGGCCCCGCGCTCGCCGCGTCCCTGCAGCTCGCGGGGCACCGCCCGGTGGCCGTCTCCGGGGTCTCCGACACCTCCCGGCGGCGCGCCGAGGCGATGCTGCCCGACGTCCCGCTGGTCTCCCCCGCCGAGGTCCTCCAGCGCGCCGACCTGGTGCTCCTGACCGTCCCCGACGACGCCCTGCCCGGCCTGGTCGCCGGCCTGGCCGAGACCGGTGCCGTACGCCCGGGCCAGCTGCTCGTGCACACCTCCGGGCGATACGGCGCGAAGGTCCTGGACCCGGCCCTGCGCGCGGGCGCGCTGCCGCTGGCCCTGCACCCGGCCATGACGTTCACCGGGACGCCCGTGGACGTGCAGCGGCTCGCGGGCTGCTCGTTCGGGGTGACCGCGCCCGAGGAACTGCGGCTCGCCGCCGAGGCACTCGTCATCGAGATGGGCGGCGAGCCGGAGTGGATCTCCGAGGAGAACCGCCCGCTCTACCACGCGGCCCTCGCCCTGGGCGCCAACCACCTGGTCACCCTGGTCGCCCAGTCCATGGAGCTGCTCCGCACGGCCGGTGTCGAGGCCCCCGACCGGATGCTCGGCCCCCTGCTCGGCGCCGCCCTGGACAACGCCCTGCGCTCCGGCGACGCGGCGCTGACCGGGCCGGTCGCGCGCGGGGACGCGGGCACCGTCGCCGCGCACGTCACGGAGCTGCGCCGGCACGCCCCGCAGGCCGTCGACGGCTATCTGGCGATGGCCCGCGCCACGGCCGACCGGGCGCTCGCCCAGGGTCTGCTGAAGCCGGAACTCGCCGAGGACCTCCTCGGCGTCCTCGCCGGCGGCACGAACGGCACCCACGGCACCGAGGGGAACACCCGATGAGCACCGCCCTGCTGCGCACCGCCGACGAACTGCACGCGCGCGTGCGGCACGGCCGCCGCGCTGTCGTGATGACCATGGGCGCCCTGCACGAGGGCCACGCCACGCTGATCCGGAACGCGCGCGAGATCGCCGGCCCGGACGGCGAGGTCGTCGTCACGGTCTTCGTCAACCCGCTGCAGTTCGGGGCCGGCGAGGACCTCGACCGCTACCCGCGCACCCTGGACGCCGACCTGAAGATCGCCGAACAGGCGGGCGCGGACGTCGTGTTCGCCCCGTCGGTCGAGGAGGTCTACCCAGGCGGGCAGCCCCAGGTGCGGGTCACCGCAGGGCCGATGGGCACGCTCCTGGAGGGCGCCTCGCGGCCCGGGCACTTCGACGGCGTCCTCACCGTCGTCGCCAAGCTGCTGCACCTCACCCGCCCCGACGCGGCCCTGTTCGGGCAGAAGGACGCCCAGCAGCTGGCGGTGATCCGGCGCATGGTGCGGGACCTGAACTTCGGCGTCGAGATCGTCGGCGTGCCGACGGTGCGTGAGGCCGACGGGCTCGCGCTCTCCAGCCGCAACCGCTATCTGTCGGCCGACGAGCGGCGCACGGCTCTCACGCTGTCGCGCGCCCTGTTCGCCGGGCGCGACCGGCACGCGGCGCAGGAGGCGTTGCGTGCGCGGGCGCGCGAGGTGCCGTCCACGCGGGCGCGTGCCGAGGCGCTCAGCGCCATAGGGGAGTCCCGCGCGGCGGCCGACGCCCACGCCGTCGCCAAAGCCGTGCCCAACGCCGCCGCCGCGGTGCGCGCCGCCGCGCGGACGGTCCTGGACGAGGCCGTCCACTACGACCCGCCGCTCGCACTGGACTACCTCGTCCTGGTCGACCCCTCCGACTTCACCGAGATCGACGACGACTTCACAGGAGAGGCCGTCCTCGCCGTCGCCGCCCGGGTCGGGACGACCCGGCTGATCGACAACATCCCGCTCACCTTCGCCGCTCCCGGAGCCGCCTCGTGACCAGCACAGGCATACGACTGCACGCGCCCGCCCCCGGGTGGTCCATCGACGCGGACGTGGTGGTCGTCGGGTCCGGCGTCGCCGGTCTGACCGCCGCCCTGCGCTGCGAGGCCGCCGGACTGACCACGGTCGTCGTCACCAAGGCACTCCTCGACGACGGCTCCACGCGCTGGGCCCAGGGCGGCATCGCGGCGGCCCTGGGTGAGGGCGACTCCCCCGAACAGCACCTGGACGACACTCTGGTCGCGGGCGCGGGCCTGTGCGACGAGGGCGCGGTACGGATCCTCGTCACCGAGGGCCCCGACGCGGTACGGCGGCTGATCTCGACCGGGGCCCACTTCGACACCGACGCGGACGGCGGCATCGAGCTCACCCGCGAGGGCGGCCACCACCGGCGCCGGATCGTGCACGCGGGCGGGGACGCGACCGGCGCGGAGGTCTCGCGCGCGCTGGTGGAAGCTGCTCGCGCGCGGGGCGTGCGGATGATCGAGAACGCGCTGGTGCTCGACCTGCTGACCGACGCCGAGGGGCGCACGGCGGGCGTGACCCTGCACGTGATGGGCGAGGGCCAGCACGACGGCGTGGGCGCCGTGCACGCCCCCGTGGTCGTCCTCGCCACCGGCGGCATGGGCCAGGTCTTCTCCGCCACCACCAACCCGTCGGTGTCCACCGGCGACGGCGTGGCGCTCGCGCTGCGGGCCGGTGCGGAGGTCTCCGACCTCGAATTCGTCCAGTTCCACCCGACCGTGCTGTTCCTCGGCGCCGACGCGGAGGGCCAGCAGCCACTGGTCTCCGAGGCGGTGCGCGGGGAGGGCGCGCACGTCGTCGACGCGGACGGCGTGCGCTTCATGGTCGGCCAGCACGAGCTGGCCGAGCTGGCGCCCCGGGACATCGTCGCCAAGGGCATCATGCGGCGCATGCAGGAGCAGGACGCCGAGCACATGTTCCTGGACGCCCGGCACTTCGGCGCCGACATGTGGGAGCACCGGTTCCCGACGATCCTCGCTGCCTGCCGGGCGCACGGCATCGACCCGGTCACCGAGCCCATCCCCATAGCGCCGGCCGCGCACTACGCCTCCGGGGGTGTGCGCACCGACGCGCGCGGGCGCACGACCGTGCGCGGGCTGTACGCGTGCGGCGAGGTCGCGTGCACCGGCGTGCACGGCGCGAACCGGCTCGCCTCCAACTCCCTCCTGGAGGGTCTGGTCTACGCCGAGCGCATCGCCGCCGACATCACCGCGCGGCACGCGGAGAACCGCCTCCACGCGCGCGTGCCCGTCCCGGTCCCGCACCCCGACAAGCCCGCGCACCCGCTGCAGGCCCCCGAGGCCCGGTTCGCGATCCAGCGGATCATGACCGAGGGCGCCGGCGTGCTGCGCTCCGAGGAATCCCTTGCCAGGGCCGCCGAGCAGCTCCAGCGCGTGCACACCGAGGCCCGTGACGCCCTCGCCGAGAACGGCAAGACCGCCGAGCCCGGCGTCGACACCTGGGAGGCCACCAACCTCCTGTGCGTCGCGCGGGCGCTCGTCGAGGCGGCCCGGCGCCGCCAGGAGACCCGCGGCTGCCACTGGCGCGAGGACCACGCCGACCGCGACGACACCGTGTGGCGCCGCCACATCGTCGTACGGCTGAATCCGGACCGCTCGCTGGCCGTGGGCACCACCGACACCGCAGACTTCCCCCCGACCCGGCCGCACCAGCCATCCCAGGAGCAGTGACAGACGTGAGCACCAACGACCTTCCCCTCGCCGACGGCGGCGGCTGCGGCGACGGCTGTGCCTGCGGCGCCGAGGGCGACGAGGAGTACCTGGAGTGCGGGCTCGACCCCGCGCTCGCCGAACTCCTCGCCGCCGCCGGACTCGACCCCGTTGAGGTCGAGGACATCGCCAACGTGGCCATCCAGGAGGACCTGGACAACGGCGTGGACGTGACGACCGTCGCGACGATCCCCGAGGAGGCCGTGGCGACCGGCGACTTCGTCGCGCGCGAGGCGGGCGTCGTCGCCGGGCTGCGGGTCGCCGAGGCCGTGGTCTCCGTGGTCTGCACGGACGAGTTCGAGGTCGAGCGGCACGTCGAGGACGGCGACCGGGTCGAGGCCGGACAGCCGCTGCTGTCGATCACCACCCGCACCCGCGACCTGCTCACCGCCGAGCGCAGCGCGCTCAACATCCTGAACCGCCTCTCCGGCATCGCGACCGCCACGCGTGCGTGGGCGGACGCGCTGGAGGGCACCACCACGCGCGTGCGGGACACCCGGAAGACCACGCCGGGGCTGCGCTCCCTGGAGAAGTTCGCGGTGCGCTGCGGCGGCGGCGTCAACCACCGGATGTCGCTCTCCGACGCGGCCCTGGTCAAGGACAACCACGTGGTCGCCGCCGGCGGCGTCGAGCAGGCCTTCAAGGCCGTCCGCGAGGCCTTCCCGGACCTGGCGATCGAGGTCGAGGTCGACACCCTGCACCAGCTGCGCGAGGCCGTCGACGCGGGCGCCGACCTGATCCTGCTGGACAACTTCACGCCGGGGGAGTGCGAGGAGGCCGTGGCGATCGTCGGCGGGCGCGCGCTCCTGGAGGCGTCCGGACGGCTCACCCTGGGGAACGCGCGGGCGTACGCCGACACCGGCGTGGACTTCCTGGCCGTCGGTGCCCTCACCCACTCCTCGCCGATCCTGGACATCGGCCTGGATCTGCGCGAGGCGGAGTGATCCCATGCTCCTCACGATCGACGTCGGCAACACGCACACCGTCCTCGGGCTCTTCGACGGCGAGGACATCGTCGAGCACTGGCGGATCTCCACGGACGCGCGCCGTACCGCCGACGAGCTGGCGGTGCTCCTCCAGGGGCTGATGGGCATGCACCCGCTGCTCGGTGACGAACTCGGCGAGGGCATCGACGGGATCGCGATCTGCGCGACCGTGCCGTCCGTGCTGCACGAACTGCGCGAGGTCACGCGCCGGTACTACGGCGATGTGCCGGCCATCCTGGTGGAGCCCGGTGTGAAGACCGGGGTGCCGGTCCTGACCGACAACCCCAAGGAGGTCGGCGCGGACCGGATCATCAACGCGGTCGCCGCCGTCGAGCTGTTCGGCGGGCCGGCGATCGTCGTCGACTTCGGTACGGCCACGACCTTCGACGCGGTGTCCGCGCGCGGGGAGTACGTCGGCGGCGTGATCGCCCCCGGTATCGAGATCTCCGTGGAGGCGCTGGGCGTCAAGGGCGCGCAGCTGAGGAAGATCGAGGTGGCCCGGCCCCGGAGCGTGATCGGCAAGAACACGGTGGAGGCCATGCAGGCGGGCATCGTGTACGGGTTCGCCGGGCAGGTCGACGGAGTGGTCGGCCGGATGGCGCGGGAGCTGGCGGACGACCCGGACGACGTGACGGTGATCGCGACGGGCGGGCTGGCGCCGATGGTGCTGGGGGAGTCCTCGGTGATCGACGAGCACGAGCCGTGGCTGACGCTGGTCGGGCTGCGGCTGGTGTACGAGCGGAACGTGTCGCGGATGTGAGGTGGCGGGGGCCGGAGGTGGGCGCGACGGGCGGCGGCCAGGCGGGTGGCCCCGTCGCGCCACACCCTGCCCCCTATGTCGAGTTTGTCTGATTTACGCGTATCTTCGGTCCATGCCCACGCCATACGGATCCCGCGGCGGCATGGCGTTCGGTGCGGAGGAGCTGCGTGTGCTCCGCCGTGCTCTCGCCCTCGCCCTTCACCCCGGTCCCGCCTCCGCCGAGGACATCAAGGACTGTCATCGGCTCGCCGAGTCGTTCGACGAGGCGATGCGTGAGGGGGCCCGGCTGCGTGCCTTCCTGGTGGCCGATCTCGTGCGCTACCGTGCGGCCCTGCCGGGGACCGTCGCCGGTTATCTCGCCCTCCTGGAGGAGGCGCTGGGTGCCGGACACCGACCCACCCCGGACGACCTCGCCGCGCTGCGGGCGCTGCGCGGGAACCCCGGAGCCGCCGCGCTGCTCCACCGTTGTCAGGAGCTCGCGGAGCGTGATGTGCGGGCTCGGCTCGCACAGGGGGCCCGCAAGGTGCCCGCACCGGCCGT
Organism: Streptomyces sp. NPDC051105; assembly: GCF_040682795.1. NCBI lineage: Bacteria > Bacillati > Actinomycetota > Actinomycetes > Kitasatosporales > Streptomycetaceae > Streptomyces > Streptomyces sp. NPDC051105. Next base: position 36,631 of record NZ_JBFBBR010000010.1, on the reverse strand, counting down.
TCCGGCGTCCAGGGTCCGTCTGACGGCCCTGCCGGGCGGTGCGGCCAAGGAGCCGGAGAGGAAGCCGAAGGAGAAGCCCGCCGAGCGGCCTGCCCCGCAGCCCGCGGCCCCCGAGCCCGTGGTGCCGAAGCGCCCCATTCCGACGCCGGGCGAGGTCTTCCCCCGGCGCCGGCCCACCCCGCCGTCCACCGGTTCACAACAGCGACTCGCCGCCGGCTGAGCGGCCCGCGGAGCGGTCGGTCGAGCGCCCGGCTGAGCGGCCCGCCGAGCGTCCGGCCGGGCGGCTGGCAGAGTGTCCGGCCGGGCGGCGGCCCGCCAAGCGGCAGGCCCGAGTAGCCGGCCGAACGGCAGTCCGGACAACCGGCCGAGCAGCAGACCGCATGGCCGACTCGGTGGGCCGCGCGTCCCGCCAAGCCCCTCCCGTGCGGCCCGCCCGGCAGACCGCGCGGCCCACCACCCCCGTGCGGCCTGCCAACCCCCCCGAGTGCGGCCCGCCAGGCAGACCGCGCGGCCCGCCCAGCAGTCTGCGCGGCACGCTCAGCGGGTCGCCGGGCCGTACGGGACCGAATCGGCCGGGAAAAAGGCCGCTCGCGCGCGTAGCGCGACGCTTCGCCCACCCCGCCCCTTTCGCCCGGTCCCCCATGGCTACTCTGGACGCATGGACTATGTCTCCGCGCTCCTGCCCCCGGTCGTCATGGCCGTCTTCTTCATCGGTCTGGTCCGGGTGATCGTGAAGACCCAGGGCGGCGCCGCCAAGGCCAAGGAGGACGCCGCCGTGGACGCCGCCCTCGCGCGCGCCGCGCGCGGAGAAAGCACCCCGAAGGCCTCCGCCCCGAGCGGCGACGCCTGATCGCGGACCGCACCTCCCCGGGCGTACGACGCGCCGCACGGCCACAGCCTGCCTTCTGAGCCGTACGCCCTTTTTGTTCGTCTTCGTTGGAGAAAGTGTCCGTTCGGCACGCCATTGGCGGGATCTCCCACTATTGTTCTGAGCTGTGCCTCGCCCATTGGGAGAACTCGAAGACGCGGTCATGACGCGGGTGTGGAAGTGGAACCGCCCGGTGACCGTTCGGGAAGTTCTGGAAGACCTCCAGCAGGAACGGTCCATCGCGTACACCACGGTGATGACCGTTTTGGACAATCTCCATCAGAAGGGCTGGGTGCGGCGGGAGGCCGAAGGGCGTGCCTATCGATATGAGGCCGTCTCCACACGGGCCGCCTACGCCGCCGCCCTCATGAACGACGCGTGGTCCCAGAGTGACAACCCGGCCGCGGCTCTCGTCGCCTTCTTCGGGATGATGAGCGACGAACAGCGCCAGGCTCTGCGGGACGCCGTACGGATCGTGCAGGGTCCGGATAGGCCGGAACAGCAGGAAGAACGCGAAGACCCGGAAGCGCCGCAAGGGGAGAACCCCGGCTCCATGGCGGACCGCGGCGGGCGATAGCGTCCGCTCATGTCAGCGATGCGCCCCGAAGTCACCGCAAAAGCCATCACCGTCCGGCGGGCCAGGACCGGCGATGTCCCGGCGGTGCGCCGACTCCTTGACGCGTACGTCCGTGACCGCATCCTCCTCGACAAAGCCACGGTGATGCTTTACGAGGACATCCAGGAGTTCTGGGTCGCGGAACGCGACGACAACGCCGAGGTGGTCGGCTGCGGCGCACTGCACGTGATGTGGGAAGACCTCGCCGAAGTACGCACTCTCGCGGTGAAGCCGGGCCTCAAGGGCGCCGGCGTCGGTCATCAGTTGCTGGAGAAGTTGCTGGAGACCGCGCGTTGGCTCGGTGTTCGCCGAGTTTTCTGCCTGACCTTCGAAGTCGAGTTCTTCGGGAAGCACGGCTTCGTGGAGATCGGCGAGACGCCCGTGGACACCGATGTCTACGCGGAGCTGTTGCGTTCCTATGACGAGGGTGTCGCGGAGTTCCTCGGACTCGAACGAGTGAAACCGAACACCTTGGGCAACAGCCGGATGCTTCTGCATCTGTGATCGCCGAGAGGGATCGCGGCGGACAAGAGGCATCGGGGCAGAGTCGGGTACGAGATCGGGCCGCTATTCCGGGCACCCTGCCTTGCCCAGGTGCCCTATGTCCGAAACGCGCATGTTTCCGGGCGGGAGCGGGCCCCTCGGTCTCTCCCAGGGGTTTGTGTTTTTCACGCAAAAGCGGTTTGCTTTCCGACGTACTGCAGTACTGCATATAACAAGGGGCGGCGAAACGGCGGACGCCGCAGACCCCCCGCCCTCAAGTTATCGATGAAAGGAAATCCGGTGGCACAGAAGGTTCAGGTCCTTCTTGTCGACGACCTCGACGGCGGCGAGGCGGACGAGACCGTGACGTTCGCGCTGGACGGCAAGACGTACGAGATCGATCTCACGACCGCCAATGCGGACAAGCTGCGTGGCCTTCTCGACGCCTATGTCAAGGGCGGTCGTCGTACCGGTGGCCGTGCTTCGGGCGGACGTGGAAAGGCCCGTGCGGCTGCCGGCGGCAGCCAGGACACCGCGCAGATTCGCGCGTGGGCAAAGGAGAACGGCTACGAGGTCAACGACCGCGGCCGTGTTCCGGCGACGATTCGCCAGGCCTACGAGGAAGCCAACAGCTGACTGTCCTCCGGCCGGCGGCCCACACGCCGCAACCGGATCCGGTGGCACTCGGTGGCCACCGTGTCCACCAGCCGTACGAGATCGGGGGCGCCCCCAACGCCCCCCATGGCCGACCTCGTCGACAGCGTCGACAGGCCAGGCAGCGAGTCCTCGACCTCGCACCCCGACTCGGGGGGCCGCAACCAGACGGCGGCCCCCTGCACGGCCGCCCGGGGTTCCACCGGCTCGACCGGGCCCTCGACGGCTTCGGAAAGCGATCGGGTCCCGGTGGAGACCGGCTCGGGCCGCGCCGGAGCGTCCATCCGGTCGTGCGCGCCCAGCGCCCGCAGGTCCAGGGCCAGCGCCCCCCACTCCAGCCAGTCCAGCAGCCCCGGCAGCTCCTCCGCGCTGCCCGCGGCCACCAGCAGCCGCACCCGGTCGCCCCGGAGCGCCACCGGAGAGCCCGGCCCCAGATGCCTGAACGCCTTCACGCCCGCCGCGGCCGGCACGTCCAGCACGTCGAAACGCACGCCTGTGACCAGCCGCAGCGGCTCTCCGGGCGTCTCGGGCACTGTCGCCCAGCCCAAATCGTTCTCGTACCAGTGCCGGAGCAGGGCCGCCCGCCCGTCCGGCCCGACGGCGCGGCCGGAACCCGGGGCGAGGGCGCGACCGGAATCGGACGTGACGGTGGAATCGACACCGGAACTCAGTGGACGACGGGGGTGAGGGACCGTTGAAGCGGCCAGAGGGACTGTGCCAGCCATGCCCAGTGAAACCGTCGCAAGCCCGTCCGAGTTACGCTGGGTGCGCGTGCGAATGCGCAGCGTGCCGGAAGAGGGGGCCTGCGGGGGTCCGGAGGGACGCAAGGTTGTTCGCCCGTAGCGGAGGGACCGGGGGCATACGGCATGGACTGTCAGTCCGGACGGGTAAGACATCCCTAGTGGGAGGGGGCGACACGCAGGCGAGGCCGTCTCACGTTCGCCATCGGCGTACTGACGGAAGGGGTAACTGCCTGGCCTGCGGGAACATCGTCTCGCACCATCGGGTTGGAGCAGATGTCGGCGTTCGGGGTCAGGAGGCCATCGACGGTGTCGGCAGTTGGAATGAGCGGTCCCCGCTTGCGGGACTAAGCTGCGGAAGGACAGAGAGGGGAAGTTCCCCCCACTGCCTGACCGCTCTGAGGAGCGATTAACGATGTTCGAGAGGTTCACCGACCGCGCGCGGCGGGTTGTCGTCCTGGCTCAGGAAGAAGCCCGGATGCTCAACCACAACTACATCGGCACCGAGCACATCCTCCTGGGCCTGATCCACGAGGGTGAGGGTGTCGCCGCCAAGGCCCTTGAGAGCCTCGGGATTTCGCTCGAGGCGGTCCGCCAGCAGGTGGAGGAGATCATCGGGCAGGGGCAGCAGGCCCCGTCCGGGCACATCCCCTTCACCCCCCGTGCCAAGAAGGTCCTGGAGCTGTCGCTCCGCGAGGCCCTTCAGCTGGGCCACAACTACATCGGCACGGAGCACATCCTGCTCGGCCTGATCCGTGAGGGCGAGGGCGTCGCCGCCCAGGTCCTGGTCAAGCTGGGCGCTGATCTCAACCGGGTGCGACAGCAGGTCATCCAGCTGCTCTCCGGTTACCAGGGCAAGGAGACCGCCACCGCCGGCGGCCCTGCCGAGGGCACCCCCTCGACGTCCCTGGTCCTCGACCAGTTCGGCCGGAACCTCACCCAGGCCGCTCGTGAGTCCAAGCTCGACCCGGTCATCGGGCGCGAGAAGGAGATCGAGCGGGTCATGCAGGTGCTGTCCCGCCGCACCAAGAACAACCCGGTCCTGATCGGTGAGCCCGGCGTCGGCAAGACCGCCGTCGTCGAGGGCCTCGCCCAGGCCATCGTCAAGGGCGAGGTGCCCGAGACCCTCAAGGACAAGCACCTCTACACCCTGGACCTCGGCGCCCTGGTCGCCGGCTCCCGCTACCGCGGTGACTTCGAGGAGCGCCTGAAGAAGGTGCTCAAGGAGATCCGCACCCGCGGTGACATCATCCTGTTCATCGACGAGCTGCACACGCTGGTCGGTGCGGGTGCCGCCGAGGGCGCCATCGACGCGGCTTCGATCCTGAAGCCGATGCTGGCCCGCGGTGAGCTGCAGACCATCGGTGCCACCACCCTGGACGAGTACCGCAAGCACCTGGAGAAGGACGCGGCCCTGGAGCGCCGCTTCCAGCCCATCCAGGTCGCCGAGCCGTCCCTGCCGCACACGATCGAGATCCTCAAGGGTCTGCGTGACCGGTACGAGGCCCACCACCGGGTCTCCATCACGGACGAGGCGCTGGTCCAGGCGGCCACCCTGGCCGACCGCTACATCTCGGACCGCTTCCTGCCGGACAAGGCGATCGACCTGATCGACGAGGCCGGTTCCCGGATGCGCATCCGCCGGATGACCGCTCCGCCGGACCTGCGCGAGTTCGACGAGAAGATCGCCGCCGTCCGCCGGGACAAGGAGTCCGCGATCGACTCGCAGGACTTCGAGAAGGCAGCCTCCCTCCGCGACAAGGAGAAGCAGCTCCTGGCCGCCAAGGCCAAGCGGGAGAAGGAGTGGAAGGCCGGCGACATGGACGTCGTCGCCGAGGTCGACGGCGAGCTGATCGCCGAGGTGCTGGCCACGGCCACGGGCATCCCGGTCTTCAAGCTCACCGAGGAGGAGTCCTCGCGTCTGCTGCGCATGGAGGACGAGCTCCACAAGCGGGTCATCGGCCAGGTCGACGCCGTCAAGGCGCTGTCGAAGGCGATCCGCCGTACGCGTGCCGGTCTGAAGGACCCGAAGCGCCCCGGTGGCTCGTTCATCTTCGCCGGCCCGTCCGGTGTCGGTAAGACCGAGCTGTCCAAGGCCCTCGCCGAGTTCCTCTTCGGTGACGAGGACGCGCTGATCTCCCTCGACATGTCGGAGTTCAGCGAGAAGCACACGGTGTCGCGTCTCTTCGGTTCGCCCCCCGGATACGTGGGCTACGAGGAGGGCGGCCAGCTGACCGAGAAGGTCCGTCGCAAGCCGTTCTCCGTCGTCCTCTTCGACGAGGTCGAGAAGGCTCACCCGGACATCTTCAACAGCCTGCTGCAGATCCTGGAGGACGGTCGCCTGACCGACTCCCAGGGCCGGGTCGTGGACTTCAAGAACACGGTCATCATCATGACGACCAACCTCGGCACCCGGGACATCTCCAAGGGCTTCAACCTGGGCTTCGCGGCCACGGGCGACACGAAGTCCAACTACGAGCGCATGAAGAACAAGGTGTCGGACGAGCTCAAGCAGCACTTCCGTCCCGAGTTCCTCAACCGCGTCGACGACGTGGTCGTCTTCCCGCAGCTCACGCAGGAGGACATCCTGCGGATCGTCGACCTGATGGTCGGCAAGGTGGACGAGCGCCTGAAGGACCGGGACATGGGCATCGAGCTCTCCCAGTCCGCCAAGGAGCTGCTGTCCAAGAAGGGCTACGACCCGGTGCTGGGCGCGCGTCCGCTGCGTCGCACGATCCAGCGCGAGATCGAGGACACGCTCTCCGAGAAGATCCTCTTCGGCGAGCTGCGCCCCGGTCACATCGTGGTCGTCGACACGGAGGGCGAGGGCGAGGCCAAGACCTTCACCTTCCGGGGTGAGGAGAAGTCGGCGCTCCCCGACGTCCCGCCGATCGAGCAGGCGGCCGGCGGAGCCGGGCCGAACCTGAGCAAGGAGGCGTAGCCCTTCGGGGTTCGCCGAAGAGAGGGGCCGGTGCTTTTCGAAGCACCGGCCCCTTTCGCGTACCGCCGAACGGGCCGCCGTGGGACTGCGACAGCCGCCGAACGGGCCGCCGTGGGACTGCGACAGCCGCCGCGTGGGCTGCCGTGGGACTGCGACGGCTGCCGCGTGGGCTGCCGTGGGACTGCGACGGCTGCTGCGTGGGCTGCCGTGGGATTACGACAGCTGGCCGTTGTAGTCCGGCAGCTTGTACGTCTTCTCCGCGTGGCCGCCCGAGAGGTCCGTGGCGCTGTTGCCGATGTTCGCGATGATCGTGTAGCCGTTGTTCTCGATGTCGACGCGCTGGGCGGTCTTGTAGGCGGCGACGTCCTTGAAGAGGTCGAAGAGGCCGCGGACGTACAGGCCGGAGACGTCGTAGCCGTCGTGCTCGAGGTTGTACTCGGTCGGCAGGTAGATGATGCCCGGGCGGGCCGTGACGAAGAACAGGGCGACGCCGTGCTCCTGGGCGTACCGGGCGACGTTCAGGACCGGCTTGTTGGCCGGCTGGGGGAAGCTGAAGCCGAAGTCGGTCTCCAGGGTGGTGTTGTCGATGTCGAAGACGATCGCCTGCCTCTCGCCCGGCCTCGCGGCGGCGATGCGCTGCGTCAGGTAGGGCAGGGCCTGGTCCATCACGGACTGGCAGTCCTTCTGCCAGGTGGCGTAGTCGACCGTGGTGGAGCTGCTCTCCGTCGCGGCCTGGGCCGGCGCGGCCATGCCGGCGAGCGCGGCCACGGAGACGGCGGCGACGGACATGCGGCGGGTCCAGGTGCCTGTGGTCATCGGTTGGGGTGTCCTCTCACGTCCACGGCTGTGTCAGGGGCATGATGAGTGGAGGACATGGCGCGGAGGAAACCGTGGGGTTACTTGTGGGTAGGCCGGGAGAGGTGTGGGTCACATCCCGGCGGCTTCGGACCTCCGCCGCCGGTGACATAGCGCACGGGCGAAATGCCCGTTACTAGCCGGGATAGTGGGGCCTGCGTAGTCGGGAGGGGGGAGTTTTCGCCCCGTGCCGCCATCGGGCGGGGGTGGTGGAGCCCCGGCTGTCTAGTCAAGGGCGCTCTGTCAAGAAAGGGTCAACTTTACGTATAGGTACTAGGTGATGTCGTAGATGGTGGCATTTGAGTGGTGCGCGGCTTTCGGGTTACCAAGAGATGTCCCGTTCGGCCGCTGTCAGTGTCAGCCGGTGCCGGAGGGATGTCCCCGTTGTCTACCCCACGAGGTTTCGATGTCCCTGTGCGCCGCTCTCCGTGCCCCCCGTACGTCCTCGCTCCGCAAGCGTGCCGCTGTTCTGGCCGCCGGTGTCGGAGTCACGGCCGTGGTGGGGTCGGGGGTCGCGTCGGCCGCCACCTCCAGTGCCGCCGCCTGGATCGACCCGGTGAAGAAGTACACCCTCTCCGCGAGCTTCGCCCAGGCCGGCAGCCTGTGGACCGCCAAGCACAGTGGCCAGGACTTCGCGGTGCCGACCGGCACCCAGGTCGTCGCCGCGCACGGCGGTACGGTCGTCAAGGCCGGCGGCAACGGTGCCGGTGACGGTCCCGCGTATGGCAACGCCATCGTCATCAAGCACGCCGGCGGCCAGTACTCGCAGTACGCGCACCTGTCCCGCATCGACGTCAAGGTCGGCCAGATCGTCAGGACCGGCCAGCGCATCGCGCTCTCCGGCAGCACCGGCAACTCCACCGGGCCGCACCTGCACTTCGAGATCCGTACGACCCCGAACTACGGCTCCGCCGTGAACCCGGTCGCCTTCCTCCGCGCCAAGGGCGTGACCGTCTGAGGCGCGTGATCGGCTAAGCGGAGCGATCCGAGCCCTGGTGGGCCTGGGTCACCAGGTCCAGGGCGACCTCCAGGACGGCTTCCTGCTTCTTCTGGGGGTCGCCTTCCAGGTCCTGCATGACGAACATGCCGGCGTGCAGCGTGAACATCGCGCTGATGCAGCGGACCTGGTCGGTCAGGGGCGCGTCCGGGTCGACGAAGATGCTCCGCAGGCCGCGCATCCGGTCCTTGAAGGTGTCGCCGATCCGCAGCTCCCGCACGGTCGCCTGGTTCTCCTGCATGAAGCGGAACAGCGGGCCGGCCTCGGCGAGCACGCGGCTGTAACGCCGTACGATCTCCAGCTTGATCGCCAGGGTGTGCGGCTGGCCCTCGCCCCACTCGATCAGGTCCTGGATCGGCTGTGTCAGGTCCTCGAAGACGCTGACCAGGATCTCTTCCTTGGTCTTGAAGTGGTAGTACAGGGCCGCCTTGGTCACGTCGAGGCGCTCGGCGATCTCCCGCAGGGAGGTCTTCTCGTAGCCCTGCTCTGCGAAGAGTTCGAGTGCCACGTCCTGGATGCGCTGGCGGGTGTTGCCCCGGCGCTGCTGCTTGGTGCCGTCCATGGTGACGCCCATCCTCTTACTCCTCGCACTGCCCCGAAAACTCGCCCTGTCGGATACCGGCGCCCGGTCGGGAAACTTACTTGACGACCGGCTAGTGACGGGGCTACCTTTCCCAGTGTACTGAACTAGCCGGGCGGCAAGTAAGTAGCTGCCGCCAGGGGGAGTGGGAGAGATGGCGGACACCCAGGCGGCCGGGACCGGCCAGGAATCACCGGGGGCACCGGTCGCGGCGGATGCGTCGGCGAAACAGCCCAGGAGCGTACGGGTCGTGATCCTCGCGCTCATGATCGCGATGATGCTCGCGATGCTCGACAACATGATCGTGGGCACCGCGATGCCGACGATCGTGGGCGATCTGGGCGGCCTCGAGCATCTGTCGTGGGTCGTGACCGCGTACACCCTCGCCACCGCCGCGGCCACCCCGCTCTGGGGCAAGCTCGGCGACATGTACGGGCGCAAGGGCGCCTTCCTGACCTCCATAGTCATCTTCCTGATCGGCTCCGCGCTCAGTGGCATGGCCCAGGACATGGGCCAGCTGATCGGGTTCCGGGCCGTTCAGGGGCTCGGCGCCGGTGGTCTGATGGTCGGCGTCATGGCGATCATCGGTGACCTCGTGCCGCCCCGTGAGCGCGGCAAGTACCAGGGCATGATGGCCGGCGTCATGGCGCTCGCGATGATCGGCGGCCCGCTGGTCGGCGGCACCATCACCGACAACTGGGGCTGGCGCTGGGCCTTCTACATCAACCTGCCGCTCGGCGTGGTCGCGCTGGCCGCCGTCAGCGCCGTACTGCACCTGCCGAAGAAGCGGAGCGAGGCGCGCATCGACTACCTCGGCGCCGGCCTGCTGACCCTCGGCATCACCTCGATCGTGCTGGTCACCACCTGGGGCGGCTCCGAGTACGCCTGGACGTCCGCGCGGATCATGGAACTGATCGCCATCGGCGTCGTCTCGCTGATCGGGTTCGTCTTCTGGCAGACCAAGGCCGCCGAGCCTGTCCTGCCGCTGCACATCTTCCGCAGCCGCAACTTCACCCTGATGTCGATCATCGGCTTCATCGTGGGCTTCGTGATGTTCGGCGCCACGCTGTTCCTGCCGCTCTACCAGCAGTCCGTGCAGGGCGCGTCCGCGACCAACTCCGGTCTGCTGCTGCTTCCCATGCTCGGAGCGATGCTGGTGACCTCGATGGTCGCCGGACGGGTCACCACCAGCACCGGCCGCTACAAGATCTTCCCCCTCGCGGGCGGGGTGCTGCTGACCGTCGGGCTGTACCTGCTGTCCACGATGGACACCGACACCACCCGGTTCGTCTCCGGCGTGTATATGGCCGTCGTCGGTCTCGGCATGGGCTGCCTGATGCAGATCACCATGCTGGTCGCGCAGAACAGCGTGGAGATGAAGGACATGGGGGTCGCCTCCTCGTCGACCACCCTGTTCCGTACGCTCGGCTCCTCCTTCGGTGTCGCCATCATGGGCGCGATCTTCAACGACCGCGTCAAGCACGAGATGGCCCAGCGGGCCGGGGGGCTGGGCTCGAAGGTCACCGAGCAGTCGGCCTCGCTGGACGCGGCGAGCCTGGCGAAGCTGCCGGCCACGGTGCGCGAGGCATACCAGCACGCGGTGTCGGCCGGCACGCACTCGGCGTTCCTGCTCGGTGCCGTGATCGCCGTGGCGGTCGTGGTGGCGGCGGTGTTCGTCAAGGAGGTGCCACTGCGCGGCGGCTCCCAGAAGGCGGGCTCCGACGAGGCGGCACCGCTGCCGGTGGTCGAGGCCGTCTGAGAAACGCGTGCGGGTGGTTCCGGGGACCGAGCGTCGCCGGGGCCACCCGCTTTCGGTTGTCTTCCGGTATCGGCGCACGGCCGAGGTGTTCCTGGCGTCGATTTAGCATCGACGCATGGACAGACTGCGTCGGCTGCGCCTCGCCAAAGACGCCATGGACCGGGACTGGGCCGATCCGGACCTGGACCTGGACGTGGTCGCCGGGCACGCCGGGTACTCGCGGTATCACTTCGTCCGCGCCTTCAAGGAGGCGTACGGCGAGACGCCCGGCCAGTACCTGACGCACCGCAGGATCGAGCGGGCCCAGGAGATGCTCCGCGGCGCGAACCTCACCGTCACCGAGATCTGCCATCTGGTCGGCTTCAGCAGCCTCGGTACGTTCTCCAGCCGCTTCAAGGCACGGACCGGACTCAGCCCCACCGAGTACCGGACCGAACACGTCGGCAGCGGCGCCTCCCTCATCCCCGGCTGCTACGCCATGCTCTGGGCCGGCGGCTTCCGGAACAACGCAACTTTCGAGAAGCGCCCCGCCGACCCGCCCGCCTACCGTGACGGACAGGAACAGCGACCGTCCGGCAGGAGAGCACAGCCATGATCCAGGGCCTGGCCATCACCACCGTGTGGACCTTCGACCAGCAGCGCACCAAGGCCTTCTTCACCGAGAAACTCGGCTTCGAGGTGCGCGACGACATCGCCATGGGTGACATGCACTGGGTCACCGTCGGCGCCAAGGGCCAGCCCGGCGTCGAACTCGCCCTGATGCGCGTGGACGGGCCGGGGCTCGATCCCGAGTCCGCGGCGGCGCTGCGCACGCTGGTCGCCAAGGGCGCCCTGGGCGCGGGGGCGTTCCGCACCGACGACTGCCGGGGGGACTACGAGACCTTCCGGGCGCGGGGCGTGGAGTTCATCCAGGAGCCCAAGGAACGGCCGTACGGCATCGAGGCGATCTTCCGCGACGACAACGGCAACTGGTACTCGCTGACCGAGCGCAGCGAGGAGCTCGACTTCTCCAAGGAGTTCTGACCGCGTCCGGGCACGAGGGCCCCGATCACACCGCCGTTCGCGTCGCCCTGTGGCGGGCACTGCATCTGCCCGCCGATGGCACGTGCCCGCAGAGGAGCTGGCCGAGCGCTACTTCGCGCGACCGGACGACGGCCTGCGCCCGTCCCGCGGCGAGGAACTCCTCGCGGCCACGACTTGAGCCGGCTATGCGTTGACCCGACTATGCCCTGAGCCGACTATGCCCTGAGCCGACTATGCCCTGAGCCGGCTGGCCCTGAGCCGGCCAGGCCTTGAGCCGGCCAGGCCTTGAGCCGGCCAGGCCTTGAGCCGGCCAGGCCTTGAGCCGGCCAGGCCTTGAGCCGGCCAGGCCTTGAGCCGGCTGTCCGCCACGCCCCGAGTCGGCCATGCCCCGAGTTGGCCATGCCCCGAGTTGGCCATGCCCCGAGTTGGCCATGCCCCGAGTCCGCCATGCCCCGAGTCCGCCACGCCCCGAGCCCGCCGCACCCCGAGCCTCAGCCGCTCAGCCGCTCACCGGCTCGCCTGTGTCGGCCCCGGAAGCATCGGATAGCTGCCCGTGGCCGTCGGGGCGTGCTCCGGCAGCCACAGCACGGCCACCGCGCCCTCCGCCCGGATGTGCTCGGGCGCGCCCGCCGGCCGGACGTTGCGGAAGGTCAGCCGGGCGCCCAGGACGCGGGCCTGGCCGGCCGCGATGGTCAGGCCCAGTCCGTGACCCTTCCCCGCGCGGTCCTCGCTGCCGGTGCGGAAGCGGCTAGGGCCCTCCGAGAGAAGCTTCTCGGGGAAGCCGGGGCCGTGGTCGCGGACCCGGATGACCCGGCCCTCGACGGTCACCTCGATGGGCGGCTTGCCGTGCCGGGCCGCGTTGGCGAGCAGGTTGAACAGCACCCGCTCGAGGCGGCGCGGATCGGTGGTGACCTCCGACTCGTGCACCACCCGCACCTCGATCGCCGGATCCTTCGCGGCCACCCGCCGGGCGACGAACTCGCCCAGCATGATGTCCTGCAGCTCGGCCCGCTCGGAGGCGCTGTCGAGCCGGGCCACCTCCAGCACGTCCTCGACGAGGGTGCGCATCGCCTTCGCCCGGTCGAGGACCAGCTCGGTCGGACGGCCCGGCGGCAGCAGTTCGGCCGCCGTGAGCAGCCCGGTCACCGGCGTACGCAGCTCGTGCGCGATGTCGGCCGTCACCCGCCGCTCGGCCTCGAGGCGTTGCTGCAACGCGTCCGCCATGGCGTCCACCGCGCGCGCCAGGTCGTCGGTCTCGTCCCGTACGACCCCGCCGATCGCCTCCCGCACCCGCACGTCCGGCTCGCCCTGGGCGACCTGGTTGGCCGCGGCCGCGGCCTTGCGCAGCCGCCGCGAGAGCTGCCCGCCGATCAGCACGCCGAGCGCGCTGCCGCCGAGCACGACCGCGATGGAGCCGATGACGAGGGCCTGGTCGAGGTCCTTGAGCACGTTGCTGCTCCGGTTCGGGAAGGTCCCGTGCAGGGACAGCACCCGCCCGTCCTTGGCCTGCACCGCCGCCCAGATGTCCGGCGCGCCGCCGTGGTCGATGACATCGGTCGCCCGGCGGCCCGCGTCCACCCGCTCGCGCAGCGCCGGCGGCAGCCGGGGGTCGTCGACCTTGACGTCGGGGAAGTTCGCCCGCCCGTACAGCTCGTAGTTGCGCTGGCCGATCTGCAGCCGCTCGTTGGCCAGCTCACGTGCGTTGTCCAGCATCGAGACCCGGGCGGCGTTGTGCACCACCAGGCTCAGTGCGATCGCGACGAGCGCGCCGACCAGCGCGATCGCCGCGCTCAGCTTCCACCGAAGCCCGGTGCGCAGCCTCGGACCTCGATGTCGAATGGATCCCCGGATGGATCTGATGAGCCCCCGCATGACCGCCCCGCTCAGGCCTTCAGCTTGTAACCGAAACCGCGGACCGTCTCGATCCGGTCCTGGCCGATCTTCGTACGCAGCCGCTGCACATGGACGTCGACGACCCGGGTGTCCCCGCCCCAGCCGTAGTCCCAGACGCGTTCCAGCAGCTTGTCGCGGGAGAGTACGGTCCCCGGTGCCGAGGAGAACTCCAGGAGCAGCCGCATCTCGGTCGGCGTGAGCGCGACCGGCTGTCCGGCCCGGCGCACCTCCATGCCCTCGGTGTCGATCTCCAGCTCGCCGAAGGTGAGCGGGAGGCCGGTCACCGGAGCCGCGTCCTCGTGCGGCCGGTCGCCGCCGCTCGCGTGCCCGAAGCGCCGTAGTACGGCACGGATCCGGGCGACCAGCACCGCGCCGTCGAACGGCTTGGTGACGTAGTCGTCGGCGCCCGCCTCCAGACCCAGCACCACGTCGATGGAGTCGGCGCGCGCCGACAGCATGATCACCGGCACCGTGGACTCGTCGCGGATGCGCCGGCACAGGCTCACCCCGTCCAGGCCCGGCACCATCACGTCCAGTAGGGCGATGTCGGGCCGGTCGGCGCGGAACGCCTCCAGGCCGGACAGCCCGTCGGGCATGGCGGTGACCGCGAAGCCGTCCCGCTCCAGGGCGAGCTGGGTGGCCTCGCGGATGACGTCGTCGTCCTCGACGAACAGGACGTGGGTCTGGTCTGCCATCCCTGCTCTCTCGTGTGGTCGGTGGGGGCTCAGTCGGCCGGGGAGGGGACCGGCGTGGCGTTGCCGCTGCCGGTCGCGTTGCCGTAGTCGGTGTGGTGGAAGTCCTGCTGGACGAAGCGCCCCGCGGCCCAGCTGTAGGTGATCACGTTCTCACCGGACGGGCTCGTCACCGGGTCGCCCCTCTCGTACACCTGCTTGGTCACGCTCAGATCGCCCCGGTCGATCTCCGCGTAGACCGGGGACTCCTCGGCCTTGAACACATTCTTGTACGTGCCGCTCTCCTGGCGGTACACGTACGCCCCCACCCCGACCGCGTCCCCGCAGGTCAGCACGTTCACCACGATGTCGTCGGCCGAGCCGCCGGTCAGATCGCCGTAGGTCACGTCCACCGGGTACTCCTCGCCCGCGCACGGCTTCAGGTCCCGCTTCACCGTGGCCGAGACCGCCGGATCGGCCTTCACCAGGGCGACCGCGTCGACCTTCGCATACGTCTGGGACGGGTTGGGCGAGGCGGCGGCGGCGGCCGGGGCCTTCTCCGTCGAGCCGTCGTGCGCCGGGCCCTCGTCCCGGGCACCGGTGCCCCCGGTGCCGCAGGCGGCGGCGAAAAGGGCGAGGGCGGCGAGCACGGCCGCCGCCGTGGTCACCGCCTGTGCACTCGCCGGGCCCCGGCTGGGCCCTGTGCCGGTCAGGCCGCGCAACGCTCCTGCTCCTCACGCTCCAGCGCGCGTGCGTCGAGGTCGCGTGACTCCAGCTCCTCGCGGAGCCGGGCGAGCGCCCGGTGCAGCGTGCTCTTGACCGTTCCGGCCGACATGCCGAGGGCGGCGGCCGTCTCCTCCGTGGACATCTGCTCCCAGTGTCGCAGCACGACGACACTGCGCTGCTTCGGTGCAAGAACCTTCATGATGTCCATCAGGAGCGCGCGGTCCGCGTGCTGCTCCGTGGAGTCCTCCACGCAGGCGTCGGGCAGCTGCTCGGTCGGGACCTCCTCCAGCTTCCGGGCCCGCCACCACTCGGTCCGCGTGTTGATCATGACCCGGCGCAGATACGCGTCCGCGAGCCGCTTGTCCTCGATGGTCTCCCAGCGGCCGTACGTCCGGGCCAGCGCGGTCTGGAGCAGGTCCTGGGCGTCCGTCGGGTCCGGGACCAGCCGGCGGGCGCTGCGCAGCAGCGCGTCCTGTCGAGTGCGGACGTACTCCTCGAATTCGAGCACCTCGCCCTGCGCCATGATCAACCGCCTCCCGATCCCCGTTTTCCCCGGCCCTGTGCCTGAGTTCCCGCTGTCCCGCGGTCCTGGCGGGCACAGAAATGAAGCTACGGACCTGTTGTCACGGGGCTGTGCGGAGCAGCCTGCGGGTAGCAATCGGCTGTCCGTCGGTTGTGTAACGGAAGTAGGCGCGGGGTAAGAGGGCATGGCCTTATGGCCGGTTATCTGGTGATTTGCCAGGCGGCCGGGGCCGTAACACAGCCCCTTCCCCTGTGATGTGGCTGTACGTCAGCCCAGCGGCAGCCGATAGCGACCGCCCGCGAGCGGCTCCACCAGCCCGTCCGAGACCAGCCCGTCCAGCGCGCGGGCCCGCTGCACCGGCTCGTGCCACACCCGGTCGAGCGCCGCCTGCGGCACGGGGGCGTGCGCCTCGCGCAGCACCGCCAGCAGCTTGCCGCGCACCTGCCGGTCGGTACCGGCGTACGTCTGCCCGCGCCGCGGCGGCCCCTCGTGCTCCGGCTTGCCGGCCAGCCGCCAGGCGCACTCCCCGGCGATCGGACAGCGCGGGCACGTCTCGTTCTTCGCCGTGCACACCAGTGCGCCGAGCTCCATGGAGGCGGCGGCCCAGCGGGCGGCGGTCCGCTCGTCCTCGGGCAGCAGCTCACGGGCGAGCTTGCGCTCGGCGGCGGTGGTGGCGTTCGGCGGGTACTGCACACCGGTGACGGCCCGCGCGAACACCCGCCGCACATTGGTGTCGAGCACGGCGTGCCGCTGCCCGTAGGCGAAGGAGGCGACGGCCGCGGCGGTGTACTCGCCGATGCCCGGCAGCGCGAGCAACTGCGCGTGCTCCGTCGGTACGTCGCCGTCGTGCCGTTCCGTTATGGCGACGGCGGCACCGTGCAGCCGCAGGGCGCGGCGCGGATAGCCGAGCCGGCCCCAGGCGCGCACCGCCTCGCCGGGCGCCTCGGCGGCGAGGTCGGCGGGGCGCGGCCAGCGGGCCAGCCACTGCTCGTAGACGGGCAGCACCCGGCTGACCGGGGTCTGCTGCAACATGAACTCGCTGACCATCACCCCCCACGGGCCCGCCTCCGGGCGGCGCCAGGGGAGGTCACGGGCATGGACGTCGAACCAGGCGATCACGGGGGTGTGGAGCTTCTCAGTCATGGCACTTCCGATCCTGCCACGTCCGGCCACGGCTGGGTTGGACGTGGATCACGGCGGGGCCGGGGCGGCCGCCGGTCCGGGTCCGTCCTTCGGGCGCCTGTTCCCGGGAACCGTCCCAGGGAACCGTCCCCGGAATCCGTCCCCGGGATACGCCCTTGGGGCCGGTCCTTCGCGCCTGTCACGCGAAGAGGGGGTGTGCCGACGGGAGTTGCCGGAATGATGATCCGGAAAAGTTGAGGTTTGAGCGGCGGGTGGGGCGAGGAAGTGCACGGATCTCTCGTACAGTTTGCGCCGTGGGATCTCTGCGCAATCCGGTCGGGCCGCTTCCCTCCTCCATCTACTGGCGACGGAGGGTCGTCATGGTGTCCGTCGTCGCCGTGCTGGCGCTGCTGATCACCTGGATCGTCACGTCGGGCGGCGGGGGCGGCAAGAAGGGCGCCGACGGGGCCGACGGCAAGAATCCCGCGTCCACCATCACGCCGGGGCCGTCCGGCAGCGGGCCGGCGATTAGCCAGGCGCCGGGTGGGCGGGACGAGTCGAGCGGGGGCGGCGGCGCGTCGTCCAGCACGGGCACCGGATCCGGTTCCGGTTCCGGTTCCGACGGCGGGAGTTCGGGCGGATCGGGCGGCGGCTCGTCGTCCGGTTCCGGCGGTTCTTCGGGGTCCTCGTCGGGCTCGGGGGACGTCACCTCGGGCTCCGGAGGGACGGTCGCCTCGCTGCCGGGGACGTCCACCCTCCCCAACTGCACGGCCTCGGCTGTGTCGTTGAGCCTGAAGAGCCTGCACAACTCGTACTCGCCGGAGCAGACTCCGACCTTCGAACTCACGGCGAAGAACACGTCGTCCAGCGACTGCAAGGTCGATCTCGGCCCGAAGAACGCGGTGTTGACGATCACGCCGGCCAGTTCCGACGACAGCTACTGGTCTTCGGCGGACTGCCCCGGGACGGCGGGGGCCCTGTGGTACCGGGTGCCGGCGGGCAGCAGCATCACGTACACCCTGAAGTGGGACCGCAAGCCGAGCGCGCCCCAGTGCGCGACGCCTTCGGCGGGGTCGGCCGCGACAGGCACTTATCTGCTGGAAGCCGCGACCCCCGGGTTCACCAAGGCCCAGGCATCCTTCGTCCTGGCGGCGGACTGACGCCGTCGGCTTCGACCGGGCGCGAGGGGTTTCACTCGCCCGCGTTCGCGGGGTGGTGCCTGCGCCCATCCGTGCCGCCCTGGGGCACTTCCCAGGCCCTTGGGGCACTGGGGGAGGCACGACCCTGCCCGCAGGCTGGGTCAGCCGACAGAGCACCCGCGCTGTAGCGGCCTGCAAGGGGCGCGGGGCTGTATCGATGTGCGGCTCCGCCGCGTGGGCGCGACCAGCCCCCACCGGCCCGCAGCCGAAATACCGGTCCCCCAGCGGAGCTACACGTACCGTTCGAGAATCGACGACTCCGCCAGCCTCGACAGGCCCTCCCGGACGCTGCGTGCCCGCGCCTCGCCCACCCCGTCCACGGTCTGCAGATCGTCGACGCTCGCGGCGAGCAGCTTCTGCAGGCCTCCGAAATGCTCCACCAACCGGTCGATGATCGCCCCGGGCAGCCGTGGGACCTTCGCCAGCAGCCGGAAGCCGCGCGGCGACACCGCCGAGTCCAGCGCCTCCGGGGAACCCGTGTAACCCAGCGCCCGCGCCACCGTCGGCATTTCCAGCAGTTCCGCGTGGCTCAGCGCGTCCAGCTCGGAGAGCGCCTCGTCGACCGTGCGGGAGCGTTTGGCCGTGGGCTCGGGGACGTAGTCCCGGACCACCAGCTCGCGCTCGGGCTCGACGCCGGCGATCAGCTCGTCCAGCTGGAGCGCGAGCAGCCGCCCGTCGGTACCCAGTTCGACGACGTATTCGGCGATCTCCGTGGCGATACGGCGGACCATCTCCAGCCGCTGGGCGACGGCTGAGACGTCGCGGACCGTCACCAGGTCCTCGATCTCCAGCGCCGACAACGTTCCCGCGACCTCGTCCAGGCGGAGCTTGTACCGCTCCAGCGTGGCGAGCGCCTGGTTCGCACGGGAGAGGATCGCCGCCGAGTCCTCCAGGACACGGCGCTGCCCGTCGACGTAGAGCGCGATCAGCCGCATCGACTGGGAGACCGAGACCACCGGGAAGCCGACCTGTTTGGAGACCCGGTCCGCCGTGCGGTGCCGGGTGCCGGTCTCCTCCGTCGGGATCGTCGCGTCCGGCACGAACTGGACGCCGGCCCGCAGGATCTTCGACAGGTCGGAGGAGATCACGATGCCGCCGTCGAGCTTGCACAGCTCGCGCAGCCGGGTCGCCGTGAACTCGACATCCAGCACGAAACCGCCCGTGCACATCGTCTCGACCGTCTTGTCGAAGCCGAGGACGATGAGCCCGCCGGTGTTGCCGCGGAGGACCCGCTCCAAGCCGTCGCGCATAGACGTGCCCGGAGCCACGGCGCTCAGCGAGGCGCGCATCAGGCCATCGGAACCGGCACTCCCACCGGACTTTCCGGGAGCCGCTGCCCGGTCGTTGGCTGCCACTGCACTCCTCCGGTCACAGGTTCTGAGGCGCTCCCGCACCCGCACGCGGTTCGTACGGACGGGCGAGACCAGGGCAAAGTCTACCGGCGCTCCTCCGCCTCCCGTGGGGCCTCTCGGCGACGGGAGCGCGGCAGTACCCGCAATGCGTCTCCCATGTCGGCGACTTCCAGGACCTTCATGCCCACCGGGATCTTCCCGGGATCGCCCGGCACGAGCGCGTGCGTGAAGCCCAGGCGATGCGCCTCCGCGAGCCTGCGCTGGACCCCGGTGACCCGTCTGACCTCGCCCGCGAGGCCCACCTCGCCGATGGCGACCAGGTTCTTGGGGAGCGGGGTGTCGCTCGCGGCGGAGGCCAGGGCGAGGGCGATCGCCAGGTCGGCCGCGGGCTCGGAGAGCTTCACTCCGCCCACGGTCGCGGAGTAGATGTCCCGCTTGCCGAGCGCGCTGATCCGCCCGCGCTGCTCCAGCACGGCCAGCATCATCGAGACCCGGGAGGTCTCCAGCCCGGAGGTGGTACGGCGCGGGGAGGGGATCTGGGATTCCACGGTCAGCGCCTGGACCTCGGCGACCAGCGGGCGGCGGCCCTCCAGGGTCACCGTCAGACAGGTACCCGGGACCGGTTCGTCACGTCGTGTCAGGAAAAGTCCGCTTGGGTCGGCTAGGCCCGTGATGCCCTCGTCGTGCAGTTCGAAGCAGCCGACCTCGTCCGTGGTGCCGTAGCGGTTCTTGACGCCCCGGACGAGCCGCAGGCGCGCGTGCCGGTCGCCCTCGAAGTGCAGCACGACGTCCACGAGGTGTTCGAGGAGGCGGGGACCGGCGATCGCGCCGTCCTTGGTGACATGGCCCACCAGGAGCGTCGACATGCCCCGGTCCTTGGAGGCGCGGATGAGTGCCCCGGCCACCTCCCGCACCTGGGCCATGCCGCCGGGCGCGCCGTCGATCTCGGGGGACGCGACCGTCTGCACGGAGTCCAGGATCAGCAGCGACGGCTTCACCGCGTCCAAGTGGCCGAGGACGGCGGCCAGATCGGTCTCGGCGGCGAGATAGAGGTGGTCGTCGATGGCGCCGATGCGGTCGGCGCGCAGCCGGACCTGGCTCGCGGACTCCTCGCCGGTGACATAGAGCGTGCGGTGCTGGTCGCTGGCCGCCTTGGCCGCCACGTCGAGCAGGAGGGTGGACTTGCCGACGCCGGGCTCGCCGGCCAGCAGGACGACCGCGCCGGGGACCAGGCCGCCGCCGAGCACCCGGTCCAGTTCGGGCACGCCGGTCGTCCGCGCGGTGGCCTGGCGGCCGTCGACCTCGCCGATGGGCACCGCGGAGGTGGTGACCCGGCCGGGTGCCGTCGTACGGACCGCGGGCGTGCCGTACTCCTCGACCGTCCCCCAGGCCTGGCACTCGGGGCAGCGGCCGAGCCACTTGGCCGTCTGCCAGCCGCACTCGGTGCAGCGGTACGACGGACGGTCTTTCGCGGTCTTGGTACGGGCAGCCATGCGGAAACCGTAGCCCCCGCCACTGACAGCGGGGCCACGGTGGCACCCGTGACGGACGTCGACCGATGTGAGGGGAGGGGCCCGGGCCGTGCTCCGTCGGGAACGAGCCACGGAATATCGGGTTCCTGTCCCCTTATGAGGGATCGTTTCACCCGTACGGATTAAAAGTGCTCAAGGCGCGAGAAGGGACGTTACGCCGCCGCCTACGGTCGCACGGGTGATGAGCAGCAGCCCGGAAACCTCGACCCGCATGACCGGCGCGCACCGGGCGCACCGGGGGGCCCGCGCGGTGCGCGACCGTACGGCGGCGCGCGCGCTGGCGCAGTGGCCGTCGGCGCGTTACGAGCCGTACCTGGACGGGCTGTTCACGTACTGCCTCTCCGTGTTGTGCGACCACGAGGCGGCCACCACCGCCCTCGGGGACGTCCTCGCCCTCGCCGAGCGGCGCGGTCAGCGCGTCCCGGACGCCGCCGGGGACCGCCGGGCCTGGCTGTACGCGCTGGCCCGCTGGGCCTGTCTGCGCGGGCTGGCGGAGGCCAAGCAGAAACGTCAGGCCACCCATGCGGCCGGGCGGCACATCGCCCCCGAACCGCTGGTCGCCACCGAGACCGAGGAGCAGCGGCGCCGCGAACTCGCCCTGCTCGCCTGGCCCGAGGCCGCCGGCACCACCCCGGAGCAGCGCGAGGCGCTCGAACTCGCCGTACGCCACCACCTCGCCGCCCACGAGGTCGCCGCCGTCCTCGGCATGGAACTCGCCGGCGCCCGCGAGCTGCTCGCCTCCGCCGCCTGCGAGGTGGAACGCACCCGCGCGGCGCTCGCCGTCGTCGAGACCGGCGGCTGCCCCAGCGTCTCCCACCTCACCGGGGACAGCCAGCTGGTGCTCAGCAGCGCCCTGCGCCGTGAACTGGTCCGGCACGTCGACGACTGCCCGCGCTGCCGCCGTACCGCCGAACGCGCGGCCCCCGGGCGGTGGCCCGGCGCGATCACCACGCCCGCCGAGCTGCCGGTCCTGGAGGCGCCCCGCGCGGCCCTGCACATGGCCATGGCGCACCCCACGCGCGCGCGTGGCGCCGCCGTTCCGCGTTTCGACCGGCGCGGTTTCCCGATGGACCCCAAGGACCGCGCGGCCCGCCGCGACCGGCTACGCGCGCGTGCCGTCACGACGACCGTGGTCGCCACGGTGGTGGCCGCGCCGGTGCTGGCCCTGTGGGCCGCGTATCGGGGCTCGCCGGCGGGGGAGAGCCACGACGGCCCGTCCGCGACCGCGCGCGAGGCCTCCGGGCCCGACGCGCTGGGCGGTGACGAGGCCGGAGGCTACGAGAACGCCGGAAACGCCGGCACCAGACCGGGGCCGCGCATCGGGAAGGACGGCAAGGCCGATGTCTCGGTGGAGGTGGTCAGCGTGGCGGGTGGCGCCCGGACGAAGGCCGGTGCGGGGCACCTCGCGGTGACGGCCGCGAACGACGGCGACACCACGCTGATCACGCTCGCCGCGGCCGGGAACGCGCCGATGCGGTGGTCGGTGTCCACCTCGGCGGGATGGCTGTACTTCTCGCGGTCCTCGGGAACGCTCCGGCCGGGCGAGTCGTTCACGATCAAGGTGTACGTCGATCATCTGCGCGAGCCGGCCGGGCACTGGAGCGCGCGGGTGGCGGTGGCGCCGGCGGGAGCGGTGGTGTCGATCGACGGGTACGGGATGGCTCCGCCGGTGAGGAGGGGGCCGACGCCTCCGGGGCGGCCGACTCCGACGGTGACGGGGTCGGCGTCCACCGAGCCGACGCTGACGGCTTCGCCGAGCGAGCCGACGTCCACGCCGTCGCCGACACCGACGGAATCGGGTACGCCCGGTCCGACGGGGTCGGCTTCGCCGACGGAGAGCGAGAGTGCGGGGGCGTCGGCGAGTCCGTGAGGGCGGGGGCGTTTCGGCGGGTGCGGCGTCGTCGTGGCTGGTCGCGCCCACGCGGCGAAGCCGCATATCGACACAGCCCCGCGCCCCTTGCGGGGCGCTTCGGCGGGGCTCGCTCGACAGGCCTCCCGCGCCACCGTAAAGGCGCCTCAGCTCGCCGGATCCGCCGGATGCGGGGCCAGCAGGGGGAGCTGGGAGGCGAGGCGCTGCTCGCACAGTTCCGCCAGGCGGTCGTAGCCGGCCTTGCCCATCAGTTCGGTCAGTTCCGGGCGGTAGGAGATGTAGACCGGGTCGCCCGCGCCGTGTGCCGAGGTTGCCGACGTGCACCACCAGTGCAGGTCGTGGCCGCCCGGGCCCCAGCCCCTGCGGTCGTACTCGCCGATCGAGACCTGGAGGACGCGCGTGTCGTCGGGGCGGTCGATCCAGTCGTACGTGCGGCGGATCGGCAGCTGCCAGCAGACGTCCGGCTTGGTCTCCAGCGGCTCGCGGCCCTCCCGCAGCGCCAGGATGTGCAGCGAGCAGCCCGCGCCGCCCGCGAAACCGGGACGGTTCTGGAAGATGCACGAGCCGTTGAACGGACGGGTCTGGCGGGAACCCTCGTCGTCCTCCGAGACCCAGCCGTTCCGCGTGCCCTCGTCGTGGTGCTGCCAGATGTCCGGCGTGAGCCTCGACACATGATCGGCGACCCGCTTCTCGTCGTCCTCGTCGGAGAAGTGTGCGCCCAGCGTGCAGCAGCCGTCGTCCGCGCGGCCCGCCTGGATGCCCTGGCAGCCGCTGCCGAAGATGCAGTTCCAGCGGGAGGTCAGCCATGTCAGATCACAGCGGAACACCTGCTCGTCGTCCGCCGGGTCCGGGAACTCCACCCATGCGCGCGCGAAGTCGAGGCCCTTCTCGTCCCCCGCCGGAGGCCGCTGTGACACCTTCGACTTCTTCGGTGGCTTCGCCCGAGAAGAACCGTCGGCGGATTTGGCGCCCTTGTGGTCCTTCGTCTTTTTCGTCTTTGGCACCTGTACAGGGTATGTCGCCCGAGCCGGCTTCGGGGACGGCTCCCACGAGGGGATACCGGCCACCTGGACGAGGGGATACCGGCCACCTGGCAGTAGCGTTCCGTACATGAGACTCGGTGTCCTAGACGTGGGATCCAACACGGTGCATCTGCTGGTGGTGGACGCGCACCCCGGCGCACGCCCGCTGCCCGCGCACTCGCACAAGGCCGAACTGCGCCTTGCCCAACTCCTCGACGGCAACGGCGCGATCGGTCCCGACGGGGTCGAGAAACTGGTCGGTGTCGTCCATGAGGCTCTGCAGGCTGCGGAGGACAAGGGCGTCGAGGATCTGCTGCCGTTCGCCACCTCCGCCGTGCGCGAGGCCAGCAACGCCGATGACGTCCTCGCGCGCGTGAAGGCCGAGACCGGCGTCGAGCTCCAGGTCCTCACCGGCGCCGAGGAGGCCCGGCTGACCTTCCTCGCGGTCCGCCGCTGGTTCGGCTGGTCCGCCGGAAAGCTGCTGGTCCTGGACATCGGGGGCGGCTCCCTCGAGATCGCGTACGGCATCGACGAGGAGCCGGACACGGCCGTCTCGCTGCCGCTCGGCGCGGGTCGCCTCACCGCCGGCTGGCTCCCCGGCGACCCGCCCGCCTCGGAGGACATACGGGCACTTCGCCGTCATGTACGGGCCGAGATCGCGCGTACCGTCCACGAGTTCAGCCGCTTCGGCGCCCCGGACCACGTGGTCGCCACGTCCAAGACCTTCAAGCAACTGGCCCGTCTCGCCGGCGCGGCCCGCTCCGCCGAGGGCCTCTACGTCCAGCGCGAACTCAAGCGCAGCTCCCTGGAGACCTGGGTCCCGAGGCTCGCGGCCATGAACACGGCGCAGCGCGGCGCACTCCCCGGCGTCTCCGAGGGCCGCTCGGGCCAGCTGGTGGCGGGCGCGCTGGTGGCGGAGGCCGCGATGGACCTGTTCGGGGTGGAGACGGTGGAGGTCTGCCCGTGGGCGCTGCGGGAGGGCGTGATCCTGCGGCGACTCGATCACATGGGCTCGGCGTAAGCGCCGCCGCGGGGGGACGGGCGATCCGTGACGGCGGGCAGGCGCCCGGTCCCTCACCCGCGACGCGACGATCGTCACACCGGCGAAGACGCACCCCGCCTCCACCCGACCCCACCCCGTAACCTGTCCCTCGTGGCAAAACCAAGGGACGTCGTCCGCATCCCGGATGCGAAGGTCGCGCTCTCCACGGCCTCCGTCTATCCGGAGTCGACGGCGACGGCCTTCGAGATCGCCGCGCGCCTCGGCTACGACGGTGTCGAGGTCATGGTGTGGACCGACCCGGTCAGCCAGGACATCGAGGCCCTGCGCAGGCTGAGCGACTACCACCGCATCCCGATCCTCGCCGTCCACGCCCCCTGTCTGCTCATCACCCAGCGGGTCTGGTCCACCGACCCCTGGGTCAAGCTCCAGCGGGCCCGGGCCGCCGCCGAGAAGCTGGGCGCGAGCACGGTCGTGGTGCATCCGCCGTTCCGCTGGCAGCGCCAGTACGCCCGCGACTTCGTCGAGGGAATCTGGCGCATGGCGAACGAGACGGACGTCCGGTTCGCGGTGGAGAACATGTACCCCTGGCGCTATCGCGACCGCGAGATGCTGGCGTACGCCCCCGACTGGGACGTCACCAAGGACGACTACCGGCACTTCACGATCGACCTCAGCCATGCCGCGACCTCGCGGACGGACGCCCTCGCCATGTTCGACCGGATGGGCGGCCGGCTCGGCCACGTCCACCTCGCCGACGGCCGCGGCTCCGCCAAGGACGAGCATCTGGTGCCCGGCCGCGGCACCCAGCCCTGCGCCGAGCTCCTGGAGCGGCTGGCGCTCACCGGCTTCGACGGGCATGTCGTCATCGAGGTCAACACCCGGCGCGCGATGTCCGGCGCCGAGCGCGAGGCCGACCTCGCGGAGGCCCTGGCCTTCACCCGCCTGCACCTGGCCTCGGCACTGAGGGTGCCCCGCCGATGACCGGTACCGAAAGCGGCGGCACCGGTACCCGCCGCCGGGGCCGCCCTCCGCGTACCGAGTCGGCCGGCACCCGGGACCGTATCCTCGTCGCCGCCCGCGAGGAGTTCTCCGAACGCGGGTACGACAAGACGTCCGTCCGCGGGATCGCCAAGGCCGCCGGCGTCGACTCGGCCCTCGTCCACCACTACTTCGGCACCAAGGAGCAGGTCTTCGAGGCCGCCATCTCGATCGCCTTCGCCCCCGCGCTGAACGCGCCCGTCGCGATCGCCGACGGCCCGCTGGACGGCGTCGGCGAGCGCCTGACCCGCTTCATCTTCGGCATCTGGGAGAACCCCACCACCCGTACGCCCCTGCTGGCGATCCTCCGCTCGGCCGTGAACAACGACACGGCCGCCGCCGTCTTCCGCCGGCTGATCGCCGCCCAGCTGCTGCGCCGGATCGCCGAGCAGCTGGATCTCCCGGACGGGGAGTTGCGCGCCGAGCTGGCGGCCGCGCAGCTGGTGGGGTGCGCGATGCTGCGGTACGTGATCAAGGTGGAGCCGCTGGCGTCGGCGGATCTGGAGCAGATCGTGGCGCGGGTGGCGCCGGTGGTGCAGGGGCATCTGACCGGGCCGTAGGGCGGGAAACGACGAGACACCTGTCCCGCATTTCGGACACCTCGTCCCGAGGCCTGAGCAACGGGCGTACGCTCGATGACAGCCCTATCTGTCTGAAGGAGCGAGTGACGATGCCCGAGCTGAGGTCCCGCACAGTCACCCACGGTCGTAACATGGCGGGCGCCCGCGCCCTTATGCGCGCCTCCGGTGTACCGGGTGCGGACATCGGCCGTAAGCCGATCATCGCGGTCGCCAACAGCTTCACCGAGTTCGTGCCGGGCCACACCCACCTCCAGCCGGTCGGCCGGATCGTCAGCGAGGCGATCAAGGAGGCGGGCGGCATCCCGCGCGAGTTCAACACGATCGCCGTGGACGACGGCATCGCCATGGGACACGGCGGCATGCTGTACTCCCTCCCGTCCCGCGACCTGATCGCCGACTCGGTCGAGTACATGGTTGAAGCGCACTGCGCCGACGCACTGGTCTGCATCTCCAACTGCGACAAGATCACGCCGGGCATGCTGATGGCCGCGCTGCGGCTCAACATCCCCACGGTCTTCGTCTCCGGCGGCCCCATGGAGGCCGGCCGCGCGACCCTCGTCGACGGCACGGTCCGCACCCTCGACCTGATCGACGCGATGGTCGACGCGGCCAACGAGAACGTCTCCGACGAGGACGTCCTCAAGATCGAGGAGAACGCCTGTCCGACCTGCGGCTCCTGCTCGGGCATGTTCACCGCCAACTCGATGAACTGCCTGACCGAGGCCATCGGTCTCTCCCTCCCCGGCAACGGCTCGGTCCTGGCCACCCACACGGCCCGTAAACAGCTGTACGTCGACGCGGCCCGCACGGTCATGGACCTCACCCGCCGCTACTACGAGCAGGACGACGACACGGTCCTGCCCCTCAACATCGCGACCTTCGCCGCGTTCGAGAACGCGATGGCCCTGGACATCGCGATGGGCGGCTCCACCAACACGATCCTGCACCTGCTGGCCGCCGCCCAGGAGGCGGGTGTCCCGTTCGGCCTGGAGGAGATCAACGAGGTCTCGAGCCGGGTGCCCTGCCTCGCCAAGGTCGCGCCGAACGTCGCGAAGACCCGCACGTACTACATGGAGGACGTGCACCGGGCCGGCGGTATCCCCGCGCTCCTCGGCGAACTGCACCGCGGCGGTCTCCTCAACGAGGACGTCCACTCCGTGCACAGCCCGTCCCTGGCGGACTGGCTGAAGACCTGGGACGTGCGCGGCGGCTCCCCGTCCCCCGAGGCCGTGGAACTGTGGCACGCCGCCCCGGGCTGCGTCCGCTCCTCCGAGGCCTTCTCCCAGTCCGAGCGCTGGGAGGCCCTGGACGAGGACGCGGCGGAGGGCTGCATCCACAGCGTCGAGCACGCGTACTCCAAGGACGGCGGCCTCGCGGTCCTCAAGGGCAACCTCGCCGTCGACGGCTGCGTGGTGAAGACGGCCGGCGTCGACGAGTCGATCTGGACCTTCGAGGGCCCGGCGGTCGTCTGCGAGTCGCAGGAAGAAGCCGTCGAGAAGATCCTCAACAAGCAGGTCACGCACGGCGACGTGGTCGTCATCCGCTACGAGGGCCCCAAGGGCGGCCCTGGCATGCAGGAAATGCTCTACCCGACGTCCTTCCTCAAGGGCCGCGGCCTCGGCAAGACCTGCGCGCTGATCACGGACGGCCGTTTCTCCGGCGGCACGTCGGGCCTGTCGATCGGGCACGCCTCCCCGGAGGCGGCCTCGGGCGGCACCATCGCCCTCGTCGAGAACGGCGACCGCATCCGCATCGACATCCCGAACCGCACGATCGAACTCCTCGTCGACGACGCCGAGCTGGCCCGTCGCGAGCAGGCCCTGAACGGCGTGTTCGCCCCGAAGAACCGCGAACGCAAGGTCTCCGCGGCCCTGCGGGCCTACGCGGCGATGGCCACCAGCGCCGACAAGGGCGCGGTGCGTGATGTGAGCAAGCTCGGCTGACGCCGGGCATGGGACACATGCGACAGGGGGCGCCTCCAACCAGGGGGGCGCCCCCTTCCGTCGTGTGTCATCACCAACCGGCGGGATCCTCCGCGTCCACGGCGAAGACGGTGCCGTCGGGGGCGGTGGCGTAGACGTGGGTGTCGAGGATCAGGGGAGCGGGCAGCGCGGCGGTGACCTGGTCGGCGTTGGCGCCCAGACGCGCCGGAGTCTGGCCGACGAGGGTTCCCTTGCGAGCGTCGACGGCGAGCAGACGCCCGTCGGCCGCCGTGAAGTAGACGTACCGGTCGTCGGCCGCGGGCGCCGAGCCCCGGCTCACCGAGGTCTGGAGCGCCCAGAGCCGTTTGCGGCTCTCCAGGTCCACGGCCTCCAGCGAGCCACCGGCGGACAGCAGATAGACGACGTCGCCGCGCACGGCGGCACCCGGCGCCAACCGGGGAACGGGCAGGGGCACCCGGCGGGCCGCCTTCGCCTCCGGCTTGTAGCGCACGACCGCGTTCGTCGCGCCGGAGGAAGTGTTCACGGACAGCAGGAAAAGGGACCCGTCCGCGCTGCCGACCGGCCTGAGATCCCCGGCGAGCCGGGCTTCCCAGCGTCTGGCGCCGGTGTCCGGGTCCAGCGCGGTGACCAGGGTGTGCGTTCCGTCGGCGGAGGTACTGCTCGCGTACGCCCATGGATCTCCGGCGAACGAACTCAGGGACGGGGTGCCGCTGCCGGAGACAGGCAGGCTCCACCTGGTGTCGCCGGACTTGCTGTCGAGACCGGTGATCACCCCGTTGGCCCCGAGGACCAGCAGCATGCTCTGGGTGATCTCCATGCCCCGGACCGCGGGCAGGTCCTGCTTCCAGCGCGACGAACCCGAAGCGGGGTCCAGCGCCTCCACCCGTCGGCCGCCGTCTGTCGGCACCAGCAGGAGCCCGCCCGACAGGGAGGGCGAGCCGCTGGTTCGTTCGTCCGCGACCCTGTGCCGCCAGAGCAGACGGCCGTCCACGGGAGCGAGGGCGAAGGCCAGCCTCGACCGCATGCACAGCAGTTTCCCTGCTCCGCCGACGCATTGAGGCATCCCCGAGCCGTCCTTGGCCGCTGCCGCCGACTGCCAGGCTTCGAACGTGTCGGTGGAACCGCGCACCGTGCCGCCGACAGGGGCCGCACCGTCGTCCCCCGACCAGAGCGCCGAGACGAGCACACCGCCCAGGACCAGGACAGCCGTCCCGGCGGCGACGGCCATACGCCGTCTCGCCGCCTTGCGTGCCTTCCTCTCCGGAACGGCGGCCGGTGCCTCCTCCTCGGGCGGGGCCTCGTGGTCGTCCTTGATCCGCTGCGCCGGTATGAACGCCTGGGTGTCGTACGACGCTGACAACGACCGCAGTTCCCGCATCATTTCGTCAGGCGTCGGCCGGTCCTCGGGCTCCTTGGCGAGACAGCGCAGCACCAGCGGAGCCAACTCCTCCGGCATGCCGGCGAGGTCGGGCTCGTCATGGACGACCTGGTAGGCGACGACGTAAGGGCTGTCGGAGTCGAACGGCCCCCGCCCGGTCGCCGCGTGCACAAGCACCGACCCGAGCGCGAAGATGTCCGCGGCCGGCCCGACCTCACGCGGCCGCCGGAACTGCTCCGGTGCCATGAAAGGCGGCGTACCGATCAACTTGCCGGTCTCGGTCCGCAGTTCGCTGTCCTTCGGCCGGGAAATGCCGAAGTCGATGACCTTCGGACCGTCCTCGGCGAGCAGCACGTTGCTCGGCTTGAGATCCCGGTGCACGACCCCGACCCGGTGAATGTCGCGCAGCGCCTCCGCGAGCCCGGCCATCAGCCGGCGCAACTGGGCAGGGGACATGGGCCCGTTCCGCTTCACCTGCTCGGAGAGGGTCGGGCCGGGGATGAAGAGCGTGGCCATCCAAGGCCGTTCGGCCTCGGGATCGGCGTCCACGACGGGCGCGGTGAAGGCCCCACTGACCTTCCGCGCGGCGGCCACCTCCTGCCGGAAACGGCCCCTGAACTCACGGTCCTTGGCGAATTCGGCGTGCACGATCTTCACGGCGAGTTTCAGCCCCGAGGTGCTGCGGGCGAGGTGCACCACGCCCATGCCGCCCGAACCCAGGCAGGATTCCAGGCGGTAGTGCCCGGCGTACTCGGGAAGTTCCGCTTCCGCGCCCGCTCCGGTGTTGCGCTGTGGCGTCATGGGATCACCCCCGTGCTGTTCCTCGCGGCGCGCGACGCACGGAGCCTAGTCGATGACGCGTGCGATACAGAGGCGGCTTGCTAGCCTCCGCGTGCGAGTTGCGCACATGTGTTTCGTGGCTCGCTTCCGGGGAATCAACGGGACTCCATGACACTCATGGGTCCGGTGGGGGGAGCTACACATGTCTGTCGACCAAGTGCAGGAAGCCGAGAGCAGCGGCGAGGACGAGGCCGTCGCGACGCTGGCGGCATCATCCGTGAAGACGTACGCGGTCGCCCCCGGCGTCCGCCTCAACGTCCGCAGCGGCCCGGGCACCAACTACAACATCACGCGGACCCTCCCCGAGGGCACCCGCGTCCCGATCTTCTGCCAGACACCCGGCACGACGGTGTCCGGCTACTACGGCACTTCCAAGATCTGGGACAACATCGACAACGGCGAATACATCTCGGACGCCTACGTCAACACAGGCAGCGACGGCTACGTGGCCGACCGCTGCGCCTGACCGGTCACCCCGACCCGGAGCCCGCGGCCCTCGGCGCCATAATCGTCCCGTGAGCGACGAACCAGGCACCCCGGACACACCCGCGGGCTCCACCGGCGGACCCCGCCCCGAGCCCCTCCGTTTCTTCGGCACGTCCTGGGTCAACCACGACGACGGCTACACCGTCCGTCGCATCGGCGTGGCCGTGGGCTCGCTCGCCGCCGCCGTCGTCTCCTGCCTGGTCCTCCGCCTCGCCTACGAAGGCGTCCAGCTCGCCGACACCGGCGCCTTCGTGACCGCTCTCGTCGTCGCGATGTTCGCCATCTGCAGCGCCCTGGCCTTCCGAAACACCTGGGAGTCCTTCGGTAAGCGCCCCGACCCCGAACGCCAGGCCGCCCTGCGCGGCCTCCTCGCCATCGGTTTCGTCGGCTCCCTCCTCGCCTACTTCTTCCGCTCCCTGACGGAAGCCCCCGGCGAGAGACTCCACCGTGCCGAGTACGAGACCGCCGTCCAGGAACACGAACGCAGCACGACGCGCCGCTCGGGCAACCCGTCGAAGAAGAAGCGGAAACGCTGAGACCGTCCGGCAGGGCGCCGGGCGTCTCCCCCCGCCTGCCGATATCCCCTGTCGCCCCCCGCCCCGCCCCCGGGACCATGGCCGTATGACCACAAGCCAGTCGCACCCCTCGAACCCCGCTCCTTCCTCCCACGCGACCCGCGCCCACTCCTTCAACGCCGCCGCGGCCCAGTACGCCGCGAACCGCCCCTCCTACCCGCCGGCTCTCCTCGACGCCGTCGAAGAGGAGGCCGGCCGCTCCCTCGCCGACGCCCGGGTGGTCGACGTCGGCGCGGGTACCGGCATCGCGACCGCTCTCCTGCACGCGCGCGGCGCCGACGTGGTCGCGGTGGAGCCGGGAGAGGGCATGGCGGCGCAGTTCCAGGCCACACTCCCCGGCGTCCCGGTCGTCCGCGGCAACGGCAACGCCCTTCCGCTCGCCGACGACACCGCCGACTTCCTCACCTACGCCCAGGCCTGGCACTGGACCGACCCGGCCCACTCCGTGCCGGAGGCACTCCGCGTACTGCGCCCCGGCGGCGCGCTGGCGCTGTGGTGGAACACCGACGCCCGGGACATCGACTGGATCGTCCGGCAGAGCGACCGGATGAGCCGCTTCTTCGGCGAGGACGTCGCCACCGTGAAGCGCAAGCCGGCAGACCGCACGGATCTCGCAGACCCCAGCGGCCGCCTCCGCTTCACCCGCCGCGAGGTTCGCTGGAGCCGCCGCGTCCCCCTCGACACCCACCTCGCCAACATCGGCAGCCACTCGGCATTCCTGGTCACTCCCATGGACCGCCGCACCGCCTTCCTCACCGAGGAGCGCACCCACCTTTTGAAGACCTTCCCGGAAGGGATCGTCGAGGAGACGTACGACGTCCTCCTCCTCGTCGCCCTCAACACCTGAGCGATACGCCCACACCAGCCCGCCGACCCGGTGCAGCCGCGGGGGTCGGTGGCGGCTCAGCCGTGTCCCCCCGGCGGACCCGGCCGGACTCAGCGGGCGGACCCGCCTCGGACGTATCCCGCGATCGCGATCAACGGACGCGACAGGCGTACCCCCCCGCCCACCTGCCGGGATCCCACCCGGTCAGCGGAACACCGGCGAGGACGACTTGCCGTCCGGCACGCACCGGACTTCCGGCGCCCGCACCGGACTTCCGGCGCCCTCGCCCGGCGCCCGGCGCCCGCGCCCGGCGCCCGGCGCTCGGCCACGACAGTTCCAGCGGTGCTCCCCTCCCGCGCTCCCCTTGACGCGCCTTGCCACGCCGAGGATTATTCATCACATGGTGAATTACTCGCCGGAGCCGACCGAGGCCCCCGGCAACTCAGCCCTGCCCCCTGCCGTCCAAGCCGCCGGACTCACTGCCGTCCGCGGCCCCCGCACCGTTCTGCGCGGTCTCGACTTCACCGTCGCCCGCGGCCAGATCACCGGCCTCCTCGGACCCTCCGGCTGCGGCAAGTCGACCCTGATGCGCGCCATCGTCGGCAGCCAGGCCAAGGTCACCGGCACCCTCAACGTCCTCGGCCGCCCCGCCGGCCACCCCACCCTCCGTACCCGCATCGGCTACGTCACCCAAGCCCCCTCCGTCTACGACGACCTGACCATCCGCCAGAACCTCGACTACTTCGGGTCGATCCTCGACCCCACCCGCCCGGCCCCCGACCGCCGAGCCGACGTCGAGCGCGTCCTCGGCGAAGTCGACCTCACCAGCCACGCAGACTCCCTCGCCGCTAACCTCTCCGGCGGTCAGCGCAGCCGCGTCTCCCTCGCCGTCGCCCTGCTCGGCACCCCCGAACTCCTCGTCCTCGACGAACCCACCGTCGGCCTCGACCCCGTCCTGCGTCGCGACCTCTGGCAGCTCTTCCACTCCATCACCGCCACCCGCGGCGCCACCCTCCTCATCTCCTCCCACGTCATGGACGAGGCCGAGCGCTGCCACCGCCTCCTCCTCATGCGCGAGGGCGAGATCCTCGCTGGGGGCACCTCCCGGCCGGAGGCTGGGGGAGACACCCCCGAGGCCCTCCGCACCCGCACCGGCTCCGACACGGTCGAGGCTGCCTTCCTCCACCTCGTCGACGAAGCGGCGGCCCATTCCAAGTCCCGCACGAAGGAAAACGCACGATGACCACTCAGACGGCCACTACCCGGACGGCGGCCACCGCGACCGCACCCGTCAGCGTCCTGAACCTCTCCCGCACCACGGCCACCGCGGCCCGCGTCCTGCGCCAGCTCCGGCACGACCCCCGCACGATCGCGCTGCTGCTCGTCATCCCCTGCCTGATGCTGGTCCTGCTCCGCTACGTCTTCGACGGCAGCCCGCACACCTTCGACAACATCGGCGCCTCACTCCTCGGCATCTTCCCGCTCATCACGATGTTCCTGGTGA
This sequence comes from Streptomyces sp. NPDC051105, assembly GCF_040682795.1. Taxonomy (NCBI): domain Bacteria; kingdom Bacillati; phylum Actinomycetota; class Actinomycetes; order Kitasatosporales; family Streptomycetaceae; genus Streptomyces; species Streptomyces sp. NPDC051105. The sequence continues at coordinate 3,031 of NZ_JBFBBR010000010.1, read as the reverse complement.
CCTCCATCGCCACCCTCCGCGAACGCACCTCCGGCACCCTCGAACGCCTCCTCGCCATGCCGCTGGGCAAAGCCGACCTCATCGCCGGCTACGCGCTCGCCTTCGGCATCCTCGCGATCATCCAGTCGGCCCTCGCCACCGGCCTTGCCGTCTGGTTCCTGGGCCTCGACGTCACCGGCTCCCCCTGGCTCCTGCTCCTGGTCGCCCTGCTCGACGCCCTGCTCGGCACAGCCCTCGGACTCTTCGTCTCGGCCTTCGCGGCCTCGGAATTCCAGGCGGTCCAGTTCATGCCCGCGGTGATCTTTCCCCAGCTCCTCCTCTGCGGCCTCTTCACCCCCCGCTCCGAGATGCACCCCGCTCTCGAAGCCCTCTCCGACGTCCTCCCCATGTCCTATGCCGTAGACGGCATGAACGAAGTCCTCCACCACACCGACATGACCGCCACCTTCCTCAGGGACATCCTGATCGTCGCCGGCTGCGCCCTGCTCGTACTCACCCTGGGAGCGGCCACCCTGAGGCGACGGACGGCATAGCCACCGACCACGTCCGCCCAGCGGACAACCGCCCCCCGCCTCCCACCCGCGGTGCCAGACTGAACCGTATGAGTCAGAAAGTCGCAGTCCTCGGTACCGGCAAGATCGGCGAAGCCCTGCTCAGCGGAATGATCCGGGCCGGCTGGGCACCCGCCGACCTCCTGGTCACCGCTCGCCGCCCGGAACGGGCCGAAGAACTCCGCGCCCGCCACGGAGTCACCCCGGTCACCAACCCCGAGGCAGCGAAGACCGCCGACACCCTGATCCTCACGGTCAAGCCGCAGGACATGGGCACCCTCCTCGACGAACTCGCCCCGCACATCCCCGCCGACCGCCTCGTCATCAGCGGTGCGGCGGGCATCCCCACCTCCTTCTTCGAGGAGCGCCTCGCCACCGGCACCCCGGTCGTCCGTGTCATGACGAACACCCCCGCCCTCGTCGACGAGGCGATGTCCGTCATCTCCGCCGGCAGCCACGCCACCGCCGCCCACCTCGCCACCGCCGAGGAGATCTTCGGCGCCGTCGGCAAGACCCTCCAGGTCCCCGAGTCCCAGCAGGACGCCTGCACCGCCCTCTCCGGCTCGGGCCCGGCGTACTTCTTCTACCTGGTCGAGGCCATGACCGACGCCGGCATCCTGCTCGGCCTGCCCCGCGACAAGGCCCACGACCTCATCGTCCAGTCCGCGATCGGCGCCGCCGTGATGCTCCGCGACAGCGGCGAACACCCCGTCAAGCTCCGCGAGAACGTCACCTCCCCCGCCGGCACGACCATCAACGCCATCCGCGAACTGGAGAACCACGGCGTACGGGCGGCCCTCATCGCCGCGCTCGAAGCCGCCCGCGACCGCAGCCGCCAACTCGCCTCCGGCAAGAAGGACTGAGAAGGACAGGACTGAGAGGGACAGGACTGAGAGGGACTGAACCCCGCGCCTATCGGGCCGCGTTCAACGCGGGTTCCGTCGCAGGGGCCCCCGAGAAGGCGCCGGGCGGCAACAGCCCGATCGCCCGATAGGCGCTATCGACAATCGGCCGGGCGATCGCCCGAGCCTTCTCCGCTCCATGCCGCAGCACCTCCTCCACATATCCCGGGTCGACACACAACTCCCTGTGCCTGGCCTGCACGGGACCGAGCACGTCCAGCACCGCCTCCGCGGTGGCCTGCTTCAGAGCGCCGTACGAATCGTGAACGGTTGCCAGTGACTCAGGGTTCCCGCCCGTGCACGCAGCGAGAATCTCCAGCAGGTTCGCGACCCCGGGTTGCTCCTCCCGGTCGTAGACGATCTCCCGCCCGCTGTCCGTCACGGCCCGCATGATCTTCTTCCGGATCACCTCGGGTTCGTCGAGCAGATAGACGATGCCCGCCCCGGAGTCGTCGCTCTTCCCCATCTTCGACGTCGGGTCCTGCAGATTCATCACCCGCGCGGCCACTTTCGGCACGGTCGCCTTCGGCACCACGAACGTGTGCCCGTACCGCTGGTTGAACCGCACCGCCAGATCCCGGGTCAACTCCACGTGCTGGGCCTGATCGTCCCCGACCGGCACCTCGTCCGCCCCGTACGCCAGGATGTCCGCGGCCATCAGCGCCGGATACGTCAGCAAGGACAGCCGCACACCGCGCCCGCGCACCGCCTCGCTCGCGACCTTCTCCTTGTACTGGATCATGCGCCGCATCTCCCCATCGGTCGCCACGCACTCCATGAGGTACGACAGCCGGGTGTGCTCGTCGACGTGACTCTGTACGAACACGGTGCACAGCTCCGGATCCAGCCCGGCCGCCAGCAACAGGGTCGCCGCCTGCCGGGTGAGCCGGCGCAGCCGGGCCGGATCGTGGTCCACGGTCATCCCGTGCAGATCGACGATGCAGAACAAGGAGTCGGCCTGGTGCTGATCCACGGCAGCCCACTGCCGCATGGCCCCCAGGTAGTTCCCCAGCGTCAGGTGTCCGGTCGGCTTGATCCCGCTGAAGACCCGTGTCATTCCCTCTTTACCTCCTGGTCGGAGCCGCCGTCCCGAGCGGCCGGCCCTCAGAGGTTCTGGAGGGAGATACACGAACGGCCGCCGAAGCGGCGGCCGTTGAATGCGTACGTGAGCGCGGCCGCCGTCAGGCGGCCCACCACTGCTGGGTGCACGTACGCGTAGTCATGGCGTCCACCATACGCGCAGCGGGGCCGCCTCGCCGCGAGTTGACACACCCCAACCGGCTACGTACTGTTCTCCGAGTTGTCCGACGTGAGCGCCGACTCCGGTCGGTCCCCGGGCAACCATTCCGCAGGTACCTACCAGCAGTCGACGATCCGTCGTCGCTTTGCTTCGGCGTGCGTATGTGCGAAATGAAGGAATCCACGTTCGAAAGGACGCAGGCCCCGATTAGCTCGGAGGCCGGGAATCCGCTAAAGTCTCACTCGTCGGAACGGCCCAACAGCCGGGAAGACAACCCCCGCTGACTGGGAATCAGACGCCGAAAGGATCTGATAGAGTCGGAATCGCCGGAAAGGGAA
>NZ_JBFBBR010000009.1:376429-425566 GCF_040682795.1 Streptomyces sp. NPDC051105 | reverse complement strand
TATTTTATCGCGGCTTCCGCGGGGGGCCACAAATAATTCAGCGGCTGGGGGGGGGCTTATTCCCGGGGGGGGCGCGGGGGCGCCGGGAAAGCACGGAGTCCCGGACGCGTGGCCACGCGTCCGGGACTCCGTTGATCAGGCGAGGGGATCAGCCAAAGGATCAGGCGAGGGGATCAGGCCAAGGAATCAGCTGGTCACGCCGCCGTCGACGACGAGGTCGTGGCCGACGACGAAACTCGACTCGTCGGACGCCAGCCACAGCACCGCGGCCACGATCTCGTCCGTCGTCGCGACGCGGGCGATCGGAACCGTCGTGGCCAGCCGGGCGGCGCGATCGGCGTCGCTCTCCCCGGGCCGCAGCGACATCCCGGTGTCCGTGGCGCCGGGGCTCACCGCGTTGATGCGCACGTTGTCCTTGATGTGGTCCAGGGCGGCGACCCGGGTGAGGGTGCTCACCGCGGCCTTGGACGCCGCATAGGCGGCCATGCCGGGGCGGCGCCCGTGGTAACCGATGTTGGACGCGGTGTTGACGATGACGCCGCCGCCGTTCGCCCGCATGTGCGCGATCTCCTGCTGCATGCCGATCAGGACACCGTTCAGGTTGACGTCCAGCACGGCCTGCCACACGGACAGGTCCAGGTCGCCGACCGGGGTGGGCTTGCCGAAGATGCCCGCGTTGTTGTGGGCGACGTGCAGGCCGCCGTGCCGCTCCACCGTGGTGCGCACCAGGCGCTCCATGTCCTCGGGCCGGGTGACGTCGGCGACGACGGCGTCGGCCGCGCCGCCGTCCTCCTCGACGAGTCGCACGGTCTCCTCGATGGGTTCCGGCCGCGATCCGGCGGCCACCACGGTGGCGCCCTCGCGGGCGAAGGCCCTGGTGCTGGCCCGGCCGATGCCGGATCCGGCCCCGGTGACGATGACGACCTTGTCCTTGAAACGTGCGGTCATGGGGGTGCTCCTTGGTACATGTCGTGATGGATGGGAATTCAGGGTGCCCGGGCGGAAGGGAAGGCGTCCGTCAGCCGGCGTCCCGGGGCGGTGCGGGGCGCAGCAGGACGAGCGCGCACACCGCGGCGGCGGCGAAGGCCACGGCCGCGATGGTGAAGGCGAAGCCGTAGCCGGAGGTCAGGGCCGACGCCGTACTCCTCCCCGTGTGCACCAGACCCGTGGTGCGTCCGGTGGCCAGGGTCACCAGGACGGCGAGACCGATGGCCGGCCCGGCCTCCAGCGCGGTGTTGACCACGGCGCCGGCGAGACCGGCCTGATCCCGCGGGACGTCGGCGGTCGCGGTGACGGTGGATCCGGCGAAGACCAGTGCCACCCCGGCGGGAAAGAGCACCAGCCCGGCCAGGACGGCGCCCACGTAGGGCGTGTCCGTGCCGATCCGGCCCACCGCCGCCAGCCCCAGTCCGGCCAGCAGCAGTCCCGCGACCAGCACCACGCGCGCGCCGAATCGCTGCGCCAGCCTGCCCACGCACAGGCCGCTGACGACGAGGGTCAGGCCGAAGGGCAGGAAGGCCGCCGACGTCTCCAGCGCGGAATAGCCCCGGACCTCCTGGAAGTACAGCGCGAGCATGAAGAAGATCGTGGTGATCCCGGCGGCGCCCAGGAAGACCGCCAGCAGCGCCGTCGCCCTGCGGGGGGAGGCGGGGAACGACAGCGGCAGCAGCGGCTGCGGCACCCGTGCCTCGGCGATGACGAACGCCAGCAGCAGCGCACCGCCGGCGGTCAGGGTGGAGAGCGCCACCGGGGAGGTCCAGCCGCGCTCCGGCGCCTCCACCAGGCCGTAGCTGAGCAGGGCGATCCCGGTGGTGACCAGGACCGCCCCGAGGACGTCCAGCCGGCCGGATCGGCCGGCCGCGCCCTCGGGGATCAGAGGCGGGGCCGCGACGAGGGTCACCGCCGCCACCGCGACGGGCACGACGAACGCCCAGCGCCAGGAGTTCGACGAGGCCACCACGCCGGACAGCAGCATCCCGGCGGTCCCGCCGGAGGCCGCCAGATCGCCCCAGACCGCCATGGCCCGGGCGTGCCGCGCGGGTTCGGGGTGCAGGACGCTCACCAGTGCCATCGCGGCGGGTACGGCCAGTGCCGCACCGGCCCCCTGGACGAAGCGCGCCACCAGCAGCGTCCAATATGGACTGCGAGTGCCGGAAGGTGTTCCGGGGGTCGTACGCGGCCGGTCGACAGCCGCCAAGGGCGGATCCCGATCATGAAATCGGACCGAGGCATCAGTCGCAGCCCCATCACCCCCGTCTGATCCGCTAACCTGTCAGGGACCGCCCTCAGCGGCGGTCCCGATCCTTGCCGGAGCGCAGGCGAGTACGCACGCAAAGTATTCAGCCACGTTCCACGCAAGGCCCCGCCTTCGTAGCTCAGGGGATAGAGCACCGCTCTCCTAAAGCGGGTGTCGCAGGTTCGAATCCTGCCGGGGGCACAACAAAATGCTGGATAATTGGACATAGCACCCGTCGGCGAGGATCACAGAGGGGTGCTTTTGTCCTATGGGAACCCCATGGGAACGGCACGATGGGTAACGAGTAGTAACTCTTCGTCGATTACCTCATGGGTTGCTTTTTGTAGCTTCATCATGATCTAGAGGGAATCGCCAGCCCCGGCGAACTGCTCTCTGGGCGATGCTGAGCGGGGCGGAAGCACCTGGCTCGCGCATCTGGAGAATCCGCTGGCGAAAACGGCGCTCACCGCTTCGATCCTCCTGGCACACACCCGCCCGGCGCCCCGCGCCTCGGGTCTGTACTGCGTGCGCACGAAGCATTTGCCGCGCTTCGTGGTGTACCGACCTCCGGGAGTGCAGGTCGCGCCGAGATCCCGCCAGCGGTGCCGTCGAACACTCCGACCGCCATGTGCTGCCCGGCCAACTCCTGCCTCAGGAAAAGGGGATAGGCCGGAGGGCGGGCGCCGGGGAACCAACTGCCCTTCCTCGTAGGCGTGCGAACAGGCCGACGCCTGGGCAGTACCGCCCGAGGTGTCCTTGGCCAGTGAAGTTAGTCAGAGGCGGCGCTCTGACCTGGGACGACTGAGTCACTGCCAAAACGAGTGATGTTCCGCCAGTAGATCGTTAGGGGCGGATGGCGATGGTGCTGACGGTGCCGTTTCCCCAGACAGTGGTGTTCATCATCATGCGCCCGTCCAATGACACCGCGGTGAATTCCGGCACGAAGCGCGTGGTGAACAGCGTCGCCATTCCGCTACGTAGCTGGGCCACCTCGCTTGTCACGAAGTCCCAGCCGTCGAGGAGACGGACGCGCACCCAGGCCCAGTCGTCCTCTTGGGGCCCCTCGTCCTCCGAGTGCGTGTTGTAGTCGACGCCGAGGAGGAACTCGCGGTCTTCGTCGAAGAGCCCGTATTCCATTGCCATCCGATACCAACTCGCATTGGTCTTGTCGGCCATGTCCGGGGCGTCGACGTCGGCGATCTCGTCCGGGTGGGAATCGAATCGCCCGTGCTCGGAACGGGCACTCGCGGGTGAGTAACCCTGAGGCAGCGGCGGCAGCAGGACGTCGTCCCGACGCCGTTGCACGAAGTGAAGGCCGGCGGGTGCGATCAGGGCGGCCATATCAGTGTCAGTCAGCGTCACGGATGCACGATAGTCGCAGGCAGAACGCCTGGCGCGTCATTTTCGTAGGTCCCGGGAGGGCCGTCCGCGAGTCCTGCTGGCGGTGGTGGCGAAGCGGCTTGCTCATCGTTCACTTTCGTGTGTCTCGCCTGGTGACAGGTGTCGCAGTGGGGCCGGAGGTCGTGGTGCGGAGTGCTCGGGTGAAGGTGGAGTAGGCGCCCTGGTAGCCGAGTTCGACCAGTTCCTCGAAGAGGGTGGAAGCCGGCAGGTGGGGGTCGTCGGTGAAGCGCCGTCGGCAGTAGTCGGTGAAGTGCGCCAGTGAGTTCGGACCCGAGCGCCGGGGCCCCGGCACTCGTTGTCCGGTGAGGTAGCTGCGGATGGTTTTGCGGTCCCGGTGCAGGTGGCGGGCGATCACGGAGATCGTCCACCCGCGATCCTGCATGGCTTTGGCTTCGGCTGCTTCCTGGGTTCCGTTCAGTCGTGAACGTGTCGAATGTGGGCGGTGCGGCGCCTCCCTGACCCGTCCTCGTACTCCACCAGGGCGCCGGCCTCGCGCCACAGCAGGGCAGCTGCGAGTGGAGTGAACGGACTGAGCGCCTGGCCCTCCTCCGCGACTGGGCTCTGCGAGGTGATCTCGTACTCCTCGACATCCGCGGAACCGTCGAAGGTCAACCCGACCAAGCGGCCAGGAGCGACCGTCGCTCCCCCGGTTGGGCGAGGGGTGACAGAGGTTGCGCTGAGGAAGCTCTCCAGGAAAGCGGCGCGCTCCGAGAGCTGTTCACGCCTCTTTTCCCATTTTCGCCGATTATCGGCGCGCACCCGGTAATCGGTCGCGGTATCAAGGGCCTCCGGCTGCCCCAGGTACTCGCGTATCTGGGACAGCTCGTTCTCCACGCGTTGCCGGGATGTTCTGGCCAACGCTGTCACCGGGTAGACGGCAACCGGAGGGGGCGCGCCATGCCGCGGAGTCGGCACGGTTCTGCGCTGTCGCGCAGCGGGAGCAGAAACTGAAGCGGTCCGGGTTGCGACGTCCTGACTCGCAGAGGACTGCCGCCCAGACCCGATGTGTGGTTCGGCTCGTGACGACGACGCTTCCGGTCTCGCGTCGTCGTCACCATCGACCGCTGTCGGCGCGCTGGGGCTCGTACCGACGAGGCCTACCGCACGTTCGACGGCGGCGCGCAGTCGGGCTTCGGCGCCGGACCGGTCGCGGTACCAGTCGGTGCCCCAGATCCGGTGCAGTTCCCAGCCGAGCCCGCGCAGCACTCCTTCGCGCAGCCGGTCACGGTCACGGGCGGCCTTCGAGGAGTGGTACATGGCGCCATCGCACTCCACCCCCAGCGCGTACAACCCCGGCCGGTGCGGATGCCGGACGCCCAGATCGATGCGGTAGCCGGCGACGCCGACCTGAGGCTGCACGTCATAGCCCCAGCCGCGCAGCACAGCCAGTACGGATTCCTCGAACGGGCTTTCCGGCTGGGCGTCCGGGTCCACCGTCTCCTGGGAGAGCACGGATGGACCGCTCTGTGCGTACTGCAGATAGCGGTGGAAGTGCCGGAAACTCTTGCTGCCGGTGTTCCCCACCTCATCCGGATCGAACGAGGCTACGACCTCCACCCGGTAGCGTGCGCGGGTCACGGCGACGTTCAGACGGCGCCAGCCATCTGCCTTGTTCATGGGGCCGAAGTTCTTCGAGAACTTGCCCTGGGCGTCCCGGCCATACCCGACCGACAGGATCATGACGTCCCGTTCGTCGCCCTGCACACTTTCCAGGTTCTTGACGAAGAACCCGTTCAGCCGGTCCTCGGAGAAGCATTCGTCGAGGTCGGGGCGACTCCGGCGTGCCGCGTCCACGGCGTCCTGGATCGCGACGGCCTGTGACTGGGACAGGGCGACCACACCCAGCGATCTGCCCTTGCGCGTACTGAAGTGGTGGATCACCCGGCGGGCCACGTCCTCGGCCTCCCCGGGGTTGTTCCGTGCGGCTGCCCCGGAACGGTAGACGCCTTGCCTGGCGCGGTAGAAGGCGACGCCGACATCCGCGCCCTCGGCGTGAGCCCCTGGGAAGGTGGTCATGGACTCGTCGTAGAACTCCCGGTTGCTGAAGGCGATCAGGTCCTCATGGCGGCTGCGGTAGTGCCAGCGCAGCGACAAACTCTCCAGCAGCCCGCTTGCCTTGCACAGATCCAGCACGGAGCGGAACTGATCGGGGGACTCCTGGTCCTCACTGTCCTCGTCGTCGTCGCCCGTGGAGGAGAAGAATTCGGTGGGCGGCAGCTGCTTCTGGTCGCCGGCCACGATCAGCGCCCGACCACGGTAGACACAGTTGATGGCGTCCTGCGGCAACACTTGCGACGCCTCGTCGAAGATCACCACATCGAAGACGAGGTCGGGCGGCAGAAAGCGGCTGACCGTAAGCGGGCTCATCATGAAGCAGGGCTTGATCAGCGGTACCGTCTCCCTGGCGGCCTCCAGGAGCTCTCGCACCGGCTTGTGCCGGCTCTTCTTCTCGCCCTCTCGTCTGAGCAACGCCGCACCGGGAGCGTCCGTGGTCCGTGGGCGGCGGGCGTCACAGGTCTGGATGACGCGCGCGCGGGCGTGGTTGGCCAGTCTCGCGTCCAGTTCCCTGAAGCCGGCCACCAAGTCATCGCGGTCCGCGGATCGGGGGGTTCCCAGCCGTGGATCACGGGACAGTTGGAGGTCAGCCCAGGCGCGGAGAGCCGCACGTTCGGCCAGCGCCGGAAAGTCGGCCGGAGCAGTCCCGCGGCGCACCGCCCGGTCCACCAGATCGCCCAGCTTCAGGTCGTCGAGTGCCCGGCGGCCTTTGTCGTAGGCGCGCCACTCGTCAGGGCCGCCCCGATCTCCGTCCAGGACCGCGAGCACCTTCAAGGCCGCGTCCTGGCCGCGGGAGAACGACTCACGGAGCTGCTCAGCACGTTCCGGACGGAACAGACCCGCCAATGCCTCTGCGGCCCGTGCCCATGCTGCTGCGGCGGATTCCAGTCCGGTGTCGGCTTTCCCGTGGTAGAGGATCTCGGCGGCGGACGCACTCAGTCGCACCGTTTTCTGTAGTCCGCACGCCGCACGCAGAGTGGTGATCCAGTCGAGGGCGGCGGTCAGGTCCGACACGCTCGTGCTCCGGCCCGTGTAGAGATCCCCGAGCAGTGCCCGGTCGTCTTCCGCTCCGGACTGGAACTTCACCGCGGCGGCACGCGCTGCCCGTACGGCATGCACACTGGTGCGTGCCGTGGAGAGAGTCCAGGTGCCCGGTGCCGTGACCGCTCCTCCGTTCGCGACGGCGGTCTCCTCCACCCTCTGGATCAGTCGCTCGGCCTCTCGCAGAGGTGCAACATGCGCGCGGCTCCATTTCGCAGCGGCCCGGAGGCTTCCTGATTCCAATTCGTACGACGGTCCCGGCGCGGGTGGAAGCACCAGGGAGTCGCGCCACTCGGCCAGCCGGGCGGCTGCCCGTTCTGCAGTGTTCCTCGCAGCAGCACGCGGTTGCCCTCCGAAGGCCACCTCGCGCGCCAGGGCGTCCTGGTTCCTCACCCGGGGTGCGAGCCTGAGAATGTCGTCGGCTCGCGTGACGAGGGAGTCCAGGCCATCGAAGTCGGTGTCCTCGCCCCGCCACCGCGGACCGAGGACAGACGCATGGCGACTGGCCTCAGCATCCAGTGTCCGTGCCGCCTGCTGCCAAGCCACCGCGGCCGGAAGCGCGGCCACAACCGCCCTGGTGCATTTACCGCCGTCAGGAAGAAGTGACCTGACCAACCGCCGGTCGGCACGGCACGCTGCGGACAACCTCCCGGTGAGGGACCGGTGCACGGTGGCAAACCGGTGCGTGACCTCTTCGAGGGAGTCTTCCTGCAGTACCCGGTCCGTGAAGACTCCTTCGGCCTTCCTCCGAGTCTCGCGCAGCCGCCTGACCGCTTCACGCAGGACCATTGCGGCGGTCCTGGCATCGGCAGCTCCCTCACGGGTGAGCCATGCGGGCAGGGGCTTGGCGTCATCGGGCTGTCCCGCAAGGACGGCGAGGCGGCCCAAGCGAAGGGCCTCGTCGCAGGACTCGGGGGCGGGCAGGCCGTACATCGCGGCAACGGCCGCCAGCGACTGGACCGCCTCGTCGAGTGCCACGGCGTCTGCCTCAAGACGGTCAGCGAGCTCACGGGCGGCGTCGGCAGTCAGCACACTGATATCGATGGCCGGGGGCAGCACAGCCGACAGAGCGGTCTCCTCAGCACTCGGAGCGGGATCCGCCTCGGCAGGCAACCGCTCCCATGCCGCGCCAAGTGTCTGTTCCGCCGACCGTTCGGCTTCGATGACCTCGTCCAGACGGCTCCGGAAGCCCGTCACCGCTGTGGCCAGGCCCTGGTGATCGGCGGTCAGCCAAGAGTGCGGCAGCGTCGGCCGAGCGTCCGCGACGCGCAGCAGCGAGGTCAGCCGGGCGGTGTCACGGACTCCCTCCCAATCGAGTTCAGCGAGCAGAGCCGTGTGCGGCAGCAGCCTTGTATCGAGTTCACTGAGAGCTTCAGTGGCGAGGTCGAGCGTCTGCAGCGGGTTACCAGCCTCTGCCAGCCCGTACCAGGAGAATGCCGTGCCTTCCAAAGCCGGGCGCCACGACCTGCTGACCTTGCGGGCCGCCACGGTCACCTGGTCGAGCCCCTCGGCCGTGAGCGTCGCCGCGTCGAAGGCCGGGTCCGCAGGCAGTGGATGAGAATTGTCCAGTAGTGAGATCCTGCCCAGGACGTCATGCAGGCTCATACCGAGCCCGGACCGGCTCTCGTTCATCGCCGCCGCGTACCCGGAGAGTTCCTGGCGCAGTTGGCGCGCACGCTGAAGATCGGCTCGGGCACCGCCCGACAGGGTGCGGCGAGGCGCTTGCAATGCCCCGCCGAGCTCCTGCGCTACCTGCTTCCGGCCCGTGTTGTTGCTGTGCAACGCCAAGACGTAGTCGTCGAGACCGACATCGCTCAGACGGTTGCGGACCACATCCAGCGCGGCCGCCTTCTCGCTGACGAACAGCACGGTACGCCCCTGCTCCAGCAAGCCCGCGATCATATTGGTGATCGTCTGGCTCTTGCCGGTGCCGGGCGGCCCGTCCATCACGAAGCTGCGGCCTTCGATCGCAGCGGCAACGCACTGGCGCTGCGAGGAGTCCGCGTCGAGCACAAGCGGGGCTTGCTCGGGCGGCTGGATCTCGTCGATGCGATCGGCGTCGGCCGGCTCGAAGGCGAAGGTTCCAGGCGAGATGCCGGAGTCGGCGCCGAGCCCAATGGCCCGCACCAGAGCACTGGCCTGCACCCGATCGGCGTTGTCGAGGAGGTCTCGATACATGACCTCCTTGCTGGAGTTGAACGTGTCCAGCACTACCCGATTGGTGACTTTCCAGCCGCGCATACCCGCCACCGCACGCCGGACCTGCGCGATCAGAGCTGGAATGTCACGGTGTTCCACCTGCTCGACGCGTGGCCAGTCAACACCCAACTCGCCCATTTTGATCGCCAGGGCGGGATTGAGAGCCGGCTCCTCATCCGCGTTGGCCTTCAGGACGTACGAGTCACCGCGTCGCCGTTCCAGTACGACCGGCACCATCACCAACGGCGAGCTGAAACTCTTCTCAGCAGACGGGGCCGGCGTCCAGTCGAGGAAGCCCACACCGAGATGAAGCACCCACAGGCCGTAGTCGTTGTACTTCTCTCGCGCAACGAGGGCGAGGCGGCGCACATGCCGGTCCTGTTCAGCCTGTGTGGACTTGGACGTGGTGATCTTTACAGCGGGGCGGTTGCTGCCGACTCCAGCCCGGGATGCAGGGGTGTCGATCGACCTGGCCCCAGAGGCGGAACTGGCTGGGAACGCTCTGGCGAGGGGTGCCAAGCCGTCCGACGAGGCGCTCTCGTCACCGTCCTCGCGTACAGCTGCGAAGGAGCAGCCACGGGAAAGCCCTTCCAGCACGGTGGACAACCCGGGCTCGACCACGTCCATGCCTGCGGACGACGAGCGACGCTGGTAGTTGAGCAGCCGGTTACGGAAGCTCAGATCGATGAGTGAGTCCCGCCATGAGGCGAGCAACCTCTCCAGCCGAGCGCGGTCCGTGGAAGGCAGCCTGCCTTGGCGGGTCATACAGCGCAGCTCCCTCGTTGGTGAAGAGGTCGTGAAGGCAACAGACGAAATGGGTGAAGCTTAGCGGCGCATCGCAACGGCGTCAGGAGGGATGGAACTGGATGATCCTCTCTGAACCGGGGCGCTGGAGGGTGAAGAAGCAACTTTCTGACAGGCATGAGTGAGGAGACTCGGCAGGACGGCCCTTCCACACAGCATCACCCCACTCCTGAACCGTCGACCCTGCACCCGCACAACCCGACGGACCCGCCGGCCCACCCACTTCCGCAACGCGTGAAGCGGTCCGCCGACACCACCGACAGGAGCGGAGTCGGCCCGAATTGGAAGGCGGCGTACCCCTGCTGTACTGGGCTGGATGGCGTTGGTCTCGGCCGCGGGTGAAATCCGACCGGTGAACCGTGCGGACCAAAGGTGACCCCGCTGACCGCACAGTCAGGGAACGCCCAGAGTCCGGACGAGCTCGCCGACCTCCGTACGCCAAGTGCGGACCTGCTCGTGGGTTGGGCCGATCTCGTACTGGTGGTAGTGACACCCCAAGCACAGGTGCGACCAGACGGCGCGGGTCCGCCGGGCGGTCTCCCCAGGTGTGTAGCAGCGCAAGCAGAGCATCTTGGCTCGCATGGTGGCGTGGGCGAGTGCCGGTACCGCTGTGTCGAGCACCCGGTCCACGCAGATCTCCAGGGCAGTTCTCAGGGCCAGTGAGGCTCCGCGGTGACGGCCGACGGCTGTGGCACCGCTGAGGTCGCCGGCGAGAAGCTGGTCGGCCGTCAGCAGGAGGTCTTCGACGGATGCCGGGAAAGCGGGTGCTGTGGATACGGAGGGTGAGGATGCAGCGGAGGCACTCATCGGGCGTTCCCCTCCGGCTTGCGCACCTTCTGCGCCAGAGCCTCGACGTCCTGGACGAAACGGCGCGGGTCGGTGATCTGCGCTCCTACGGCGTGGGCTCCTCTCTGGCACTGCTTGATGAGGTATGCCGCCTGCGCTCCGTAGCGGCTTTTCACTTCCTCGGCGACGTCGCGGATCCGTGTGACGTCGCCGAACAGGGCGAGCGCCGCGACCTTCGTGAACTTCTCGGCGTCATCGACGGCAGCGTGCAGTTCCTGCTCCGGTCCGCCGGAGAGATGGTGCTTGATCCACGCGGCTTCCAGGAAGGCGTTCTCCAGGGCGATACGGCACAGGCTGGGCAACACATGGGTCCGGGCCGCAGGCGGCAGATCCGGGGTACGGACGATGGCCATCGCGTCGGCGATCGCCTGCGCGACCGGGTCGGTCACTCGCTCGACCTTCACCCTCGAGGCCTTGCTCCGCTCGACCTGGAACACCGTCACCGGCAGCTCCTGGCTCGTGAACGCCCTCTGGAGCCGGGTGTCGTGGGTGAACACGACGACCTGCCGGTGCCTGCCGAGTTCGTGCAGGACCTGAGCGAGCCCGTTGACCTTGGCGGGGTCCATGGACTGCACCGGATCGTCGATGACTATGAAACCGAACGGGCTGTCGGCCGTGACGGCGCGGGGCAGGAACAGGGACAGCGCGAGGGAGTGCAGCTCGCCCTGGCTCATGACGCCCAGCGCCGAGGCGTCCTGGCCGTCGACGGAGACATCCATGACGAGCTTGCGTACGGTGGCCTTCTCGCTGCCGCGCAGACTCACGCCGTTGAGGTCGATGTTGCTCTCCTGGCGAAGCTTCTCCCAGATGTGCTGCGACTGTTCGGCGAAGCCCTCCATGCGCCGCTCCCGCAGCTCGGTGGTCAGTGCCTTGATCCAGGCACGGGCCCGCCGAATGTCTCTCAGCCGGGGATCACTCTCCTTCGCGGCACGAGCCCGCTCCGCCCAGCCGGCCAGGCGGGTGACGAGCCGGCGCCAGCGTTCGTCCCGCTTCTCCAGCTCCCTCGCGGCGTTCTCCCTGACAGCGGCGCAAGCGTCGGCCAGCGTCGCGGCCGCCTCATAAGCCCGTGTGACGAGCTCGCCAGGATCGCTGACCGTGCGGCAGGCGGTCCAGGCGTCCCACGGGTCGGCCAACGCGGCCGGGATCCGCTGAGGCCTGTGCACGAGGTCCTGCAGGAGGCGCACCGCCGACCGCAGGGCGCTGCGTGCGTCGTCGGCGGCCTTGGCTTCCTGCCGCAGTACGGCGATCTGCGCGGCGGCACGCGTGGCCCACTCCCCGTCCAGGACGCGGTCCGTTCCGCAGACCGGGCAGGACTCCTCGTCGGAGTGCCGGTCGTTGTGGGCCAGAGCCCTGGCGAGGAGGTCGGCGCGCTGGTGAGCGTCCTCGGCGCTCGTGCCGCGCACATCCTCGGCATCGGCGAGAGCCTTGCGCAGCCCGGCCACCGCGGCGGCGACCTGCTTCATGTCGGGGCCCTGCACGGCGGCCGCGGCCCGCAGTTCGGCGAGAAGACCCTCGTCGGTGTCGGCGGGCAGTCCCGCCACCAGTGCCTCGACGGTGTCGAAGTCCGGGCTGCCCGGGGTGTCGATGGCCAGGAGGGCGTGCACCGCGCGCTCGTCGTCCTCCAGCGCGTACAGGGCGTCCACGAGTTCCGGGACTTCGGCCTTCGCCGCCTTCGCCGCGTCGTCGAGTACCTTCTCCTCCGCGCGAAGCCGGCTGTCCGCCGCGCTGAGATGCCGCAGGCCGAGGATCGTGGCGATGGCGTCGTACATCTCGGAGGGCTTGCCGCTGATCATCCGGTCGAGATCGACGTACGACAGAAAGGGCCGGTAGTCCTCCATGGCCTGCTTCCAGGCCACCTGGTCGAGAGGGACGCGTCCGTGTCCGGGCCGCTTGAACTCTGCCTCGGAGTCGCCGAAGTCCCCGCCGTCCCACGTGCGGGTGAGCGTGCTGCGGCCGGTGTCGCCCTCAACGGCGAGCTTGACCTCGATCTCCGGCTTGGCACCGTTCTCAAGATGGAGGTTGCGCCAGTTGCCGCTGCGCGACGCGTGGAGCCCGTGCCAGCGCATGTTCGTGCCGGTGAACGCCGTCTCGATGCCCTCGGCGATGCTGGACTTGCCGGACCCGTTGCGGCCCACCACGAGGTTCACGCCCGGCCGAGGGCTGAGGTTCAGCCAGGTGCGGGGACCGATGCCGCGGAATCCGGTGACGGCGACCGAGGCCAGGTAGATCCGGCCGACGGAGGACGGTCCTTCGGCCTCCCCCTCGCCCAGAGCGTCCTTGAGGAGCGCCTTCACCGGCGCGCTGAGGCTCGCTTCCGTGAGGCGGGCC
This sequence comes from Streptomyces sp. NPDC051105, assembly GCF_040682795.1. Lineage (NCBI taxonomy): Bacteria > Bacillati > Actinomycetota > Actinomycetes > Kitasatosporales > Streptomycetaceae > Streptomyces > Streptomyces sp. NPDC051105. Next base: position 412,656 of record NZ_JBFBBR010000009.1, on the reverse strand, counting down.
TGCACCAGTTCGGCTACGGGCATGGACGGGGCGGTCTGGGTCGGCTGGGTGGAATGGTGCGCGGTGTGCTGGGGCTGTTCCGTCTCGGTCATGAGGTGCTCCGGTGTGGGCGCGGGAAAGCATGGAAGAGCCCGAGGGCTGGGCCGAAGGCGAGGCAGGTTCACCGGATCCCCGGTCAGCAGCCGGGAAAAGCGGCCTGGGAGCGTCGGCAGTCGGTGAGGGTGGCGGTGACCTACAGCGTGACCAGGCGCGGGAGTTCGCCGCGCGGGACGCTGTCACGCACGAAGTGCAGGCTGAACTCGGCGAGGGGGGCGGCGGCCTCGTCGAGGAGTGCCGCGCTCGACGCCCCCGCGTGACCTGCCGGTCAGCGCCAAGCGCCGCCGGTCAGGGCGCTGAGTCGGTCTTGGCGGTGTCGTTGACGTTGGTCAGACACGCCTTCATGAAGTCGTCGCGGTGGACGGTACCGCCGGTGGGCTCCTGGGAGATCTGGGCGTACTCCTGCGAGCAGGTGCTGTCGCTCGCGGTGTAGGTCATGCTGCCGTCGTCGGCGTACACGCCGCCCGATATCACGCCGGACGCGTAGGCGCCGAGGAGCGTCGAGCGGCCGAAGACGGGCTTGTCCACAGTCTTGGTGACCGTATGGGTGACGACCTTGGGCGGGCGGGACTCGGCCTGATGGGCACGGTGGTCGGCAGCAGCCGTCTGACGGCGCGCGGCGGCGAGCGCGGAGTGGGTACTGACGTGGTCCACCGTGGCCGCGGTGACGGAAAGGGCTGCCAACCCGCAGGCAGCAATGGCGATGACGTTGGCTCGGTTCACGGTTGTCCTTCAGATGATGAAAAGGAATCGGAGGATGAAAACCACGCGGTAGGACGTGACCGGGGGCGGCGCGGAGGTGGCGGAGCATCGCCTCGCCCCCGCGCTCCAAGGTGTGCTGACCCGCTTGGGCAGCCAGTCAGCCGACTCTCGTGTCAGTCCACTTGCCGCTGAAGAACGAGCTGCCGCCGCACCACCATCACGGCCCTGGCCGAAGAGGTCAGTAGTTGGCGTTGGCGATGAGGTCGCCGTCCTGGCCGTAGACACTGACGAGCCCGTTCTTGGACTCGTAGCAGGACGTGAACGCGGAGGCGATGAGCTTCGCGTCGCCCTGGTTGTCGCTCATCAGCCCGCCGGTGAAGTCGGTGTAGACCTCGGCCGAGTCCAGGATGTCGTTCCGCTTGTCCGCGCCGGTCACCTTCGTCACGTGCCGGACGGCCTTCTTCTCCGTGGCCGTACCGGACTTGGCGACGCAGGCCTTGAACTGCTCCGCCTGCGTCTTCGTCTTCTGCGTCTTCTGCGCGGTCGTAGCCTCGGGCTTGTCGGACTTCGGCGTATGGCCGGCGGCGACGGCCTTGTCCTTGGCGCCGGTGTCGGTGGAGTCGCCGTTTCCGCCGCCGGCCGCGGCGACGACGCCGATCAGAACGAAGAAGGCGACGACGCCGAGGCAGCCGAAGCCGACGATCTTCCCCGCCTTCGACTTCTTCGGCGGCTGCGGCTGGAACGGCGGAGTGCCGTAACTCTGCTGCTGCGGGCCGCCCCAACCGGGCTGGGGCTGCTGGGGCTGCTGCGGGTACTGCTGCTGGCTCATGGTTCCCCCCAGGGATGTGGATGCACCTTGCGGGTGCGTGTGACGTGTGAACTGGAATGTGCGTCAGGCGGCCCGGGAGCGCCGGTAGTCGGCGAGGGCGCCGGTGGCCCACAGCGGGACCAGCCGCGGGAGTTCGGTACGCGGGACGGCGCCGCGCACGCAGCGCAGCCGAGCTTGGCGAGGGAGTCGGCGGCCTCGTTGAGAGGGTGGCCGGCGTGGGCCTTCTCGTAGACGAAGGTCAGGTGCGGGGTGTACTCGGCGAGCAACTGCAGCTTGACCAGACTGGGCCGGCGGCCCTGGGAACGCAGGTGGGTGTCGTAGCCCTCGGGCATGTCCGTGCCGCCCTGCTGCCAGCTGTGCAGGTGTCTCAGCGCCTGCAGGTTGTCCACGCGGACCTCGATCGGCCGGCCGGGGTGCTCGTGGAGGACCGCTTTGAGGCCCCAGTACACGGCGCGCAGTTCGGTGACGACCACGCGGGAGTGGGGGCGCGCGAGGTACTTCGGGTAGAGGTGGGCACGCAGACTGGCGTGGCCGGTGGTGGCGAGGTAGCCGGAGGCCACCCGGTCCGGGCCGCCGAGGGAGGCGTCCGTGGCGAGCACGATCGGCCCGGCGACGGCCTTGACCTTGTCGTTCACTCTCACCTGACGGCAAGTGGACATGGTGGGGCGGGGTGCGTGGGCGAGGGGAGAACGGCGACCCATGGCAGTTGTGGCCTCCTTGTCTTCATGACGGGACAGCGGGAGAGAGCGGGCGGCGCGTGACGCCCGCCGGGTGGGGCATGTAGGTCAGGCGCCGGCGGTCGACGGGTGGACCTGGCCGTAGACGGTGAGGAACAGCTCCAGGTCGGCGCGCTCGTCGGGTGCGGCGTGACCGGAGGCGAGGCGGGCGCGGGCCTCAGGGTGAGCGCGGCGCAGGTGGCCGCCGCGCTCCAGGTGGCGCCAGAGGAGGCGGCACGCCTGCTGGTGGTCGTAGAGGTTGGTCTCGTAGGACGTGCCGGTGATGTGGCGGGCCTGGACTAGCAGGGCCCGGAAGTTCTCCCCGGCGTCGCGCTTCAGCAACTGCGCCAGATGGCGGTGGTACACGGTCAGTTCGGGCTCGCCCGTCTCGGTCAAGCAGGTCTCTCCTCTCGTGAGGCTTCGTCTGTCCTCCCGAGGCGTGCCGCAGCGGCCGGTCCCCGGGGGATGCTTCCGCCGACTACTGTCATCCGGAAGCATCCACAGAGAAGCACATCATTGAAAGCACTGTCAAACGTATTCACACGCTTAGTCGATGGTGTAGTGTGTTCGCTGTACCCGACGAGAGGCGAGAACCCGTCATGGCCCAGCCGTCAGCCCAGGTGACAGCCGCGGAGATCTCCCGTATCGCGGGAGTCACGCGCGCCACCGTCAGCAACTGGCGCCGTCGGCACGACGACTTCCCGGCACCGGCCGGCGGCAACGAGAGCAGCCCGCTCTACGACCTGGAAACCGTGCGAGCCTGGCTGCGCTCACGCGGCCAGACCTCAGCCGCAGCCCCGGCCGAGGAGCTGCGCACCCTGCTGCGCCTGCACCCAACGGGCACAGGCCCGGCCGCACCACTGTTCCCTCTGGTCCTCGCCACCTCCCGCCGCTCCCCGCACGAGCTGACCGAGCTGACCGACCTGCCGGACGCCGATCTCGCCGCACGCGCGGACGCCGCAGTCGCCGACCTCACCGGCACGCTTCCGCAGACCGAGGCCGCCCCCTTCACAGCAGCCGACGCGACCATCGTGCGGGCGCTGATCCACTGCGTACGGGAGGAGGGCGCCCAGGCCGCCCTCGACGTGCTCGCCGAGCGAGAACTGGAGGACAGCGCCTCCACCGGCACCTACCAGACCCCCGACCGCCTGGCCGACCTCATGGCACGCCTGCTGCCCGCGGACACGGCCCGCGTCCTGGACCCCGCGTGCGGCAGCGGCACCCTGCTCGCGGCCGCCGCACGCCACGGCGCCCGCGAGCTCTACGGCCAGGACGCCCTGCCCGTGCAGGCCCAACGCAGCGCGGTACGCCTGCTGCTGGCCACGCCCGACGCGACGGTGGCCGTGCAGGCCGGCGACAGCCTGCGCCACGACGCCTTCCCCCAGCCCCCGGTCGACGCGGTCTTGTGCAACCCGCCCTACGGCGACCGCGACTGGGGCCACGACGAACTGGCCTACGACCCCCGCTGGGCCTACGGCGTCCCACCCCGCTCCGAACCCGAACTCGCCTGGATCCAGCACGCCCTGGCCCACCTGCACCCCGGCGGCTACGCGGTCCTGCTGCTGCCCCCCGCCACCGCCGCCCGCGCCTCGGGCCGCCGCGTGCGCGCCGAACTGGTCCGCGGCGGCGCCCTGCGCGCCGTCGTGGCCCTGCCGCCCGGCGCGGCCGCCCCCCTGCACATCGGGCTCCAGCTGTGGATCCTGCAGACCCCGCAGCCGGACGGCCCGGACCGCGCCTCCGTGCTGTTCGTGGACGCCGGCGGCGAGAGGCAACAGGACAGGCCACGCAACCGGTCCGACAGCACGCCCGGCTCAACGGGGACGCGCCGCCGCCGCGACGCCCTCGACTGGGACGAGCTGACCGACACCGTGCTGAACCACTGGACGGCCTTCCGCGCCAACCCGGAGTCCTTCGCCGGCCAGCCCGGCACCGCCCGGGCCGTCCCCGTACTGGACCTCCTCGACGAGGTCGTCGACCTCACCCCGGCCCGCCAGGTCCGCGCCCTGCCCGTCGACATCGACCCGGCCCAGGTGGCACGGCAGGCCGACGACCAGCGCAAGCAGCTGACCGAGCACGCCGGCCTCCTCGCCGAGGCCGCCCAGGGCACGTGGCAGCCCACCGGCGACTCCCCACGGCAGTGGCGCACGGCCACCCTCTCCGACCTCGCCCGCGGCGGCGCCCTGGAAATCCTGCGGGCGGCGGCCGACACCCGGGAGAAGACCGAGGGTGCGCGATGGAGGGCAGAGAACACCGGACGGCGGGTCCTCCACGGCACCGACATCGCGGACGGCCTGCCCGCCTCCGGCACGTTCCTCGACGGCATTCCCCTGAAGTCGTCACCAGTCATCGCCGAAGGGGACATCCTGGTACGCATGTTCACGGGGGACGGCGGAAACATGGCCCGACTGGCCGACCGACAGGACATCGGCGTACTGCTCGGCCACGACCTCTACCTCCTGCGCCCCGACCCGACCCGACTGGACCCCTGGTTCCTCGCGGGCTTCGTCGGCGCGCACGACAACATCACCGGGGCATCCACCGGCAGCACCACCGTCCACCTCCAACCCGGCCGACTGCGCGTGCCGCTACTGCCCCTGCAGGAGCAGCGCCGCTACGGCGAGGCCTTCCGCCGCGTCCACGAACTACGCACGGCCGCCCGCCGGGCCACCGACCTCGCCCGCGAGTACGCGAACCTCCTGACCACCGGCCTGACGGCGGGGGCGCTGCTCCCACCCGAGACTGCATCGACCTGACGGACTGGCGTACTTCTTCACTAATCCACCACACTCGGCTGCGCCCGCCCCTATGCCTGGGTGAGACGGCTCGGAAGGAACTCGGGGAACCTTGAACAGCAGCAAGCACACGGAGCTGGCGAACCACGCCTGGTCCGTCGCCGACCTCCTGCGCGGCGACTACAAGCAGTCCGACTACGGCAAGGTGATCCTGCCGTTCACCGTGCTGCGCCGCCTGGAGTGCGTCCTGGAGCCCTCCCGGGACAAGGTCATCGAGACGGTGGCCCGCTTCGCCGGCCAGGACATCGACACCGACCGCTTCCTGCGGAAGGCCTCAGGCCACTCCTTCTACAACAGGAGCGAGCTCACGCTGCGGAAGATCGCGGCCGACCCGCAGAACGCGGCGAAGAACCTGCAGATCTACGTCGGCGCCTTCTCCGACAACGCCCGCGAGGTCCTCGACAAGTACGAGTTCAACCAGCAGGTCAGGAAGCTCGACAGCGCGAACCTGCTCTACCAGGTCATCGGCAAGTTCACGGACCTCGACCTGCACCCCGATGTCGTGCCCAACCACAACATGGGCTACATCTTCGAAGAGCTGATCCGCCGCTTCGCCGAGCAGTCAAACGAGACCGCGGGTGAGCACTTCACCCCGCGCGAGGTCATCAAGCTGATGGTCAACCTGCTGGTGGCACCGGACGCGGACGCCCTCACCGTGCCGGGTGTCGTCCGCACGGTCATGGACCCGGCCTGCGGCACGGGCGGCATGCTCAGCGCCGCCGACGACCGCATCAAGGCCTTCAACCCGGACGCGACGGTCGAGGTGTACGGGCAGGAACTCAACCCCGAGTCCTGGGCGATCTGCCGGTCCGACCTCATGATCAAGGGCCAGGACCCGGAGAACATCCGCTTCGGCAACTCCTTCTCCGACGACGGCCACGCCCGCCGTAAGTTCGACTACATCCTCGCCAACCCGCCGTTCGGCGTGGAGTGGAAGAAGGTCAAGGAGGAGGTCGAGTACGAGCACAGGTCGCTCGGCGACGCCGGCCGCTTCGGCGCGGGCCTGCCGCGCATCAACGACGGCTCGCTGCTCTTCCTCCAGCACATGATCTCGAAGATGAAGCCGGTGGACGTCAACGGCGGGGGCGGCTCCCGCATCGCCATCGTCTTCAACGGCTCCCCTCTCTTCACCGGCGCGGCCGAGTCCGGCGAGTCCAACATCCGCCGCTGGATCCTGGAGAACGACTGGCTGGAGGCAATCGTCGCCCTCCCGGACCAGCTCTTCTACAACACCGGTATCTCGACGTACTTCTGGATCCTCACCAACCGCAAGAACTCCGACCACAAGGGCAAGGTCGTCCTGCTCGACGCGCGAGACCAATGGCAGAAGATGCGCAAGTCGCTCGGCGACAAACGCAAGGAGTTGGGCGACGGGACGAACGGCCGCCCCGACCACATCGCCGACATCACCCGGCTGTACGCGGAGGCCGTCCAGGTCGCGAAGGACTCCGAGCACCCGCTGCACGGCAAGGTCAAGGTCTTCGCCAACGAGGACTTCGGCTACCAGCGCATCACCGTGGAGCGGCCGTTGAAGCTGCGCTTCGAGGTCACGGAGGAGACGCTGGCGGCGCTGGCGGAGGCCAAGCCGGTGGCCAAGCTGGAGCGGAGCGAGGAGTTCGTCGCGGCGGTGCGTACGTTGCTCGGCTCGTCCTGGACGACGAAGTCCGAGGCGTTCATCGCGCTCAAGGACGCGGTGGTCGCGGCCGGGTTGACGTGGCCGTCGGGAGCGCCGTTCGCGAAGGCAGTACGGGAGATGATCGGCGTCCGGGACCCCGAGGGCGAGGTACAGAAGGTCAAGGGGGCGGCGGAGCCGGACGGGGACCTGCGGGACTACGAGAACGTGCCGCTGGGCGAGGACGTCGAGGACTACCTCAAGCGCGAGGTGCTGCCGCACGTGCCGGACGCGTGGATCGACCACACGAAGACCAAGATCGGCTACGAGATCCCGTTCACGCGGCATTTCTACGTGTACAAGCCGCCGAGGCCGCTGGCGGAGATCGACGCAGAGCTGAAGTCGCTGGAGGCGGAGATCCAGGCGCTGCTGGGTGAGGTGACGGAATGACCACCGGAGCCCTTGCAGGTATCACCACACCTGCTAACTGGCGCTGGAATGCGCTGTGGACCGTAGCGCCACGGATCAAGGAGTTTGGTCGTCCGGAGCTGAGACCTCTCTCGGTTTACCTAGACGCTGGCGTCGTGCCACGAGACTCGCGTGGAGACAATCACAACCAACTGGGCGAAGACCTATCGCGCTATCTCATCGTCCAGCCCCATGACATCGTGTTCAACAAGCTACGTACCTGGCAGGGCGGGCTGGGTGTCTCGAAGTACGAAGGAATCGTCAGTCCCGCTTACTTCGTGTGCCGCCCTGGCGAAGCGTCGGATTCCCGGTTCCTCCACTACTTGCTCCGGTCGAAGCCCTACCTCGCCGAACTGACGCGTATCTCCAAATGGATGCCTCCGTCCCAGTTCGACACCCCCTGGGAGACCCTTCGCAAGCTTCCCATGTTGCTGCCCCCGCTGGAGGAGCAGCGCCGCATCGCCGACTTCCTCGACGCCGAGACCGCCCGCATCAACCAGCTGGCGTTGAAGCGCCGTCAGATGCGGACTTTGCTGACGCTCAAGCGGGAACGGGTCATTGAGTCGACGCTGGGCCTTGAGCGAGCGCAGACGAATGATGATTTGGTACCTCTGAAGTATCTGGTGGCCGATGTCACCGTTGGAATCGTCATCACTCCGGCCAAGTGGTATGTAGAAGCGGGCGGGACTCCCGCGCTGCGAGGCCTAAACGTCAAGCCTGGTTTCATCAGCACCAGTGACCTCGTGCAGATCAGCGCCGAGGGACATGCTGAGAACCGCAAGTCGCGACTCAACACTGGTGACGTTGTCGTTGTGCGCACGGGCCAGGCAGGTGCAGCAGCTGTGGTACCAGCTGAGTTGGACGGGGCGAATTGCATCGACCTCATCGTGGTGCGTCCCGGCAGGAAGCTCTCGCCGAGGTACTTGCAGTACGTCTTGAACTCGGACTATGCCAGTGCACGGGTCACGGAGCACTCTGTCGGCAGTATCCAAGCGCACTTCAACGTGGGCGCCATGAAGCAGATTCCCATCCCCTCAATCCCTCGCGCGGAGCAGGACGAGATTGTTCGCCTGCTCGATATTAGGGTCGGCGCTCTCGACCTTCTGCATCGCAAACTTGATCACCAGGAGCAGCTCCTCACCGAACGCCGCCAAGCCCTCATCACCGCCGCCGTAACCGGCCACTTCGACGTCTCCACCGCCAGCGGACGCAACGTAACGGACGGAGTCACCGCGTAGCCATGAGCCCCATCCACACGGAGTCCGCCTTCGGTGACGCCATCGTCGCCGCCATGGTCGAACGCGGCTGGCGCGAGGCGCGCCCGCAGGACTATCGGGCCGATCTCGGCCTGGACACCAACGAGTTGTTCACCTTCATCGGGGCGACCCAGCCCAACGAGTGGAACGAACTGCTCACCGTCTACGGCGGCGACCCCAACGAGGCGCAGCGCGGGTTCGCCGGCCGCCTCGACCAGGCCATCGCCACCGACGGGCTCCTCGATGTCCTCCGCAACGGCGTCAAGGACCGGGGCGTCCTCCTCCGCGTCGCCTACTTCAAGCCCAACCTCGTCGCCCACGACTCCGTGCTGGACGGATACCGCGCCAACCGCCTCACCGTCGTCCGGGAACTCGAGTACGCGACGAAGCAGGCCGACTGGGGCAACCGGCTCGATCTCACCCTCTTCCTCAACGGAATCCCGGCCGCCACGGCCGAGTTGAAGAACCCGCTGACCAGGCAAGGGGTGGAGCAGGCCAAGGAGCAGTACCGCACCGACCGGGACCCCACCGAGCTGATCTTCACGCGTCGGGTCGTCGCGAACTTCGCCGTCGACCCGGACCTGGTCTTCGTCGCCACCCAGCTCAAGGGCAAGAACACCCGCTTCCTCCCCTTCAACACGGGCTCCAACGGTCCCGGTCAGCCGGGCGGCGCAGGCAATCCAGCCCCGACCGCCTATGGCACGTACGCGACCTCCTACCTCTGGGAGCAGGTCTGGCAGCCGGACAACTGGCTGGACCTGCTCCAGCGGTTCGTGCACCTGCACAAGAGCAAGGCGCCCGGCGGCGGCACGACGAAGACGATAGTCTTCCCCCGGTTCCAGCAGTGGGACGCGGTCAAGAAGCTCACCGCGCACGCCGCCACCCACGGCGCCGGGCACGACTACCTGGTCATGGCCTCGGCCGGCTCGGGCAAGTCGAACACCATCGGCTGGCTCGCGCACCGCCTCAGCGACCTGCACACCCCCACCGACCCGTCGGAGCTCGACGCCGAGGCCTTGACCAAAGGCCTCAAGCCGGGCGTGCCGGTCTTCGACAAGGTCATCGTCATCACCGACCGGCGCAACCTGGACGCGCAACTCCGGGAAACCGTCGGCAACTTTGAGCAGACCGCGGGCCTCGTCGTGAAGATCGACGAAAAGCACGGGGCGAAGGGCGAGCAGCTCGCCAAGGCCCTCTCCCGCGACACCGGGAAGATCGTCACCGTCACGCTGCACTCCTTCCCGGCGCTGCTCGACTACCTCCACCGCAACCCCACGGAGATCCAGGGCAGCCGCTTCGCGATCATCGTGGACGAGGCGCACTCCTCGCAGTCCGGTGACGCCGCCACCGCCGTACGGTCCGCCCTACGCGACCTCGGCCTGGACTCCGACTCGGACGACGCGGGCGCGACCACGGTCAAGGCCCCGGCCGCCGCCACGCTCGACGAGCAGCTCAAGAAGAGGGCCGAGCAGCGTTCCCGCGCCGCGAACCTCTCCTACTTCGCGTTCACCGCCACGCCGAAGGCCAAGACCCTCGAACTCTTCGGCACGCTCCAGGACATCGACGGCAAGGCGGCCTACCGGCCCTTCCACACGTACTCCATGCGGCAGGCGATCGAGGAGGGCTTCATCCTCGACCCGCTGCGCAACTACGTCACGTACAACACGTACTGGAAGCTGGTGAACAAGAACCCCGACGAGAAGGAAGTCGACCCGTCGAAGGCGAACAGTCTGCTCGCCCGGTACGCGCTGACCCATGACTCGACGGTCGCCCAGCACGCCCAGGTGATCGTGGAGCACTTCGTGGCGCACAGCCGGGGCCGTCTCGGCGGGCGGGCCAAGTCCATGGTGGTGACGGCCTCGCGGCAGTCCGCCGTGCAGATGGCGCGCGCGATCAAGAGCTACATCAAGGACCGGGACTACGACACCAAGTACCCCGACCTGGGTGTCCTCGTCGCCTTCTCCGGCTCGCTCACCGTCGACGGCAAGGAGACCACCGAGCCGAAGGAGAACGGCGGGCTGTCGGAGAGCGCGCTGCCGAAGGCGTTCGCGTACACGCGTGCCGACGACAAGGCCGCGCGCGCCGGCGGGGCGGGGCAGCGGGAGTACAAGATCCTGGTCGTCGCGGAGAAGTACCAGACCGGGTTCGACCAGCCGCTGCTGACGACGATGTACGTCAACAAGTCGCTGACCGGTATCTCTGCCGTCCAGACCCTTTCGCGGCTGAACCGGACCGCCGAGCGCAAGACCCAGGCCGACCTCGCGGTACTGGACTTCGTCAACGACGCCGAGGACATACAGGAGTCCTTCCGCCCGTACTTCGAGGAGGCGAACACCCTCCCCTCCGATCCCAACCTGCTCTACACCGCGCAGAGCCGGGTCATGCGGGCGCCGATCCTGTCCGGGCAGGAGATGGACGAGTTCGCCGCCACGTACTTCGCCGCCAAAGAGAAGGCCGCGGGCTCGCAGTCCAAGTGGGAGAAGCTGCACGCCGAGCTGTACCGGTTGCTCTCGCCCGCCGTCGCCCGCTTCACCGCTCTGAGCGAAAGCGAGGACGAGGACGACCAGGAGACGGCGGAAGGCTTCCGCTCCGACCTCAACGACTACGTCAGGAAGTACGGCTTCCTCGCGCAGATCGTCCCCTACCGGGACGCCGAGCTGGAGCGACTGCACCTCTACGGCCGCTATCTCCTGAACCGGCTGCCGCCCCGCGCGGACGGCAGCGTGGACATAGGGGAGGTCGACCTCAGCCATATGCGGGTGGAGAAGACCGGCGAGTACGACGTCTCCCTCACCTCCGAGGGGCCGACGACGATGAAGGGCTTCGGCGACGGCTCGGGCGGTGCGAAGGAAGCGGAGAAGTCGCTGCTTTCGCAGCTGATCGACAAGTTCAACGAACGCTTCGGCACCGAGTTCACCGAGCAGGACGTCATCCGCCCGTTCGAGGAGGCCAAGGCCGACCCGAAGGTGCGGGCGGCGGCCGTCGTCAACGACGAGGACAACTTCGGCCTCGTCTTCGACAACGTCTTCGCGGACAAGATGGCCGACCACATCGACACCATCGCGGGCATGGGCCGCCAGTACTTCGGCCCCGACAAGGGCTTCAAGTCCAGCCTGGACCGCAGCGCCCGCAAGGCCGCCTGGCGGATGATCCGCCGCGAGGAGGGCCTGGACGACGACGTCTGATGCGTACGCCCCGGCTGGACATGCCGACCGGGGCGCCCTTCGGCCTCGATTCGTCTGCGGCCTGACGGCCGTGGATGATCTAGTGGGTTGCCCCGGTGACCGTCAGTTCACCAGCAGGCAGCGCCCGTAACCGAATGCACGAGGCTCGTACCGTTCTTGTCTGATGTACGCCATAGGTTGTTGTGGGAAAAAAGGGGGAGACGATGGCTGAAGCTCGCAAGGCACTCGTTCCGGTGTGGACGCTGGCGACCGGTGACGTCCAGGTGCCCACATTGGCCGGAGACGGGCCGATGACGACTGAACGCCTGGCTGAACTGCGCGGTGTGCTGGCCGCCCTGGCCGACGCGCCGATTGCCACGCTGGAAGTGCATCCGCTGCCCGACAAGCTCGACCGCGGCCGTGGCATCCCGCTCGATGCCGCGAGTCCCCTGGCGCAGCACCTGTCACAGTTCATCACGCAATCGACGCGAAGTTCCCTTACGGCGGCCAGGGCGACCGCTGCCGGCGAAAACCTGTATCGCATGGTGGTTCCGGCGAAGGTTGCCGCTCAGTTCGGTCAGGGCATGGTTCGACCGATGGCGTCGAAGGCGGCGGCCGGTGGCATCCACAGCGCACTCATGAACTCGACGGGCATCGCCGCCAATGCGACGTTCGTGCCAGTCGGCAAAGCGGCAGCAGCGGGCGCAGTCGGCGGAGCCGGTGCGACAGCCGGCGTCGCGGCCGCCGGCAGCGCGGCGCTCACCGTGGCCGCGCCGCTCGTGATCATGGCCGTAGCGGTTGGGGTGAGCGCGCATGCCGACTACAAGCGCCAGCAGGCTATCGAACACATCACAGAACTGCTGGAGCAGCTGCACGAACAGAAGCTCGAAGAGGAACACAGCGAACTCGACGGCTGCCGCGATGCCATCGACAAAGCCACCGCCATTCTGCTCGACCAGGGCAAACTCGGTATCTCGCTAGGACTGGACTCGGCAGTGCACGCCATCAACACGGCGCTGGGCCGCGCTGACCGCCGCCTTGCCCAGTGGCAGAGCGCACTCGACAAGCTGCCCGACGGCAAGCCCGTCGAGATCGGCACGCTGACCAAGTCGTTCCCCGGCGTCGACGAGCATGGCGGCACGTTCCGCGCCCACCTGGAACTCGCTGCCTTGGCCATTGCGCTGAAGCGGCGGGTCGTCGTCTTGCAGGCGGTCGAGCATGCCCAGGACAACCCTGACAACATGTTCGAGAACTTCACCCGCGAGCTCAAGCGCGACCAGCAGCGCCTCGACGAGCTGGAGTCGAGCATCGCCGGTGTGCTGGTACACCTTTCGGCGCTGGAGCTGGCAGGCCCGCAAGGTTGGCGGCCCGTCTTCACGACCGATGAAGTCGATCGCCTGATGCGCGGGGCATACCGGATTCGCAAGCTGGGCGACGGCGTCATGGTCAACAGCCGCTCGACAGATGTGGCGATTGAGATCGCCCGTGACAAGGACGGCTCGGTGGTCGTGTTCCCTGCGCTGCCCCTGCAAGCGTAAGCGCGCTCGCCTCGGCATGGACGGCCCCGCATTCCCCATCCGCCATGGACGAGCTGCGTACCGTCGAGGACATGGCGACGGGCGCTGTCCGAGTGACGCGTAGGTGGAGTTTCGACCCCGGACGTGGGCCCAGCCGCCCGAGCGACTGAGCCCACGGGGGGGGCGCGAATGTACGGCTCAGACGGCCTGGTCGGCGGCCAGCCCGACGAACCCGGCCCACGTCTGGGCGGTGACCGTCAGAACCGGTCCGGATCGGGCCTTCGAGTCCCGGATGTGTACGGTTCCGGCGGCAGCGGCGACCTCGACACACTCCCCGCCCTCGCCACTGCTATGGCTGCTCTTGAACCAGGCTGACTCCGGCACAGTCGGCTCGGGTATCTGGTTGCTCATTTCTCCCCCAGCAGCTTCTCGACAAAGGCCAGCGATTCATGAGGAGTCAGCGCCTGAGCCCGGAGGATCCCGTACTGCTCCTCGATCTCCCTGACAGCCGACCTGTCGCTGTGTAGATGGCTGTCCCGCTGGACTTCAACGTAGGCCATCCTCCGCCCGTCGCGGTTCTCGATCAAGGTGAAGGGTCCGGCCAGACCGCAGTGCTCCGTGCGTTCGTTGGGCATGATCTGGACCTCCACGTTGCGACGCTGCGCAAGCAGCATGATCTGCTCAAGCTGTCCTTGCAGTACCGCCCAACCGCCGATGGGGCGTCGAAGTACCGACTCCTCGATCACGAAACTCAAGGTCGGCATCGGCCTGCGGGAGAAGATCTCCTGTCGGGCAAGGCGGGCTGCGACTCGTTGCTCGACAGTGTCTTCGTCAAGTAGCGGGCGCCGCATGGTGAACACGGCGCGCGCGTACTCGTCGGTTTGCAGCAGGCCGGGAACCGCCTGGGCCGCATACACATGGAGAGCCACCGCCTCCGCCTCCAACCGCGCCATGTCCCGGAAGAACGCCGGATACTGCGCCCGCCCCACCTCCTCTTTCAGCGCCTTGAGAACGTCCCCGGCGTCCAGCACCTCGTCCGCGCGGTCGATGAACCTGGGCGGGGGAATCCGCCGCCCCTGCTCGAAGGACGCGATCGACTGGGCCGCGTAGCCCGTGAGCTTCCCGAACTCCGACCGGTCCAGGCCCGCCCGCACCCGCAGCAGCTTCAACTGCCGCCCGAACGCCGTCACCACGCCCGACCCCGGCTCGTCCTCCGGCCTCGGCCCGGCGTCCTCCCGCTCGCCCCCGCCCGCGCCCTGCTCCACCGCCTCCATCAACGTCCACCGCCTCCCCGGCCCAACGCGCCCGTCCCGAGCCAGTCACGCCTCGCGCCTCGTACACCTACCGCCCCGTCGCGTACAACCGTCACGCGACGGCGCGTCACCACTGGTCACGCTACGCCACCACCGGGGGCGTAGCGGCGTGAACAGTGAGATCGCTCCCCCCGACCGCGTCCCACCGCCACAGCAGCCCCACAGGCCACTTCGCGATGCGGTCCAGATCCTTTCCGCGCGGCGGATGATCCGCATTGAGGAGGGCCTGGACGACGACGTCTGATGCGTACGCCTCGGCTGGATATGCTGGCCGGGGCACCCTTGGGAGGACATCGTGAGCACACAGCCGGACCACGGCACGGAGCTGGTACCGCGCCCGGAACGTACCCCCGACGCCGTCCGCGTGGCGCTCGCCCGGATCGCCCCTCACCGCCTGGACGAGATGGAGAAGCACAAGGAAGAAGCGCTCGCCGCCGCCATTCGGACCAGCAAGATCGGGCACCTTCAGCACTGGCTGACCCACTGGGCCGCTCAGGTGGAGATCGAGCGTCGGCCCGATCTCTCCGCGCGCCGTAGCCGTGCTCTCGCCGCGATCCACGGCACGACCACCAAGGACGACCCCGCGTTCCGATCCGCCATGGACGAGCTGCGTGCCGTCGAGGATGCGGCGACGCAGGCGGTGTCCGAGTGACGTGGAGGTGGGAGTACGACCCCAGCGAGGAGTACGTCATCGGCGGAGCGCCGCCCACGTTCGTCGCCGAGGTCGAGAAAAAGGCTGACGAGCTGGTTCGGGCGGCTGCGGCCTTCTACCTCGACGGAACACAGTACGAAGGGCTGGGCCCGAAGGGAGATACCGCACACGTCGACAGCGGATTCTTCGTCTACCTCATCGTTCCCCGGCATGAATGCGTATACGTTCGCCAAGTGACCTGGATCTGACCCGACGGTCGGCCCCGGCTCTTCGGAGCGGATGCCTTCTTCTGGGTCGGTTGACCAGGCAAGACCTGGGTGCACAGCCGCCGGTTCGTGGCCGCGGGCGAGCACTCCGAGTCAGTCGCCGAATCCGGCCGACAGAGACTCGATGCGGGTGCGGACAGTAGGGGCGCAACAACCCTCACCACAGCCGAAATCACGCCACCTTTCGAGGCCCGGCGCCGGACTCGGCCCGCGCAAAGCCCGCTCTGGTCCGCGGAGGATTCAACAGCCGCCCGAGCACCGTGACCGGGCTCGATCCGGGGTCGTCCTCCACTCTGGACCCGGCGTCTTCCTGGTCGCCCACGCTCCGGTCCGAGCGATCCAGCGCAGCCTGCCTCGTACGGACCTCACTCCCTCACGTACAACCGGAACGCGGCGGTGCGTCACCACTGGTCACGTTACGCAACCGCCGGGAGCGTTGAGGGTATGAACAGTGAGATCGCTCCCCTCTTCCGCGCCGGCGAACCCGCCTCCCCCGCACAACACTTCGCCATGCGGTTCAGTTCGACCCCGCGCGGCGCGCGGCTCGCCCGGCGGCTTGCCGGGCAGCGGCTCGACGCGTGGGGCATCCCCTACGACTGCGACACGCACCACACGCTGACGCTGATCGTCGCGGAGCTCGCCGCCAACGCCGTCCGGCACGGCCGGGTCTCCGGCCGCGACTTCCACCTCGCGGTGGCCTGCGACGCAACGGCCGTACGGATCGAGGTCACCGACACCCGCACCGAAGGCGTACCCGTCGTAGCGGCGCTCACGGACCTCCGTGACACCGGCCGCGGCCTGCTCCTGGTGGAGCACCTCGCCCACCGCTGGGACTGGCACCCGTGCCGGGGCGGCCCCGGCAAGACCGTCTGGGCGGAGTACGTCCTGCCGGAGCCAGGCCGACCGGCCGCCACACCCTCCTGCCCGTCGTCCACCGTTTCGACCGTGCCCCTGTCGCATCGTGAGAGCCCTGGACGGTAGATCGACGCGGCGGTCAAACTGGACCCCTGACCGTGGCTTGGCTGTTCTTCACCACACCGGGGGCAAGGTGCCGCAGGAGGCGATCTCCGACCGTTACGAACTCCTGGAGGAGCTCAGCCACGGCGGCATGGGCGACGTGTGGCGCGGCTACGACGCCGTGCTCGACCGGCCCGTCGCCGTGAAGCTCATCCGGCAGGCGTCGGTCACCTCACCGCAGCTGGCCGAGGAGTTCGCCAAGCGTTTCCGCCGCGAGGCCCGCATCACCGCGCGCATCCAGCACCCCGGCGTGCCGCAGGTGTACGACGCGGTGCTCGACGCCTCGTACGAGCGACTGTTCCTGGTGATGGAGCTCGTCGACGGCATACCGCTGTCCGCCTACCTCGACCCCGGCCGGCCGCTGCCGGTCAGCTGGGCGGCCGCCGTCGCCGCGCAGATCGCGACCGTGCTGTCCTACGCGCATGACGTGCCGGTCATCCACCGGGACCTCAAGCCGGGCAACATCCTCGTCGCTCGCGACGGCACCGTGAAGGTCCTCGACTTCGGCATCGCGGCGATCCTGCGCACCGACGTCACCAAGCTGACCGCCACCGGCAGCCCCATTGGCACCCATCAGTACATGTCGCCCGAGCAGGTCCGCGGCGGACGCATCACCCCGCAGACCGACCTGTACGCGCTGGGCTGCGTGCTGCACGAACTTCTCAGCGGGCGCCTCGCGTTCCAGGCCGAGAACGAGTACCTGCTGATGTACCAGCACGTCAACGCCGCCCCCACCCCGCTGAGACAGCTGCGGCCCGACGTCCCCCAGGCGCTGGAGGAGCTGGTCCTGCACCTGCTGCGCAAGGCGCCCGAGGCGCGGCCCGCCGACACGCAGGAGGTGTACGCGCGGCTGCTGCCGTTCCTCCCGCCGCCGGGCCAGGAGCCTGGCACGGCGGATGTCGGGCCCGCCGGCGCCCCCGACCCGACGGGCGTGTTCCGCCACCCCTTCGCGCCCCGCGCCCGAGCCCAGGCCCCCGCCCCCGGCGATTCGGCGCCGACAGCGGTCCTCCCAGGGGCCCAGCCGGTACCCGTCCCCGGCCAGCTGCGCGAAGACATCAAGGCGGCGTACGCCCACTCCGACGCCCTGCTGGAGGAGGAGCGGTTCGCGCAGGCCGCCGAGGTGCTCGGCGAAGTCATCGAACCCGCCGCCCTCGCCCTCGGCTCCGAAAGCAAGCAGGTCCTGGCGCTGCGCCGGCAGCGAGCGGCGATCCGTCTCCTCGGCGGCGACTACCGGGCCGCCCTGCCCGAGTTCGACGCCCTCGCCGACGCCTACGCCCGCATCGCCGGACCCACCGGAGAGCAGGCCCGCGCCTGCCGCGCCCAGGCGGCCCGGTGCCGCGCCGAACTCGGCCAGGTCACCGACGCGCTCGCCGCGCTCCAGGGCGTGCTGAACGTCGTACGGGCCGTCGACAGCGACGTGAGCGAAGAGGCCGTGGAGCTGCGGCACAACATCGGGATGCTGCTGCTCGCCCAGGGCCGGGCCGCCGAAGCCCGGCAGGTCCTCGAACCGCTCCACCAGGACATGTGCATGGTGTTCGGCCCCGACGACGAGATGACCGTCGAGATCGCCGAGGCACTCGCCGTGATCCGCCTCGGCCTCGACGGATCGGCTTCCTGACCCGTGTCCTCCACAAGCAGCATCATCCGAAACCATGCTGCTCGCGCCGAGTTCGGATCAGCGCCACACCAGTGACCACACCTTTGATCCGAGCTTCCCGGGCATACGGCAGCCCGCAGGCGCATGATCCCTGCGGGCTTCTGCCCCTGACTCCTTACAGATCCCACTCGTCGGCCAGCAGCCCCACGAGCCGTCGCTGCCGCTTCTGCAGCAGTTCCGGCGACCACTCCTGATGCTGCAACACCTGGCTGGTCAGGGCGAAAGTGGAGACGCCATGTCTGCCGGTGAAGTACTTGGCCTTCTTCTCTGTGAAGTCGTAGTTCTGGGCGTACGCGTTCTTCGTCCGGTTGAGCAGGACGAGGTTGCCCAGTCGGTGCGTCCACTCCCCGCGCTGCGCGTCGGTGAAGTGCCGCAGCCACTGCGACTGCTGCTTCGGATTCTGCGGTAGCACGTGCTCTACGGTGATCAGGGTGTGGTCATACGACACCCCGGGCTTTCCGGCCAGCATCTCGTCCAGACGCAGCAGGACGTACTTGCGGGTCTTGGTGACGAGGTAGATGTCACCGTCCAGACGCGCAAGAGTTTCGGCCTTCTCCGCGTCGGTCAGGGCGAAGGACGCCGCGTCCAGGCCATCGCCGGCGTTGAGTTCGCGCAGGAGGTCCGCGTATCGCGTGACACGGGGAGTCGTGTAGACGCGCCGTATGAACATACTGGCCGCCAGCCGTTCCAGTGCGCCGAAGAATCTGTCGAGCCAGGCCGGGTCGTCACCGTGGTTACGCAGCGCCCACAGAGCTGCGGGCCGCCAGTCGTTGTTGTCGATCTGCTGGAGGCGTTTGAACCAGGCATTGACCTGCTCCGCTCCAAAGGCCGCCGCGTAGCCGGCGTCGCGAATCTGCACGTAGGCGTCCGCGTACGGCACGACGACGTCATTGACGAACGACTCGGCCTTGCCGGGCAGGTAGTGGTTGAGCACCTGCTCAGGAAACTCTTTGAGCAGTTCCCGCTCTGCCCGCTTCATGGCGAACACCATGCGCAGGTGAAGGAAGAGGTCGGCGAAGTCGTCCCGGCCCAGGGCTTCCTCCGCGTCTTCCCACTTGCGGGCGCACTCCTCCGAGGCCTTCTCGTCCAGAGCACCGATGATGTGCGACTTGAAGATGTCCGTGGGAGAGAGGTCCATGCCCCGCGAGTTCATGACGCTGAAGATGCGGTGCGCGCTGTCCAGATCGGGGGTACTGACGACGACCAGGAAGGTGCGCTCGCCAAGCATCTGCACGAGGTCCAGCCGCCGTTCCTCCGACCAGCCGTCAAGTATCGCGTGGAGAGCCTTCGCATTGCGCACGACGGCCTTCTGCGCGTCCGTCGGCAGCGTCTCTTCCTTCAGGATCCGCAGTGCCTCGGTGGCTCCCTTCGTCTGGACGTACTTCTGGAAGAAGCCGGCGTCGCGGAATCGCAGGGTGAGCCTCGGCTTGGGATCGAGTCGGCGGACCTTGTTGCCGGGCTCCGTGACCAGTCTGTCGAGATCGCTGCGGAGGTCGGGGTCCTCCGTCAGGTCGCGAAGGAGGGCGAGCAGGATGGTCAGGGTGGTGAGGCGCTGCTGGCCGTCGATGACCTCGGCGGGCGCATTGCCCTTGGCCTTGACGAGCACGATGGAGCCGAGGAAGTACGGCTCGTCCGTCCCCCTTTCCAGCGACTCCTCCAAGTCGGTGAGCAGCTGGACGGCCTGCTCGACGTCCCAGGCGTACGGTCGCTGGTAGTCCGGAATCCTGAAGTCGTAGTCGCTGCTGAATACCTTGTGCAGGGACACTTCCTGCGCCTCGAGTTGCTGCATTGTCCAATGATGTCCCGGCTGTTGCTGCCATGTCCCAGGGATCTCGCGAGCTGAACGATGCGCGTGGGCCTGGTCTGGGCAGAGTGATGTCGCGGCGGCCACGGCTGCGTAGCGTCGCTGTCACACGAGTGCGGCTACGTCGGCCGGTCCGAGATCGGCCCGAGCTCCTTGGGCTGGCAGATCAGCTACGGCCGCTCGGCAGCCCAGGCAGCGTGGCCGCGCAGATGACCGAGGGGCCCGGACAACCCCGTTCGGTGCGGGGCCCTTGGCGCCCCGAAGGGGTCTGCGGTGCTCAGCGTTTCAGCGACCGCGGCTGGTCTCAGCGGACTCCCCCGCCCCAACCCCAGAGCCCCCGAGGGGCCCCTCATGGGAACGTCATGGGAACGGAAGGCCGTGTAAGGACAGGGAACGATCAGGTAAGAGCGGAAGACCGCGCCCCGCTGACCAGCAGGAACGAGGAGCCCAAGGAAAGGCCATCACAGACAGGGCAGGCTATAGGGTCTCTCCTAAAGCGGGTGTCGCAGGTTCGAATCCTGCCGGGGGCACAGAGAAACGCATGGTCAGAGGCCCTTCCGCCCGTCGGACGGGAGGGCCTCTGCGGTTGCAGCACACGTACGGCACCGACGCCGCGGCCACCTACAGTTGCTGCTCCCACGGATTGACCACCAGAGCCCCGGTTCTGGCCATGTGCTTGATGTTGCGTGTGGCCACCGTCCAGCCGTTGGCCAGGGCAGTGGCGGCGATCAGGGCGTCCGGTGGGTCGATGCTGGTGCCGGCGGCTTTGAGCGTCTTGTGGATGGTGAGGTAGGCGGCCGCTTCCGGTTCGCCGATAGGTGCGATGCGGTCACGGAATTCGTGCCGTACCGCAGCGAGGGCTTGTGCGTAGCGGGCTTGCCTTACGGGATCCGGGGCGGCGGCAACGCCAGCCTCGATCTCGGCCACGGTGATCACGCTCAAGAAGCGGTTGGGGCGGGCCGTGGATCGGAACCAGGCCAGGACGCGTGGGTCGGGCTTCGCCCGGGTGGTGAGCTCGGCAACGACATTTGTGTCGAACAGGTAGATCACTCGGCGTCCGTCTGCGCATCGTAGGAGCGGGCGCCGAACTCCAGACCCTCGAAGGGCCGAGAGAGCAGGAATTCCTCGAAGCCATCGTTGCTCAGCGTCACCCAGCGGTGCAGCATCTCGGGCAGAGCCTCGATCTCCGTGTCGGCGAGCTCTGCGTCGAAGTGCCGACGCTGGTCCTCAGGCAGGGACTCCCGGATGTCACGGATGGTCCGCAGCGGATGCGACGACGGGCGCGGCGGGTGAGGCACACCGCTCGGAACTGTGGTCATCGGCATCCCCTCCGCATGCATCGGGCTGCGTACTGCTGCTGGT
Source organism: Streptomyces sp. NPDC051105 (assembly GCF_040682795.1). Lineage (NCBI taxonomy): Bacteria > Bacillati > Actinomycetota > Actinomycetes > Kitasatosporales > Streptomycetaceae > Streptomyces > Streptomyces sp. NPDC051105. The sequence continues at coordinate 391,433 of NZ_JBFBBR010000009.1, read as the reverse complement.
CCCAGGCTACGGGTTTCCGCCTGCCCGCTCACAACTTTGGGACGAGAGCGGGGCATCCGTCAGCCTGGCCGCCGAGCGACAGCGGCAGTTCTTACAGCGTCCGCCTGGTCGTCCTCGTCAACAGGTACCGCCCCCAACCAAGTGGCCGGCCGGAACGGATTCGGCACACGTGAGGCCGGGAATGGCTGGGAACACGCGAGAACCGTGGAGGAGTGATTTCGCAGGTCAGGTGCACTGGAGGCTACATTTACGCAGGTCACAGCCACGCCCAAGGAAAACTCCTAAAGCGGGTGTCGCAGGTTCGAATCCTGCCGGGGGCACAGCAAAACGCCTGTTCAGAGGCCCTTCTGTCCAACGGGCGGGAGGGCCTTCGTACTCGCAGCACACATATGGCATACATGCCGCTGCGGGCAGAGGTGGGGAGCTGTGCGAGATGCCCGCGAAGGACGAGTTGGCCCGGCGCCGGTTCGAGAAGCTGGTCGACCGCTAGGAGGACCTGATGCGGGCTTCGCTGAAGCCTCGCTACCGGGGCTACCACGGGCAGCTGATCCTGAGCAGTGGCGATCTTGAGGAGATGGGCGAACTGAACGACGTCCGTCGTGCTGCACGCGAGGCGGGCCGTCGTCTCGGCTGGCAACCGAAGACCCACGTCGTCGACGCAAGACTCTCCGTGTACGACGACCGCGAGGTCCCCAGAGAGATCAGCGAGCTGGCCGCGAAGGATGCTGCTGACGCCGTCGACGCAGCACTCCGAAAGGGCGAGTAGAAGCAAGTATGGTCGGCCGTCGTCACCCCACCTTTGCGGAAGGGCCTGCGCAGCATGCCGGAAATCTGTCGAGCCCGACCTTGTGGTGGCTCTACCCTTCCCGCATGGCCCATGCCAAGACGTCGTACGTTTGCCTGCCCTGCCGGGCCTCGTACAAGCAGCCCTACCCCGGCTATCACCACCACGACCGGGTCTGTCCACGCTGCGCCGAACCCCTGATCCACGTCGGCTCCGCCTTCGCGGCACCCAAGAGACGGGACACCGCCGCCTGGCGCACCCTCTCCGTGCTGCTGCACGCCGGTGTGCGCTTCCACAAGAGTTGCTGCGGCGGCCCCGGCTACCGCCCACGCGCCCTTAGCGAGGTACGCGAGCGGATGGCCTACGCCCGGGCCACCGGTGAACCGTTCGCTCGGGCGTTGGTCCGCCGCGACCTGCCCTAGCAGCCCGACAGCAGGGGCGTTCCGCCGCGCCGCCGAAGCTACCCCCGCTGTCATAGACAGCACAGATAAGGCACACATCACGCCGCAGGATCCTCCAGGACAGCCACGGCCTCGGCAGCCTTGCGGGCTTTCTTCTCCGCTTTCTCCGGCTTGGCCTTGGCGACGACGACATCCTCAAGGCCGTCATCGCCGAGAAGACGTTGCCGCCGGACAACGAGGCCAACACCGACGGCAACCCCCCTGTCTACGGCTTCGAGTGCGTCAACACCGGCGGCGGACAAGCGTGGCCGCAGGCCCAACTCGACGCCATGCAGCAGGTCAGCGCCGCCCTGTGCCAGGCCCACGGCTGGAGTTCGCGGTCGCTGATCGGACACTAGGAGTGGCAGCCCGGCAAGCCCGACCCGGCCGGCATCTCGATGGACGACTTCCGCGCAGCGGTCGCCAAGCACCTCTTTGTGTTCTGGGGGAAGTCCTCGTGGCGCTTGCCCTCGCCACAGGCCATGGAAGCGCCGACGTCGGACTCCTCGTTCCGGGCCGTTTGCGTGAGCTGACGTGCAGTCGGGCCACGGTGCGATGCGGGCCTGACGCGGGCCCTCGGGGTGTACCGGTGCCGTGGTGCATATGGGGAATCAGGGGTCCTGGTCGGGTGATCGCGTGAGGGGCGGCGCCTGGTCGCGGGGCTGCCGCGGTCGTTCGTGTCCGCGTGCGTGGGGTCCGGACCGAACTCCGGATGCGACGACGACGGGCAGGGCGGCCAGGATGCCGGGCACCGTCCGGAGCACCGTGCGGGTGGTGCGATTCCTGCGGCCGCTCGGCCGGGGCGGACGCTCATCCCCCCGCGCTCCGGGGCGCGGGGGGATGAGCGCCCCGGGGCTGTTCCGGTCGACGCGTTCGTGGGGCGCGTCGGCTGATTTCAGGGGCGGCCGAGGGCCCGGTACGTCCATCCCGCCGCGCGCCACCGTCCGGCGTCCAGGGCGTTGCGGCCGTCGATGACGTATGGCCGCGCCACCGTGTCCCTCAGTACGGCGGGGTCCAGATCGCGGAACTCCTGCCACTCGGTGAGGTGGAGGACGACGTCGGCCTCGGACAGGGCGTCCTCGGCGGAGGCCGCGTAGGCCAGGGTCGGGAACGCCTTGCGGGCGTTGTCCATGGCCTTCGGGTCGTAGACGCTGACGTTGCCGCCCTGGAGCTGGATCTGTGCGGCCACGTTGAGGGCCGGGGAGTCCCGGATGTCGTCGGAGTCGGGCTTGAAGGCAGCGCCCAGGACGGCGATCCGGCGGCCGAGGAAGCCGCCCACGGTCGCTTCGCGGGCCAGGTCCACGACCCTGCTGCGGCGGCGCATGTTGATGTCGTCGACCTCGCGGAGGAAGGTCAGGGCCTGGCCCACCCCCAGTTCTCCCGCCCGGGCCATGAAGGCGCGGATGTCCTTGGGCAGGCAGCCTCCGCCGAATCCGACGCCGGCGCGCAGGAAGCGGCCGCCGATGCGGGTGTCGTGGGACAGGGCCTCGGCAAGGAGGGTGACGTCGGCACCGGCGGCCTCGCAGACCTCGGCCATGGCGTTGATGAAGGAGATCTTGGTGGCCAGGAAGGCGTTGGCCGAGGTCTTCACCAGTTCCGCCGTCGGGAAGTCGGTGACGACGACAGGGGTGCCGTTCGAGATGACGGGGGCGTAGACCGCGCGCAGGCGGGCCTCCGCCGTCGTCGAGCGCACGCCGAAGACCAGTCGGTCGGGCCGCAGGGTGTCCTCGACGGCGAAGCCCTCGCGGAGGAACTCGGGGTTCCAGGCGAGTTCGGCGTCCTCGGGCAGCATCGCCGCCAGTCGCTCGGCGGTGCCGACCGGGACGGTGGACTTGCCGACCACGAGCGCGTTCCGGCCGGCCAACAGCGGGGCCAGGTGTTCGATGACGGCGTCGACGTAGCGCAGGTCCGCCGCGTTGCCGCCGGGCGACTGCGGGGTACCGACACAGGAGAAGTGGACTTCGCCGAATTCGGCGACTTCCTCGTACGCGGTGGTGAAGCGCAGCCGCCCGGTGGCCACGTGTTTGGCCAAAAGCTCTTCCAGACCGGGTTCATAGAACGGGACCCGACCGGATCGCAGTGCGGCAACCTTGTCCGGGTCGACGTCAAGCCCGAGAACCTCGTGGCCTATTTCCGCCATACAGGCAGCATGGGTGGCACCAAGATATCCGGTACCGATGACTGTCACACGGGCAGACACTGAATCGCCTTCCGCACATGGTGCTCAATGACCCTTTGGAGGTCTGTGGAGAGCGGAACCATAACCCCGGGGAAGAGGGTGAATCGACCTCACCGGCCCATGCCGCGCAAACGTCACACGAGCGTGATCTTTCGCGGTTTGAACGTGTAACCCTCACACATCTTTCACATCTCCGTTCAATAACGAACGATCTCGATGTGGTGTTTTGAGGTTTTTTTCACGATTTAGCACACTGTAACTCCTGCTAGTTTCCGGCCAGTTGGCGAGATCAGTGTCGAGGTCGCCGACGCCAGGGGCTGGAGGGCGACCGGGGCTGCACAGGCCCGGCGGAGCAGTCGGCACGGCCTGCCGGCAGAGGACCTCCCGTGTCTGAATCTCCGATTCCACGGCTCAGGGAACGTCATGCTTGCGTATTTGCTGGAATTGAGAGAATGGCGGAACAACGGGGCTGTCTACCCGTTCGCTGTTTTCATGACCATGGTCTGGTCGCTCTGGATCATCCGCATTCTGCTGGCCCGCCGCTACAAACCGTGGAAGCGACCCTGGCAGACGACGACCTCCGTCATCATTCCCGTCGTCGACGAGCCGGAAGGCCTTTTCCGTTCCGTGCTCCAGCGAATAACCGAGCAGCAGCCGACCGAGGTCATCGTCGTCATCAACGGCCGGCGCAACCCGGTCCTGGAGGACATCTGCACCGACATGGGTGTCGACTGGCGCTGGACCGAGACCCCCGGCAAGCGCAACGCGCTGCGCGTCGGCCTGGCGGAGGCGACCGGCGAGATCGCCGTACTCGTCGACTCGGACACCATCTGGACCACGGACACCCTGGCCGAACTGGTGAAACCCTTCCGCGATCCCGAGGTCGGCGGTGTCACCACCCGGCAGCGGATCCTTGACCCTGGACGCTCGGTACTCACCCGCTGGGCCGACTGGCTGGAGAGCGTCCGCTGCCACTACTCGATGCCCGCGATGAGCGTGGTCGGCACGGTGGGCTGCCTGCCCGGCCGGACCATCGCCTTCCGCCGGAGCATCCTGGAGGACTGCATGGAGGACTTCCTCAGCGAGAAGTTCCTCGGCGTCTTCCTGGAGGTCAGCGACGACCGGACGCTGACCAACTACACGCTCAAGGCCGGGTACAGGAGTGTCTACCAGTCCACCTCGCTGGTCTACACCGACGCCCCGCTGGAGCTGCGGAAGCTCGCCAAGCAGCAGTACCGCTGGGCGCGCGGCTCGCAGTACAACACCCTGCGGATGTTCTGGTGGATGCTGCGCCACGCGAAGATGCTCTGGCTGTTCTACATCGCCGACATCCTGGTGCCCTTCGTCCTGCTCGGCACCTTCGCGTCCTGGGCCGTCGCCGCCTGGCAGCGCGACAAGCCCGGCATCTACAACCAGCTGCCGCTGCCGCACACTCCGTGGCACGCGCTGGTGTTCGTCCTCGGCCTGGCCGCCCTCATGTCCCTGATCTCCATGGCCATCCGCTTCGGCCGCCATTTCGCCTACCGGCCCAAGGACATGGTCTTCCTGCCGGTGTTCATGATCATCAACACGCTGCTCCTGCTCCCGGTTCGGCTCCTCGGCTTCTTCCGCATGGCGCACAACGCGAGTTGGGGAACCCGTGCCGACAGCTTCGCCGGCGAACGCACCCGCAGCCCCCTCGTCGGGGTCCCCTACCTGCTGGGCGCCGCCCTGCTCTTCGGATCGGTGATGATGAGTGTCTGAGACAGCCGAGTCCTCCGGCCGGTCCCATGCCAAGCGCCTGCACTGGTGGAACCGCGGTAGCGGTGTCCGGCTGCGGCTGTGGATGGCCGTCAACGTCGTCGTACTGACGCTCCTCAGCTACGGCGTCTACCTCCTCGCCAACTCCAGCTCCGAGCCGGTCTACCAGGGCCTCGGTGTCCCCGCGGCCGAGCCGGGCATCAAGGACCGGCTCACGTCCGGAACGTCCACCGCCCGCTCCACCGTCCCGCAGAAAGCTTCCTTCACCGCTCCCGAGGGCAAGTACTTCGGACTCAGCAGCACCCAGATCCCCTGGTCGACCAAGAAGACGAACACCCTGGCGAAGGCGGCCGGACAGCGGCCGACCATGTCCGAGTACTTCGTCAACTGGAACGAAGGCTTCGACCCCACCGCCGTCGACGCCTCCTACCGGCAGGGCATGCTCCCGGTGATCTCCTGGCAGCCCTGGGCGGGCCGGAAATACGGCACCGACCAGCCGAAGTACGCCCTCTCGAAGATCGCCGACGGCACGTACGACGCGTACGTCACGCGCTTCGCGAAAGCCGTCGCCGCCCACCGGTGGCCCGTGGTCGTTCGCTTCGCGCATGAGATGAACGGCGCCTGGTACCCCTGGTCGGAGCAGCGCAGCGGCAACCACAAGGGCGACTACGTCAAGGCGTGGCGGCACGTCCACGACCTCTTCGAGCAGGCCGGCGCCGACAACGTCATCTGGCTGTGGAGCCCGAACATCCTGCGCCCGGTGCCCAAGGTGAGCCTGGCCGAGCTGTATCCCGGCGACGACTACACCGACTGGATCGGCACGGTCGGCTACGCCGTGCACGAGAAGACCGCGGTCGCCGTCTTCAACCCCACCCTGAAGAAGCTGCGCAAGCTCACCGACCACCCGATCGTCATCACCGAGGCCGGCGCGCAGCCCGGCGCGTCGAAGGCGGCGTGGATCACTGACTTCTTCAAGTGGCTCGGGAAGAGCAAGCAGGACGACGTCATCGGCTTCATCTGGTTCGAACGCGACCGGCAACAGGGCGGCGGCGCGGACTGGCGCTTCACCGAGAACGGGGCGACGCTCAAGGCATTCCGGCACGGGCTCGCGCACATCGACCTGACCGGGTCGGCGGACCTGTCCACGTCGGGGACCCCGACGGCCTCCGCCACCCCTACGAACGGCTGATCCTCGCCAGCCGTACGGTGTCCAGCCGCCGGCGAAGGCCCGGGTGGTCCCGGGGTCTGGGTGAAGCGCCAGTCCTGGTGGCCGCCTTCGGCACGGCTGCGCTCGAACCACACGAAGCCGATCACCTCCCGGTGCGCGGCGAATCAGCGGAAGAAGGCGGCTATCCAGGCGGCCTTCTTCCGGCCCGGCCGGGCCCCGGTCTCCGCGATCACCACCGGGCGACCGGTCAGCCCGCGCAGCCGGGCGAGTGTCGCGTCGAACACCGCGCCCGCCGTGGACTCGTCGTCCTGATAGCCCGTCATCCCCACCAGGTCGACGTACGCGTCCCCGGGGTACAGCCCCCGCAGCGACACGGCGGGCGCGTCCCGCACCACGTTCGGACTCCACAGCCAGACGACGTTGTCGGCACCGGCCTGCTCGAAGAGGTCGTGGACGTGCCGCCACGCCTTCACGTAGTCGCCCCGGTGGTTGCCGTTGCGCACCGGTTGGCGCCCCAGAAGCCCGGTATTTCCTGGTCCCTTACCTGGAAAGAGGCCACGTGCGGCTGCGGCGCGGGCGCCGACGCGGGCTTTGTCGCCATCGCGAACGGCACGGCGCTCAGCGTGACTCCGACGATCGCCGCCATCATGCGCAGCGGCGAAGTGACCAGGCCCGGCAGGCGCGCGCTCGGTGACACGGGCGGTGTGGTGTCGCGCGGCGGAACCGGCAGTGCCCGGACAGCGGTGCCCGCGCCGGGACCACCGGAGGGCTCCTGCCGCTGTGTGGTGAAGACATGCCGGCGAGCGTTTACGCCGAAGTACCGACCCCGCCCGGCACGCACAGATAATCCACAGAAAATGCCCCATTCGGAAGATGTCAGCTAGTCCGATTTATTGATCTACAAGCGTGTTTCCCACTATCAGACCGGTGCTCCGATGCGCCCAGGCCAAGCTCCGCAGGTGGCCTCGGGGATCACCCGGGACTTAGTAGCAAGGAGCACCCCCATGAGTCCTGAACGCAGAACGACCTCGCAACTCGGGCCAGCCGGTCACGGCGGCTCCCACAGGGTCCGCAGGCTGGCCGCGATCGCGACGGCGGTTACGGTCGCGGTAGGAACTCCCGCGGTGGCGGCGGCCGCCGGGGTCGCGTCCCAGACTGGCGTGTCATACACCGTCGATCCCCACTGCGACCACCACAAGCCCGGCCGACGCGGGGGCGACGACGACTGCGACACCACCCACCCGAAACCCACCGTCACCGTAACGAAGACCGCAACCGCGACCACCACGGCGACCGCGACGGTGACGGCGACCGCAACCGCATGTGGCACCGGTGTCGACTCGACGAAGCCGAACGGCATGGAGCAATTCCTCGCCGCACTCGTTGACGGGGTGCCGTTCGCCGGGAGGCGCCCCAACACCAACACCAACCCGGACAACCCGAACATCGTCTCGGGCCCGGCCAACACGGCCGGCTGGACCGACCTCAGCACGATCGCCGGATTTCCCACGAATTCCCCGGTCTGCGGCGTCTCGGTCGACGCTCAGGGCAGTGACGCGTTCTACAAGATCATCACTCAGGGCGGCTCGGTCTACACGCTGCATTGCGCGGCCAACGGCACCACGCTCGTATGTCCCGCTCCGGCACAGGGGACGACGCCTCAGTCTCAGTGGACTGCGGTGACACCCCAGCCCTGATCAGCGGAAGTCGCAACGGGAGACTGCAAGTTCCCCGGAACGAGCGGCCCCCGGCCGGCCGAGCAGCAGGGCAGGGGCCGTCAAGCACGCATCCAGGGGCGCCTGGCCCTATCGGGCCGAATGCGGCCGACGAAGGCTCGGGGTCAAGAGCGGGATGCGGCAGCCGTAGCCGTCACCTGGCCAGCCCTCGGCCACCGTCAGGGCCTTCCGACCGACATGCCACCGTGCCCTGCCACCGGTGACCCCGCCACAGCCGGCAGGGTCCTCGCCCAGCACGCCGCGACGTCGACGCACTCACGATCGCGATCGGCCGATCCCCGCGCGGACCGGCGGCACGGTTCACGATGGCGGCGGCCACGTCGACGACCTGGGCGGCGTCCTCGGTGGCGCCGACCGCCACGATGACCGGTCGGTACCCGGGCTCGGCTCGAACGGGCAGCGAGCTTGGGCAGGCAGCCCATGGGGCAGGCGACGGTGAGCGTCGGGAAGCCGATGTCCTTCCGCCCGCGATCGCCGCGTTTCCGCTGGTCGGGCACAGGTGGCTCCGAACCCGGCCGTTCGACTGGTCGGCCTTGAGCGGCGGCGCGCTGACACCACGAGGAGCTGGGCCTACGTTCCCACCCGAAGCACCGTGGAATCCAGCTGCCGTAGTTTCTTCAACTCGATCTGCTGGGGTGTACCTCCGGCTATCTCAACAGAGAAGACGGCCTCAAACGGATTACCCTGAGCGACGATTTCGTGCGTGAGGATCTCCAGGCCGGCGAGGAGGCGGGCTGCTGCACTCGTACCAAATCCAAAACTTCCGGCAAGGATGACGACGTTTCGCTCCCGATCGAAAGGATTAGTCGCTCGAATGAGTATGCCTTGATCGACGACGAGTTGATCATCGGAGTTCATGACGCATCGCATGACATCACCTGTCACGGAGTCATAGATATGTGCGTCATGCGCCTCTACGGAACCAAAGGTGAAGGTCACGGGCAATCGCTGCATGACCTCGGCAGTTATTCGGTTGGAGTGCGGTCCCCCGACGAGCACGAGATTGCCTTGCCGCTCAAGCCCGGTGAGCTGGTGACTCGGCGTAATCGGAAGCTGGTCGACTCCCGCTCGCTTCAATTGTTGCCGAAGTTCATTCAGAGCCAGCACATCCCCCACGCCGACAAGCCCTGATCGCTCCCAAATGTAATGCTCTTCCTTGATGAAGATCGACGTCACGACCCTTAGGTCGCTGGTGGCGAACGGCTTCCAGAAGCCTCGGATGTTGCGGAATCGCCACAAGTCGCGAAGCTTGTCGAATGACCAACCGGCCGCAAAGGCGATGGCAGCGGAAGAGAGGTTGATCATGAGGTCTCGGAGGCTGCTGCTCATCCAGAGGGACTCCGATCGAGGCCAGGTCGTGGGCGGGTCGCTCCGTGGTTCCTCCCCCTGTTGATCGCCGATTTCACCGGGCAGGATGCTGAAGGGTGGCGTATTTTTCCTCCGCCACATCCAGCAAGGTTCTCGCGGGAGGCGTGCGTCGGGCCGGGGCACCCGGATGCCGTCCAGGACCGCCTCGAAGTGGGGTGCGTCGCGCCGCTGCTCGACCGCCGGATGCGGCGTGGTGGTCAGGCCGCCCGTCCGAACGGGGCCCCGGACGGAGCCGTCGGAGGCTGGATTGCAGGGCCTGCCCGTGGCGCTTAGCGTGATCTCGGGTGCGGTGCGCGCGGCGGACTTCGCAGGGCATGTGTCCGGGGTCCGGTAAAGGCCCGGAGGGGACCCGGGCGCCGATGACACTCCGCGCACGGGCCTGCTCCGTCCGGAACGCCCGCCGGGCCCGGCGGGCGCCGAGAGACGAGGTCACTCATGCCACGATCCATGCGCGCGCTCGTAGCGGGAACGGCCGGCGAGCCGGCCGATGTCCTGCGGCTGGAATCCCGGCCTGTTCCCACCCCGGGGACCGGTCAGGCGCTGATCCGTGTGAAGGCGACTCCGATTCACGCCAGTGATCTGCATGTGCTGCGTGGCCGCTACGGCTTCTCCCCCGGGTTTCCCACTGTCGGCGGCCACATGGAATGCGTGGGCCGCATCGAGGCCCTGGGCCCGGACACCGAGGGGCTGGAGATCGGCGAGCGCGTGGTGGCCGTGGCCGTCCCGGCCCGCGGGTGGCCGGTACCTGGCAGGAATACCTGGTCGCCGATGCCCACAGGCTCCTGCCGGTCCCCGACCGTCTGAGCGACTCCAGCGCCTGTCAACTCGCCGTCAACCCGTTGACCGCGCTGCTCCTGGTGACGCGCGAACTCGACGTACAGCCGGGTGAGTGGTTGGTGCAGACGGCCGCGGGCTCCACCGTCGGCCGGCTCGTCATTCAGCTGGCCGGGCATCTGGGGATGCGCACGATCAACGTCGTACGGAGGCGCGCCGCCGTCGAGGAGATCAGAGCGCTCGGTGGTGACGAGGTCGTCTGCACCGAGGACGAGGACCTGGTGCGGCGGGTGGCCGAGATCGCAGGACCGGGCGGCGTGCGCAAGGCCGCCGACTGCGTCGCGGGCGACGTGGGTGCCCAGGTGTCCCAGGCACTGGCTCCGGGAGGAGAGGTCGTGGTCTACGGCGCGCTCTCCACCCATCGGCAGACCGACCCGGCGGCGCTGACGATCCCGTTGCGGGCACGCTCGGTCATCTACGAGACCAAAAGAGTCCGCGGCTTCTGGCTCAACCGCTGGTTCGGCAGCACTTCACCCGCGGATGCGCTGCGCGCGCTCTCCGAGGTACGCGGTCTGGTCGCCGACGAGGTGCTGAGCATCCCCCGGGGCCGGCCTTTCCCGCTCGACCGTTTCACCGAAGCCATCGCGTTCGCCGAGGCACCCGCGCACGGCGCCAAACCGCTCATCGTCTTCGAGGACGACCGGGACGCGGACGGCGGGTAGACGCGGCCCGGCCGGGGCGTGGGCGTTCCTGTGGGGAGCCCGAAATTACCTGCCCGTTGGGTCCGGGGCCGAGTGGGTCTATCGTCGGAATCATGGGCCAGGACGAGGAAGGCGGCCGATGATGCCGCAGGACGATGCCGTGATCGGCTGCATGGGGCAGGTACTCATCGGAACCCGTGGTTCCGACGGCCCCGGCGAAGTCCTGGTACGGGTCCGGGGCGGCTCCGAGACCTTCCTCGCCTGGTCGGAGGATCCCCTGCCGGTGGGCGCCGCGGTGCTCGTGATCGAATCGCGTGGATGCCGCGAGGTCTGCGTCATCGAGTGGGTGGATCCATTGGACGCGCTCGGCGACAGAGCCGAGGCCGGCTGAGGAGTACAAGCATGTTCGGATACCGCGTCCCCGCTCCCGACGAGGCGATGTTGATCTCGGGGGGCAGGCGGGGACTGGGGGGCGCGCCGTTCCGAGTGGTGACGGGGCACGGCAAGTTCGTGCTGCCGGTCTTCCGGAAGGTCCGGTTCCTCACCCTGTCCATGTGTGAGTCCGAGGTCACCGAGACCTGCGTGACCAGACAGGGCATCTCGTTGCACGTCCGCGCGGTCATCGCCTTCAAGGTCGGCAACGACCCCGAGAGCATCATCAACGCCGGTCAGCGTTTCCTCTCCGACCAGCAGCAGATGTCCGTGCTCACCGGTCGGATCTTCGCCGGCCACCTGCGGGCCATCATCGGCTCGATGACGGTCGAGGAGATCGTCACCGAGCGGCAGAAGCTCGCCGCGGAGGTCCTGGACACCTCCAAGACGGAGATGGCGAAGATCGGCCTGATCGTCGACTCGTTGCAGATCCAGTCCATCGACGACGGCGACACCGGCTACATCGACGCCATGTCCGCGCCGCACAAGGCGGCCATCCAGCGGCAGGCGCAGATCGCCCAGGCGCAGGCCACCCAGGCCTCGGTCGAGGCGGAGCAGGTGGCGGCCCGTAACCAGGCCGAGTACGCCCGGCAGACCGCGATCGTCAAGGCCGAGTACTCGGCCGAGGTGGACCGCGCCCAGGCGCAGGCCGCGCAGGCCGGACCGCTGGCGCAGGCACACGCCCAGCAGGAGGTGCTCGCCGCCCAGACGGAGCTGGCCCAGCGCCAGGCCAAGCTGCGCCAGCAGCAGCTGGTGTCCGAGGTCGTGAAGCCCGCGGAGGCCGAGGCCGAGCGGGTCAGGATCCTCGCGGCCGCCGAGGCGCAGCGGATGAAGATCCAGGCGGAGGCCGCGGCGTCGTACGACCGCGTCGCGCTCGACCGGATGCTGATCGACCAGCTTCCGCAGATCGTCAAGGAGGCCGCCGGCGGTCTCGCCGGCGCCAACGTGAACGTCCTCAACGGCGCGGACGGCCTCGGCGAGATCGCCGCCGGCCTGGTGTCCCAGGGCCTGACGATCCTCGATTCGGTCCGGCAGAACCTGAGCGGACAGGAGTCCGACGGCCACCGCCCGGAGGAGAGCGGGAAGGGCGGCAGCAGCCTGCTCCAGCTGCCCTCCAGCAAGGCCAGGAAGTCGGACGACGGTCCGGTGGACGTCGACTAGGTACGCCCGGAAAAGACGCGAGCGGTTCACGCAGGGCAGGCGCCCGGCCAGGGTTTCCCGGCCGGGCGTTCGGGGTTTCCCGGCCGCCCGGCCAGGGTTTCCCGGCCGGGCGTTCAGGGTTTCCCGGCCGGGCGTTCTTGCGTGGGCCCGCCGCTGGGATAGCCGCACCGCGCCGTGGACCTCGTGCCGAGGCGCCCCCGGCTCCCGTTCGTTTTCTTTACGCACTCCTGACGCCCGCCCCTGCATCCCGTGGGGTCCGGCCGGTGTCCTCATCCTTGCCGGATCGTTGTCCGGATCTCGTCGGAGAATGGAGTGAGTGCCGATGGACGGCGCCGTCGTAGGGGTCGTACTGGTCGTCGTTTTGGTCCTGCTGGTGCTGCGCAGCGGGATGCGGGTGGTCAACCAGGTCGAGCGCGGGGTCGTGTTCCGGTGGGGCAAGGCGCTGCCGGCCTACCGGCACCCGGGGATCACCTTCCTCATTCCCTTCGCCGACCGGATGCGCAAGGTGAACGTGCAGGTGGTCACCATGCCGGTGCCCACGCAGGAGGGCATCACCAAGGACAACGTGTCCGTGAAGGTCGACGCCGTCGTCTACTTCCGGGTCACCGACCCGATCCGCGCCGCGATCGAGGTGCAGGACTACGTCTTCGCCGTCGGGCAGGTCGCCCAGTCGTCGCTGCGGTCCATCATCGGCAAGAGCGACCTCGACGACCTGCTCACCGACCGGGAGCGGCTGCACGAGGGGCTCGCCCTGATGATCGACAGCCCGGCCGCCGAGTGGGGCATCCACATCGACCGCGTCGAGATCAAGGACGTCCAGCTGCCGGAGTCGCTGAAGCGGTCCATGTCCCGGCAGGCGGAGGCCGAGCGGGAGCGGCGGGCCCGGGTCATCACCGCGGACGGTGAGTTCCAGGCCGCGCAGCAGCTCGCCAACGCCTCCCGGATCATGTCCGACTCGCCCGAGGCGATGCAGCTGCGGCTGCTGCAGACCGTCGTCGAGGTGGCCGCCGAGAAGAACTCCACCCTGGTGATGCCCTTCCCGGTCGAGCTGCTGCGCTACTTCGAGCGCGCCACCAAGCGGCTCGACCAGGAGGTGGAGAAGAACGAGCGGGAGCTGGAGGCGCCGGAGGGGCAGGCCGCGCTGAAGGCCGGGATCGAGCAGATCGCCGCCGTCGCCGACCGGTTCGGGCCGGCCGGGGAGGTCACCGCCCCACGGGGACCGTCGCCGGAACCTTCCGCTCCTGCCGACCGGCAGTAGCCAGCGTCAGCGTCACGGCGAGTGACGCGAGCGCCATCAGCGTCATCGCACTGGCGGGCGAGGTGAGTTGGGCCACCGAGCCCGCCAGTGCCGCACCCACGCCCTGCAGGGTCAGCATCCCCGCCGAGTGCAACCCCAGGGCGTGGCCGCTGAGTTCCTCGGGGGTCAGGCTCATCAGCCGCTCCTGCTGGACCAGACTCGCGCCGAAGCCGACGGAGGCGACGGTGGCGCAGACCGTGGCGAGTGCCAGGGGCGGGTGGAGGAAAAAGAGCAGGTAAGGCGTGGCCAGGAGCAGGAGCAGGGGGGTGGCCATGCGGGTCCGGACGGCGGGCGGGAGCAGTCGGCCGACGGTCACGTCACCGGCCAGCATGCCGAGGGCGGCGCAGGCGAAGAGGGTGCCGGCCGCGTCCGGGGCGTACGACACGTACAGCGACTCGCAGCCGACGACCAGGCCGTTGGGCAGCCACAGGCCGAGATAGGTGAGGCGGCGCGGGCGGGACGACCACAGCAGGGCGTTGGTACGGCGGGTCTCCGCGACCGAGGGTCGGCCGGCGGCACGGGGCGGGCGGTCGGTCAGGCCGAGGCGGACCACGACGGCGGACGCCAGGTAGAGGGCCGCGGCGAGCAGCAGGCAGGCGCGTGGGGAGACGGCGGCGAGCAGGGCCCCGCCGGCGGCGTACCCGGTGACCTGCACCAGTCCGCTCATCATGTTGAACAGCGAACGCCCGGGCAGATAACCGTCCTTGGCGAGGATCTCGTTCAGCAGCCCCCAGCGGACCCCGCCGCCGAGCGAGGCGACCAGGCCGAGCAGCAGGACGGCGGCGAGCAGCACGCCGGGCGGGAGGCCGGGCAGCGCCATGCCCGCGGTGCCGACGGCGAAGGTGGCCGAGATCACGGCGAGGGTGGTGCGTGGGGGCAGCCGGTCGGCGCCGGAAAGCAGGAAGGTCGCGCCCAGCACCTGGGCCAGCGAGGGGCCGAACATGCTCAGCGCGGACAGGAGGGGGGAGCCGGTGGTGCGGTAGACGAGCGTGCCGAGGGCGAGCCCGCCGACGGTACCGCCGGCGTTCTGGGCGGCAGAGCCGAGGAAGAGGGGGGTGAACTCGGGCGTGCGGAAGAGAGACCGGTAGGTGGTGGGCATGGTCGGGAGTCTCGGGGGTGCTTGTAGCGGGCGTTATTGTTTCGCGGGGACGCGAAAGGTTCTAACGGCCGGTGGGTCCGTCGCGAGTGTGAGGGGCTCTAACGGACGGTGGACCTCTCGCGAGC